>CAZHDI010000003.1:79308-82691 GCA_964531285.1 uncultured Alphaproteobacteria bacterium | reverse complement strand
AAGACCAGGAGGTGCGCTTCCCCGGCCTGCGCATCGCCCGGCCTCTGGTTAAGCGAACCTTTACGCGGAAGTTCGGGACACTGACGGGCGGAACGACACATCACTCCTTCAACCGGATTGTGAGTCTGAAGGGTGGCGGATACGCCATGACGTTTGATGCAAACGATCGGACATGGATTCTCACCCTTGATGACACGGGGCAAATTCGAACCCGCCGTCTGCTCTCACCAGACGACGGTAAGCATATATCGCATCTCGAACGCCTGCCCGATGGACGCTTACTTTTTGCGGGTTACGAAAGGAGCGAGCAGACAGAAAACATATCCATGCCACGTATCGGCATACTCACAGCGGACGGATCGCTTTTGTTCCAAAGCACTTACACTCATGAGTACAACCGATTCATAAATTTTGCAGGTGCCGGAGTTCTTCAGCGAGGCCAGCCGTTCCTTATCGCTCAGGCTACTGGAACGGGGCCTGGCACCAATGATTCAAATGCCCGGTCCAATGCAGCGAATATTGACCGCACACGTCTGATCTTCGTTACCTTCGACGAAGCAGGCCAGGCGAAGGAACTGCTAGCCGATCCGTTTCCGGATTATTTTACCACACCGGAGATCGAAGCGGAGGACATGGGATTCGTAGGTCGGCCCTGGGTGTCAGGCCTGCTCACATCCCACGACCGCGTTATCGTTCATGGCAGACGGATGGAAACTGTCGGTGGCAGATTTCTTTTTGCTCGGTCTGCTTTCATCGCGGCCTACGATGTGCGCGGCGGTATTCTGTGGTCACGCATGATCGAACATGCCTTTCACCCTGATATGAATATGGTTTTAACTGAGGCCGCGAACGGCGACATACTCTGGGCGACGACATTCGAAATCGAGGCCGATGCCCCTTTGCCCCCGCGGTTGGCTCTGCAACTGATGCGGATCGATTCCCGCGACGGAACGAGCATTTGGACCAAACGCTATCAGACTGATATTGTCGACAGCCCCGAGGCCATCTTGGAATTACCTGATGGCGATATCCTCCTGGCGGCCACGTCGTCTGGTCTCCGACTGGATGAGCAACGTGGCATTACGGTCTTACGGCTCGGAAGCGCTGGCACCCTGAAACTGCGCCGTAAGCTCGTGTCGAAACCGAATGTCCGCGCCACCCGCCTGCTCCAAAACGACGACGGGTCGGTCGCCCTCGTTATGACCAATCAAGGCAGCCGAGATGCCGGCGAGAACGGACCCTGGCTGATCGGGATCGATAAGGACGATCCGCTGATCCGTCAGCAGTCCGCCCCCTGATCAGTCTCCCGTGATCAACCGCCCGGCAGGCCCAGCCGGTCTG
Source organism: uncultured Alphaproteobacteria bacterium (assembly GCA_964531285.1). GTDB lineage: Bacteria > Pseudomonadota > Alphaproteobacteria > JAJFIK01 > JAJFIK01 > CAZHDI01. The sequence continues at coordinate 81,350 of CAZHDI010000003.1, read as the reverse complement.
CCATGCCAAGGCCCGGCAGGTGCGGCGCGATGGGGCCGATGATCTCGCTCAGATCGCGGCCGCGCTCGATGACCGCACCGCACCGCAGGCGCCGGAAAATCCGGAATGCCTGATTGCCCGTGCTTCCCGTGGTGATATTCGCGGGCGACACGCCAAGGGCCACCATATAGTCCTTGACCGCATTGGCCCGGCGGAACCCGAGCCCCTGCATATACGCCGCCGTGCCGCCGAGATCGCCAAGCCCGACCACGAGATAGGTCATCTCGGACACCGACGCATCGCCGGCAATGGCCGCCAGGATGGCCGGGATCCGCTCGCGTTCCAGCGGACCGAAGCTCAACGCATCCGGCTCCATCAGGACACAGCCGTCCAGGCGCTCCTGGGTGAAATAGCGCAATTCCGAGGCAACCTGCTGGGCTTCCTCCTCCGACCAAATGTCGCCGATCTGCGCCTGCCGGTAGGCCTCTTCCTCCAGAGCCTGAACAATGCCCTGAATGACGGCGCTCTCCTCCTTGACCGCCGCCAGCATCACGGCCGAGTTGTGCTGATTGAGATCCGGCTCAAAGACATCCGCCCCCTGATAATGAAGCCCGACAAGCTCGCCGGTCGCGCTGCGCAGCACCAGGGACCCGGAACTGCCGCCCAGCGTGTCGCAGCGATGGCGCAAGACATGGCCGACAATCGCCGGATCGAAGGCCGGGCAATCCCGGGTATAGCGCGCCGGCTTGGCCGAGGGATGGCCGATCACCACCACAAGCTCATCGTCATCGGGCATGGTGGTGCCGATCCGATAAAGCTCATCCGGCGACAGAATGAAGTCCGCAGGGATCTCCGCATCGCCAGCGATTTCGGCGATCGCGTAATCGAAGGCTTCCCGGTCGTTCATCTCAATGGGTCGATCGACGGCCAGTTCGAAGACCTGAACCTCGGGACTGTTCTCCTCCAGATAGTTCAGCACGATCTGCGCCGCGGCGAGGCTGAAACCCGGCCGCGGGGTCAGGCAATGCCGGTTGGTGAGGACATGACGCGGCGAGATGGCCGTACCGGTGCACCAGGTCACGCCCTCCGCGCCGTCGAAATCGCGGCGGAGTTTGATGGCGATGCGGCCAACCGACCGCGCGATGATATACAGCGGGTCGTCCTCGGTGAGGTCGGCCACCCGCCGGAAATCCGTCTCCTGACCGTCGATCCGCTCGCGCTGATTGGTGATCAGGCTCTGATAGGTCTCATCGGCGAACGGCTCAAGAAGCGGATAAAGCCGCGCCGGCGCCAGATCGGCCGGGAGCGGCAGGGCCTCCTGCGCCCCCGATTGAGCCCGGGCGCCGGTCACGCCGAGTCCGACCGACAGGATCAGTCCAACGAGAACGGCCCCGAGAATGCTCCGTTTGCCCATCATGTTCCTCTCCCTTCCCCGGCCGCGCCGATCAGAAGCCCGGCGACGTGCAATCGGCCGCGCCGGTGCTTTCCCCGGCTGCCAGCGTAACCGTCTCGCCCCGGGTCTGCGCGGCACACGCCATCCAGTTAATCAAACCGTCCGTGACCTTGGTATAGATCCCGCCGAACCCGCACCTGACGCTCGTGTCGAGATGCTGTTCCGTCCGGATCGCCCGCGATGTCACGCCCGCGAGATAATAGCGCCCCGCCCGCAACGCATCGAGATACCGCTCCCCGGGCTGACGGCCGCGCGATGCCTGCATGTCGAGCGGATTGACCACGAGGAGCGGGCCGCCGCTATCGCCGTCGCAGGTATCGCCGAAGCCGTCCACGCCGAACCGGCCGGCCACGATTTCACGCCCCGGGCGGCAACCGAACGTGTCCGGATCATCCGGCGCATCGCAACTGTGCGACGCGCGCAGCACAAAGCCCTGCCGCTTTGTCCCCGTCGCGCCGCCCGACCGGTTATCGTCCGCCGTCAACGCAGCGGCTTCGGCCTCATCGAGGCCATAGCCGACCACCTCCATTTTCGACAAGCGGTCCAGCGCGGGCCAATGGGGCGGTGCCAGGCTGATGGGCGCGACGGGCGCCGGTTCCTCCAGCACATA
>CAZHDI010000003.1:46873-79208 GCA_964531285.1 uncultured Alphaproteobacteria bacterium | reverse complement strand
AATGGGGCGGTGCCAGGCTGATGGGCGCGACGGGCGCCGGTTCCTCCAGCACATAAAGCTGCACGTCAAGGGCGCCGAGTGAGACGGGCGGCAGGATCTCGGTCACGGTTCGGATGGACACCGCGTCAGGATCGTCTTTTGTCCGCCCAATGAGCACCCGGTCCGCCATATAACAATGCCGGGCGGTCAAGACGAGGCTGGGCGCGACCAGCGAGCCGGTGCAGGAGTCCGCGCCGCGATTGACATAGACCACATCGTCGAACGCATTGATCAGCAAGGGCCGCGCATTGAAGACTTCCGGAGGCGGATTGCCCCGGCGGGCGCGCAATTCATCACAGGTCAGCACAAAGCAGGCATCGCTGTCGCCGCCAGTCTCCCCGGCCCGCGCCTGCGCATCGACGCAGGCCCAGCGCAATTGCGTACACTGGTAGCGTGCGTCATCCACAATGTCGCTGTAGACCGTCAGCGTGCGCGGTCGGTCGCAATCAAGGCCGGGCCGGAACGCTTCGGTACCGCCGCCACAGGGGTCCTGCTGCGCCCGGACGGGATCGGCAAATCCCGGCGCGATACAGGTCAGCAGCAGCGCCAGTGCGGGCCCCGCTATCGCGTGAAAGAGCCGTGCCATGGTCATCGCGCCCCCTGCTTGCACCGCCCGAAACCATGACCGATAGTATGGACCCGAAGCCGAAATGGCCAGGGGTTTGACTGCGCTGGGTTATGTGTGGCGGCCGTGTATCCGGAGGGAATGTCATGACCATCAAGACCGAACGCCGCGCTAAGGGCACCGGTCCGACACGGCGCGCGGTAGCCGCCGGCCTTGGCGCCTCGGCGTTCCTGGCCGCCGCACCTGCGCGGGGCGGGCCGGCGATCATTCGCCCCCGGACAACCGTCGAGTATCCCGACCGGCCATATAGCGATAACGAGCTTCGGGCGATTATCGAGGCGGATGCCGAAACCTTGCCCGTCGAGGAGGCCGCGCAACGGGCCGCCAACGCCCGGGCGCTGCGCAATGCGCGGGGCAGTGCCAAGCTGTGGGCGAGCCTCGAGGAGCCGCGCCCGGCCGCGGCCTGGGAGGCCGGAACCGGGTCGATCAACACGCGTCATCTTCTAAGTGTTGAAGATCCGTGCACCGAGTCCTGTGAGCGTTTCGAGTTCACCCATGAGCATATGATGCGCTTGTGCCAGTGGAACGGGTTTCCGTTCGCAAGCGAGGCATCGCGCGACAAGAGGATCCTGTTCGGCTTGCGCGGCTGCCGGCTGACCCAAGAACCGGACCTCGGCGATGTGACCTTCGGTCCGGCGCTCGAGTTGGAAGTGTCATCGCCGGACCACCGCTTCTTCCATTGCGTGATGGGCGTCTGGGACCCGGGCGCGGGCCTGCTCTGGGCGGCCAACGCATCGACCGTGCCGACGGTCGAACATGTTTTCAAGCAGCTTCAATATGCGCCGGTCAATGACCGGTACGCCAACATGATGCCGACGGGCTTGTTCCATTTCACCGTTGGGCTCCACGGGCGCAGCGCCGGCATCCTGGCACAGCCGGGCGCCTTCATTCAGGCCGACAAGCGCCTCATCCTGCGTTCGGTTTCGGACCTGACCTATACGGGCCGGGACTGGTGGGACGGGCCGCGCAACGTGGCCGACAACATTCATGCAGCATCGATCAGCAATGCCTCGAACTGGCCCTATCGCTTTTCATCCGCAGGCTGTCAAACGATCCCCGGCGGGTATGACGCCACACGCCGCCGGCCGCGCGGCAAATGGGCGGATTTCCGCGTGGCCGCCGGCCTCAAGCGGGAACCGGAGTTCGTCGAGCCCGAGAGCGAGAACTATGTAAAGAAATATACGACCACGGAGGACGGCACGCCGTACAAGTATATTCTGCTCACCGGGCTCGACGCGCTGTTGGCGACACGCAGCTGGTCCCAGAGCGACGAGGCGGGATTGCGGCGCTGGCGGGTCGGCTCCAACACGGGTGGCGCGGGCGACGAGGATTTCGTTGCTCAACTGAATATCGCGCTCGGGTTTCCGGTTGCCGGCAGCCGCTTTACAACGCTGACGGGCCAGGCCTTGATCCAATGGCAGTTAGAGGCCGACGGCTTTGCCGATTGTGTGGCGACGCCGGAGGTTCTGGCCCGCCTTCAGAACAGTCTCTGACTTCGGTCCGGCACTGCCGCTCTTCGCCGTCCTCGATCAGCCCCGACTTGCTGCTGCCCCCGGCCTCCGCCACTGGGTTGGAGATCCGCATGGGCGCCGCGCCTGAGCGGCCAGCCCTCCCGTGATCCGAGCACCGCTTGGACCTGTGTCCCGACAGTGACAGACTGTCGGCTAAATGACCGGGCGGTCTCGACTGTCATCGCGCTGTTGTTATCTATAGCTACTGATCCGGCCAACGCTTAACCGACAGGGGACCAGTATCATGGCGTGGGGAACTCATTGGCAAAACCGGCGAATGGCTTGGCTTGCGGGCGCCGCCGTCGCGGCTCTGACGGCTCAGGGCGCGCACGCTCAGGACGGCGCGACGGAGGACAGCTTCGCCGATGACGACGTGATCGTCGTCACGGGAAGTCTTATTCCCCGTCCCGCCAGCGAAATCGGCAGTGCCGTCACGGTCCTCGAGGCCGACCGGATCGAAGCCACCCAGACGGTGATCATCTCCGATGTCCTGCGCTCGGTGCCGGGCCTCGCGGTGAACCGGACCGGTCAGCAGGGCGGCTTGACCCAGGTGCGGATCCGCGGCGCGGAAGGCAACCAGACCCTGGTCTATATCGACGGCATCGAAGCGGCGAACCCGGTGTTCGGCGAATTCAACTTCGCCAATCTCGTCTCGGCCGATATCGAGCGGATCGAGGTGCTGCGCGGTCCCCAGTCGGCGCTCTACGGCTCCGAAGCGCTGGGCGGCGTGATCTCGGTCTTCACCAAAGGGCCGGGCGAAGGCTTCAACAGCGAGTTCGAAGCCGAGGGCGGCTCGTTCGGCACCTTCCGCCTGTTCGGCGGCATGGGCTATGGCTCGGATATCGGCGGCGTGCGCGTGTCTGCCCAGTATTACACGACCGACGGTGAGTCGGTGTCGCCGACGGGTTCGGAAGACGACGGCTTTGAGAACATCACCGCGAACCTCAAGGGCAATGTCCTCCTGATGGACCGGTTCACGGTCGAGGGCGTGGTCCGCTATGCCGAAAGTGAAGCCGAGTCGGACGAACAGGAATTCTCGTTCGGTACCGTCGTGGACTCCGCAGACAGTTCCGAGACGGAAGATCTGTTGGGCAAGATCGATATCACCGGTCCCCTGCTTGGCGACTGGCTCATGGGGCGTGCCTTTATTGCCTATGCCGACACCGAGGTGGTCAATCTGGATGGCGGCGCGGAAACCAGCTTCAGCCGCGGCGACCGGATCGATTACGGCCTGCATCTGACGGGCCAGCGCAGCTATGGCCCTTATGATCTGTCGCTGACGGCCGCGGTCGAGCATGAAGAGGTCGAATTCGAGAACGTCAATCAGCAACGCGACGACAGCCAGACCTCGCTGATCGGTGAATACAATCTCGGCGTGGACGACCGGCTGTTCGCGTCGGCGGCGGTGCGCCACGACTTCAACGATGTGTTCGACGATGCCACAACCTACCGCTTCTCGGCGGCCTTCCTGATGCCCGCCTATGGCACCCGCTTCCATGCCAGCTTCGGCGAAGGCATCACCGACCCGGGCTTCAATGAGCGTTTCGGCTTTGATCCGGACACGTTCATCGGCAATCCCGATCTGGTGCCCGAGCGCTCGCAAGGCTGGGATATCGGTGTCACCCAGTCGTTCTTCGGCGGCCGCGCGCTCGTCGATGTGACCTATTTCAACGCCGACCTCGAAGATGAAATCCAGTCGACGTTCCAGTTCATCGACGGACAGTTCATTTCGTCGGTGGACAACATCCCCGGTGAAAGCGAACGCGAAGGTGTCGAAGTCTATCTGATGGCGAATCTGTTGGGCGGCCTGACATTTGATGCTCAGTACACCTATCTGGATGCGACTGGGGCCGATGAATTGGTCGAAGTCCGGCGCCCGGAGCACACCGCGGCGGCAAACATCACCTATACGGGCCTTGAAGAGCGCCTGACGGTCAATCTCGGCGTCGATTACAACGGCGAGCAGGAGGATCTGTTCTTCGGGTTCGCCGACCCGGACTTCACGCCGCGCAAGACGCTTGACGCTTACACGCTGGTGCGCCTGTCGGGGTCCTATAAGCTCACCGACTATCTGCAGGTGTTCGCGCGTGGCGAGAACATCTTCGACGAGGACTATACCGAGGTGCTCGGCTTCAGCACGCCGGGCGCGGCGTTCTTCGCTGGAGTGCGGGCCACCTACTGACCCTTCATTTCCAGCCTCGGTCACGGACCGGCCCGGTCGCGGTATCCCCTGCGGCCGGGTCTTTTTTTTCGCGCGCGCATCCGGCGCCCGCCTGGCGTAAAGTGTGCCTGACAGGGCAATCCGTCGGCTTAGGCGGAGCGTATCGCTATTGCACATCGCCTTGCAGGGCGCCGGCCCAGGCAAAACGACCGGGACGAAGGGGATAAAAGGCCATGACGCCGACCGAACCCGAACCGCAGGGGGCTCAAAGCGCAACGGAGCAGCGCTCCTGGCTGGCCCGGCTGTCCTGGACCACCCTGTCCTTTGCGGTGATCGGCCTCGGGATTGCCGGCTACATACTCCTCGGCATGCTGCGCCAGGCGCCGACATCGAAACCGGCCGAGACCCGCGCGCGCCTTGTCGAAACCGTGGCCGTTCAGGCCGAAACCGGCGCGGTCCCGGTGCGCGGGTCCGGATTTGTGGAGGCCCGGCGCGAGGTCGCGCTCGCGGCCCGGGTCGGCGGGTCGATCACCGCAGTATCGGACCGGCTGGAGGCCGGCCTCACAGTGAGTGAGGGCGAGATGCTCGTCCAACTCGACCCCCGGCCCTTCGAAGCCGCATTGGAGCAGGCGCGCGCCGACGCGGAGGCCACGCGCGCCGAAATCCGGTTCCTGAATCAGCAGATCGAGCGGGTTGCCACGCTGAACCAGGGCGGTTTTGCCAGCGAGGAACGGCGCGACGACCTCGCCAGCCAGCGCGCCCAGGCCACCGCGCGCCTCGCGCGTCTTGAAGCCCAGGTCCGCGCCCGGGAGCTGGATCTGGAATTCACCACCATCAGCGCGCCCTTCGACGGGCGCATCCTTTCGGAGGCCGCCGCCGAAGGCGCCGTCGTTCAGATCGGCGCGGAACTGGCGCGGCTTTATGCGACCGATGTCTTGGAGGTCGTCATTGCGCTCGAAGCCAGCCGGGCGGGCCTGGTGCCGGACCTGTGGACCGTCGCGGGGCTCGAGCCGTCGGACCGTGCCTCGGCGACCCTGACGGTGGATTACGGTGGCCAGCGTTTTGCCTGGACCGGCTCGGTCGCGCGCGTCGAAGCGGATATCGACCGGGGCACGCGGACGGTGGACGTGGTCGTTGCCGTGCCCGACCCGGACCGCCCCGGCCAGCGCATTTTGGGCCGCGCCGCTCCCGGGCTCGGCGATGCCCCCTTCCTGCGGCCCGGCATGTTTGCCGAAGTCGTGATCGCCGGTCAGACCCTGGAAGACCGGTTCTCCATTCCTCCGGGCGCCTTGCGGGCCGATGACACGGTGTGGGTGGTGAGCGCGGACAACACGCTGGAGATCATCGGGGTCCAGGTGGTCGACGAGGGCAGCGAGACAGTGAGCGTTGTCTCTGGCGATCTCGATGCGGGCGACCGGGCGATCATCAGCGCCCTGCCCTTCGCGGTCGAGGGTATGCCGGTGCGCGAGGCGCCCCAAAGCGACGAGGCAGCCGCCGAGGATCCGCTGTCATGAGAGGCATCATTGCCTGGATGGTGCGCAACGGCGTTGCGGCCAATCTACTGATGCTGTTTCTGGTGTTCTCGGGCCTCGTCAGCCTGCTGAGCGTCAAGCAGATGGTGTTTCCCGAATTCAGCCTCGATGTGATCGAGGTGCGGGTGGACTATCCCGGCGCCCTGCCCTCTGAAATCGAAGACTCCATCATCAAGCGCATCGAAGATCAGATCGAGGGCGTGGACGGTATCCGCGAGGTGCGCGCGCAGGCGGCCGAAGGCGTCGGCGTTGTGACGCTCGAACTCAATCGGGGCGAAGACACCGCTACCAAGTTGGATGAAATCAAGGCCGAGATCGACCGGATTACCGCGTTCCCCGGTGAGGCCGAGGAACCTCAGGTCAGTGAACTGACGACCCGCAGCCGTGTGGTGGAGATCGCGCTTTACGGCGATGTGCCGCCCCGGGCGCTCAAGGAGCTGGCGGAACTGGCCAAGGACGATCTGTCCCTCGACCCGGCGATCTCCTTTGTCGATGTGCGCGGCACCCAGCCCTATGAAATCTCCATCGAAATATCCAACGACCGGCTGCGCGCCTATGGTCTGAGCCTGACCCAGGTGGCCGCGATCATTGCGGAGAACAGCCTGGATCTGCCCGCCGGCGAGATCGAGACCGGGCGCGATGAAATCCTGGTGCGGACCGTCGGGCGGTCTTACACGGGTCAGGACTTCGGCGATATCGTCCTGATCGGCGATGCGGGCGGAGCCACGGTCCACCTCCGCGATGTCGCGACCGTTGTTGACGGCTTCCAGGAAACCGACAGCTTTATCGAGTTCAACGGTCAGCCGGCGGCGTTCGTCCAGGTCTTTCGGATCGGCGAGGAGCGCGTGCTCGATGTCGTCGCCGCGGTCGAGACCTATGTAGACGAGACCCTGCGCGCCGAACTGCCGCCGGGCGTATCCTTGCGCATCTGGCGCAATGACGCCAACGAGCTTGAGGACCGACTGTCGCTGCTCATCCGCAACGGCATTATCGGCCTGACGCTGGTGATGATCGCGCTGACCCTGTTTCTGGACCTCAAGCTTGCGTTCTGGGTGGCGGCCGGCATCTTCGTGTCGTTTATCGGCGCATTCACCGCCATGGGCGCGCTCGGTATCTCGATCAATCAGCTATCGCTGTTCGGTTTCATCCTGGCCATTGGCATTGTGGTCGACGATGCCATTGTGGTGGGCGAGAATATCTTTGCGCGCAATCATTCCGGCGTCGGCGCGCGCGAAGCCGCCATTGCCGGGGCCACCCGGATCAGCACGCCGGTGATCTTCGCGGTGCTGACGACCATTGTCGCCTTCATCCCGCTGCTGTTCCTGCCGGGCACCCTGGGCAAGTTCCTGGGCGATGTGCCGGCGGTGGTGATCATCGTCCTGGTGCTGAGCCTCGTGGAGTCCCTGCTGGTGCTGCCGCGCCATCTGTCCCATGTGGACCCGGCCCGCCCAAGGCGGGGCATATCGGTCCTCTTAGCTCGGGCGCGCGAAGCGACCGACCGGGCCCTCACCGCGTTCACCAGCGGGCCTCTCGACGGCGCGGTCCGGTTCGCCACGCTGCATTGGGGCTTCGTCATCGCGTGTAGCATCGCGATCTTCTTCCTGGCGCTGGGGCTGTTGTCGAGCGGGCTGGTGAAGTTCGGCTTTGCCCCGCGGGTCGAGGCCACTTATGTGACCGCCAGTCTGGAACTGGCACCCGGCGCCAATGCCGAGCGGACCGAACGGATTGCCGAACAGGTGCGCCAGATCGGCCTCGAAGCCGCCAATGCCATCGAGGCCGATCTCGGGCTGGAAAAAGGCTCGACCATTATCGCGCAATATCTGTCCATCGGGGCCGGCACCGGCTTCGGCAGCGGCCCGGGCGGCGGCGGCATCAGCCTGCCACAGGCCAATGAAGCCACGATCATCCTTGAGCTGATCGACCCGAATGAGCGTGAATTCCGCACCCAGGTCTTTGAGAACCGCTGGCGCGCAATGGTGCCCGAGCTTCCCGATGTCACCAAGCTTGTGTTCAGCTCCTCGCTCATCAATATCGGCGACCCGGTGGATCTGGAGATTTCCGGCGCGAATGCCGAAAACCTCGACCGTGCCGTGCGCCAGATCGAACAGGAACTCAACGGCCTGAATGGCGTCTTCGATGTGCGCAGCGACCAGGAACAGGGCCGGCGCGAAGTGACCTTGAGCCTCAAGCCCGAAGCGCGGACCTTCGGGCTGACCCTTCAGGATGTCGCCGCGCAGATCCGGGCGGCCTTTTTCGGCGCCGAGGCCCTCCGGGTTCAGCGCAACCGCGAAGAAGTGCGGGTCTATGTGCGCTTGCCCGAGGTCGAACGCCGGACGATCGGCGATATCTACACCTATCGGATCCGCACACCCCAAGGCGATTTCGTCCCCTTGCGCAGCGTCGTCGATATCGCCATCGAGGAAGGCCCGACGACCATCAACCGGCGCAACGGCCAGCGGATCGTCACCATCACCGCCAATGTGGATGAGAGCGTGACCACCGGCGCGGATGTGAACGCCTATATGATCGAGAATTATCTGCCGCGCCTGTTCGACCGTATTCCCGATGTGACCTTCGCCCTCGCCGGCGAGCAGCGCGAACAGGCGGAGACCGGCGCCGTCCTGGGACGGAGTTTCCTGATCGCGCTGTTCGTCATCTATACCCTGCTGGCCGTGGTGTTCCGCTCCTATACCCAGCCGCTCATCGTGCTGGCCGCCATTCCCTTCGGCCTTGTCGGCGCGATCGTCGGGCATCTGATCATGGGCATCACCATGACCTTCATCTCGGTTTTCGGCGTTGTCGGCCTGTCGGGGGTGATCATCAACGGCTCGCTGGTGCTCATCGACTTCTTCAACGACCGCCGCCGGGAGGTCGCCTGTGTCCGCGAGGCCATCGTCGATGCCGCCAAGGCCCGCTTCCGGCCCATTCTGCTGACCTCCCTGACCACTTTTCTCGGCATTTTCCCGCTGATCATCGAGCAGAGCACCCAGGCTCAGTTCCTGGTCCCGCTTGCGGTCTCGATCGGCTTTGGCGTGCTGGTCGGCGTGCCGATTGCGATGTTCCTGGTTCCGGCCCTGTGCATGGCCCATGCGCGGATCATGGGGACCCGCCTGCCCGAGTGACCCGATAGGGCAGATTGGCGGCGGCGCGGCGGGGGCGACGAACCGCGCAGCAGCAGCGACCAACGCCTGCTGCCGGCGCCGAGGGCCGCTCGGGTTGTGACTATCGCGTGACACTCCGCGCGGAATCCGTGCCCTTGTGCCCGTGCGGGGGATGACCGGCGCTCCCCGGTCGACTAGCGTTTGCGACACAACAAAAGCGGTGCGCAAAGCGCCGCGCCGGGCCATGGCAGCCGGATACCGGCGCCAGGTTCGGGACATACACACAGACATGGATGGCCACTTGGGGGTGAGCAGGACAGCGGCGTTTGGGCCGCGACTGCAACCACGGGGGCATGTCCATGACACGCATCACGGCCAAAGGCCGACAAACCACCCTTTCCACCCTGCGCCAGGCCCTACTTGCCACGGGCGCGACACTTCTTATGACCGCCGCACCGCTCGAAGCCCAGGAAGTGGGTGACGAGGAAAACGAACTCGTGATCGTGACCGGATCGCGCATTCCGCGTCAGGATCTTTCAGCCAACAGCCCGATCTCGGTGATCGACGCGGCGGAATTCGAATATTCCGGCAATGTCACGGTCGAGCGCGTGCTTAACCAGTTGCCGCAGCTTGTGCCGGGCGCCTCGAGCCAGTCCAACAATCCGGGCGCGGGCTTTGCCACCCTCGATATGCGGGGCCTGGGCAATCAACGCACTCTGGTGCTGGTCAATGGCCGGCGCTGGATCCCGGCGGACAACAGCGCGGGCTTCGGCGGCACGGATGTGAACACGATTCCGGCCGGGCTCATCGAGCGGGTCGAAGTGGTCACGGGCGGCGCGTCCGCCGTGTACGGATCGGATGCCGTCGCCGGCGTCGTCAACTTCATCACCAAGGACGATTTCGAGGGCCTGGAAGCCAGCGCCCAATTCGACCTGCTCGATGAAGGCGACGGCGAGACCTATAACTTCCAGCTTCTGGGCGGCACGAATTTCGGCGGCAACCGCGGCAACATCACCGTCTTTGCCGAATACTACACCCAGACCCAGGTGCTCGCGGGCGAGCGCGATTTCACCTTCTTCGACTGCGATGACGGCGCGGGCGATCTGTCGAACCGCGGCGACTTCACATGCGGACCGCCGGGCGGCGACGGCCGGGATGCCCTGCGCCGGGGCGGGTCCAGCCGGATCCCGGAAGGCCGGATCTCGGGCGGCGGGTTCACCCTGCCCGACGGGTCGACCACGGGCTCGATCCTGTTCCTGCCGAACGGCGATGCCCGCGCCCGCTCGGGCGTAACGGATGTGTTCAACTTTGCACCGTTCACGAACATTCAGGTTCCCCTCGACCGCATCACCTTCGCGTCGAACATGACCTATGACCTGACCTCGAATATCGAATTCTTCAGTGAAGCGACGTTCGTCAACACCCAATCCCAGGGCCGTCTTGCGCCGACGCCGCTTGCCGAGCAATTCGAGATTTCGGTCGATGTGAACCCGTTCCTGAGCGATCAGTCCAAGGACATCATCCGGACGAGCAACAACTATAATCCGGCCACCGGCACCTATACGGGCAGCCTGTTCCGCCGAATGCTGGAATCCGGTCCGCGCGAAGAGGACTTCACCACCAATGCCTACCGGTTCGTCGGCGGTTTCCGCGGCGATGTCGGCGATTTCTTCGACGGCTGGATGTCGGATTGGGCCTGGGATGTCTATTACATGTTCGGCCGGACCGAACTCACCGATGTTCAGTTGGGTAACATTCAGCTCACCCGGGCCCAGCAGGGTCTGCTCCTGGAAGAAGACGCCAACGGCAACATCGTCTGTCAGAATCCCGCCGGGGGGTGTGTGCCGCTGAACTTCTTCGGCGAAGGCAACTTCACCCAGGAAATGGTGGACTTCGCGACGATCCAAAGTCTGGCGGTCGGCAAGACCCAGACCGAGGTGGTCGCGGGCTCGCTGTCGGGCACGGTCTTCGACATTCCGTCGGGTCCGGTTCAGGTGGCCGGCGGCTTTGAATATCGCGAGGAATTCGCGACCTTCACGCCCGATCCGGTGGCCGCATCCGGGGATATTGATGGCTTCAATGCCGCCGGGGATGCTCTTACGGGCGACTTCAATGTCTGGGAAGTCTTCCTGGAGTCCCGTATCCCGGTGGTCAAAGATCTGCCTTTTGCACAGGATGTGACCATCGAAAGCGGCGTGCGCTATTCCGACTATTCCACGGTCGGCACCGTCCTCACCTTCAAGGGCGGCGGCGAATGGTCCGTCAACGATCAACTCCGCTTCCGGGGCCTGTTCCAACGGGCCATCCGGGCACCGAACATCATCGAGCTGTTCGGCCCGCAAGTGAACGGCTTCCCGCAGGTCGACGACTTCTGCGATGCGGATGAAAATCCTGTGTCGAATGGCCTTACGGCGCTGTGTATTGCCAATGGCGTTCCGGCGGCGAACTATTCGCCCGAAGCTCTTGCGATCAATCCGGAAGGGACCTTCGAACAAGAAGACTCCCAGATTGAATCGATCAGCGGGGGTAATCCGGATCTCGAAGAGGAACGCTCCAACACCTGGACCGTGGGCGCGGTGGTTCAGCCGTCCTTCATCGAGAATCTCGCGGTGACGGTCGACTGGTATAATATCGACCTCCAGAACGCGATCGCGCAGGCCGGCGGCAGCACTCAGGGCGTGTTCGATCTGTGTGCGTCCTCGAACAATGCCAATTCGTTCTTCTGCGGTCTGATCCCGCGGCGGGGCGACGGCAACGCGCAAGGCGTCCTCAGCCTCAATGAGAACGTCTCGTCCTTCCAGACGAGCGGTCTCGATGTCTCGGTCAATTACGGCTTCGATCTGGACGATTTCGGGCTGACCAATGCCGGCTCCCTCACCCTGTTCGGCAGCTTCGGCTGGGTGAACGAATGGATCCTCACGCCGACCGAATTCTCCGATCCGGTCGAGTGCGCGGGCAAGTTCGGCGGCAGCTGCGGCCAGACCTTCTCCGGCTATCCGACCCCGGATATGCGGTCCTTCGTCCGGGCGACCTGGGCGCGCGGTCCGCTGGAACTGTCGGCCCGGTGGCGCTGGATCGGCGGCCTGGAAGACGTCAACACAGCGGCGGCGATCCCGGAAGTCGATGGCCGGCATTATCTGGATCTGACCGTCGGCTGGGAAGCCACCGATAATGTCACCTTCCGGGTCGGGGCCGAGAACGTGCTGAGCACCGAACCGCCTCGGGTCGGCAACAGCCAGACCGACTCCAACACTCTGGTGCCGCTCTTCGACGTGCTGGGCGCCCGGATCTTCATGGGAGCCAATGTCCGGTTCTGATCGGGCCCCATGCATCATCGCGGCAACGGCGGGCCTTCGGGTCCGCCGTTTTTTTGTGCGCCGGGATAAACACGCGGTCCGGTTCGCGGTATCAAAGCGGCGCCCGCCGGCCGGCGGAATCGCTTTACTGCCTCTCCCTTCCCCGCCGCGACAATCCGCCAGCGCCTGGGCTGCGTATGGCTTGGGACCGTTTATCCAAGGATCGCCTCTTCAATGTCTTCCGCACCGCCCACTATCCTGTGGTTCCGCCAGGATCTGCGCCTTGATGACAATCCGGCCTTGAGCGCCGCAGCCGATGCCGGCGCTCCTCTGATTTGCGTCTATGTTCACGATGATGTGAGCGACGGCCTGGAGCCCCTCGGCGGTGCCTCCAAATGGTGGCTCGATCACAGCCTCAAGAGCCTCGATGCCGATCTGAAGTCCAAGGGCCAGCGGCTGATCCTGCGCCGCGGCGCCGCGGGCGATGTCATCGCCAAGCTGGTCGAGGAGACCGGCGCGGCGCGGGTGTTCTGGAACCGCATGTACGAACCGGCGGCCGTGGCGCGCGACAAGGCGATCAAGACATCCCTGGGCGAGGCCGGCATCGAGGTCGAGAGTTTCAATGGACGGCTGCTGTTCGAGCCGTGGGAGGTCGAGACCAAATCGGGCGACTACTACAAGGTCTTCACACCATTCTGGCGCGCGGCCCGGGCGCAAGGCGTCTCGCGCGGCGCGGATCCGGCGCCCAAGGCCCTGCCCAAACCGGTGCGCGGCGTCGACAGCGATCATCTGCCGGATTGGGCGCTTCTGCCGAAAAAGCCCGATTGGGCGGGTGGCTTGCGCGACACCTGGACCCCCGGCGAGACCGGCGCCCATGAGCGGCTCGATGCCTTTGTCGAAAACGGCCTTAAGAGCTATGCGGATCGGCGCAACCTTCCCGCCGTCGACGGCACGTCCCGCCTGTCGCCGCACCTGCATTATGGAGAAATCAGTCCCCACCGCATTTGGGACCGGGTAACGCGTTATATCGAAAACGGCGGCAAGCGGGATCAGGCCGATGTGTTCCTGTCGGAAATCGGCTGGCGCGAATTCTCCGCAAGCCTCCTGTTCCATAATCCGGGTCTGCCGGACGATCCGCTCAAGGCCGAATTTGCCAAATTCCCCTGGCGCGACGACAAAAAAAGCCTCACGGCCTGGCAGAAGGGCCAGACGGGTTATCCCATCGTCGATGCCGGCATGCGCGAGTTATGGGAAACCGGATGGATGCACAACCGGGTGCGGATGATCACGGCGTCTTTACTCGTCAAGCATCTTCTTTTGCCATGGCAGGCCGGCGAAGCTTGGTTTTGGGATACGCTCGTCGATGCGGACCTGGCCACCAATAGCGCAAGCTGGCAGTGGGTCAGCGGTTGCGGAGCCGATGCCGCCCCCTATTTCCGGATCTTCAATCCCATGACACAAGGAGAGAAGTTCGACGCGGACGGCGACTATGTGCGCCGCTGGGTGCCGGAATTGGCGGATCTGCCGGCGGCGGCAATCCACACGCCCTGGGAGGCCAAGCCGATCGAGCTAAAGGACGCCGGCGTTGAATTGGGCAAGACCTATCCCTACCCGATCATCGAGCACCGGGACGGACGGGAACGCGCCCTGGAGGCATTTCAATCCATTAAGGGGTAACGCACGTACAGACTGCAAGGCCGGTTGATGAGCAGCCGGTCCAGCAAGAACAAACGGGATTTGGATGAATGAAGATTGCGGTGATTGGGACGGGAATCGCCGGGATGGGCGCGGCATGGCTTCTCAACAAGAGCCATGACGTTACGATCTACGAAAAGAACGACCGGATCGGCGGTCACAGCAACACGGTGGACATCGAGTATAACGGCGCGCCCATGGCGGTCGATACCGGCTTCATCGTGTATAATCATCTGAACTATCCAAACCTCACCGGCCTGTTCCGTGAGCTGATGGTCGAGACGCAGGCCAGCACCATGAGCTTCTCGGTCAGTGTGGACGGCGGGCGCCTGGAATGGTCGTCGGACTCGCTCAGCACGATTTTCGCTCAGCGGCGCAATCTGGCGCGCCCCTCGTTCCTGGCCATGCTGCGCGATGTTCTGCGGTTCAACGCCCTGGCCATGCGAGACCTGGATGCGGGCCTGTGCAGCGGCCTGTCCCTCGACGCCTATTTGCGTCAGCGTGGCTTTGGAAAGGCCTTCCGGTCTCACTATCTTTTGCCCATGGGCGCGGCGATCTGGTCCTCGACGCCGGATGACATGGGCGATTTTCCCGCCGAGAGCCTGATCCGGTTCTTCCGGAACCATCGCCTGCTGTCCTATAAGCGGCCTGAATGGCGGACCGTGACCGGCGGGAGCCGGCAGTATGTCAACCGGTTGACCGAAACGTTCCGGGACCGGATCCGCCTGGGCTGTGCCGCGACCCGGGTTGAGCGCACCGTCGCCGGCGCGGTGGTTACCGACCAGACCGGCGCGGCCGAAACCTTCGATCATGTGGTGCTTGCGACCCACAGCGATGAGGCCCTTGGGCTCCTGGCCGACCCGTCCGAACACGAACAGGCGATTCTCAAACCCATGCGCTATGCGCCGAACACGGTCTATCTGCACCGGGATGAGAGCCTGATGCCCAAGCGCCGCCGGGTCTGGGCGGCCTGGAATGCTCTTGATTCCAGTACCGAAGGTGAGGCGCGCCTTTCGGTGACCTATTGGATGAACCGGCTCCAGACCCTCGATCCGGACCGGCCGGTGTTTGTCAGCCTCAACCCGGACCGCGCGCCCGATCCCGCGCTGACCTTTTATTCATGCGCTTATGATCATCCGCAATTCGACGGGGGCGCCCTGGAGGCGCAGCGGCGCCTGGATGGCATTCAGGGCATGCGGCAAACCTGGTTTTGCGGTGCCTATTGCGGTTATGGTTTCCATGAAGACGGCCTTGCCGCGGGCCTCAAGGTCGCCGAGGCGATCGGCCCGGCCAAGCGGCCCTGGGACCTTGCCGCCGCTCAGGACTCTTCCGCCGCCGATGCGGCGGCCTGACGGCGCGCCCAAGGAGACAATGGGACGGCCATGAGCGAAACGCCCCCAGCCTGCCTCTACTTCGGCGAGGTGATGCATGCGCGGCTTATTCCGTTCACGCATCGCCTGCGCTACCGGGTGTTCTCGCTGCTGATCGATATCGACCGGGCCGCCGAGGCCGCGGCCGTCAGCCGTCTTTTCTCCTATAACCGCTTGGGCATCTACAGCTTCCAGGACCGGGACCACGGGGCGCGGGACGGCAGCCCGCTGCGGCCCTGGGTGGAGGCGCGCCTGCGCGAGGCCGGTCTTGCGATACCCGGCGGAGCGATCCGTTTGCTATGTTTCCCGCGGCTGCTGGGTTATGTCTTCAACCCGCTGTCGATCTTCTATTGTCACGGTACGGACGACCGGCTGGAGGCGATCATCTATGAGGTCGGCAACACCTTCGGCGAAACCCACTCCTATGTGATCCCGGCATCCGGCGGCGTGGTCGAGTATCAGCGCGCCGACAAGATGTTCCATGTGTCGCCCTTTATCGGCATGGACTGCACCTATTGGTTTGCCCTGCGGGCGCCGGACGAGCGGTTGCGCGTGGCGATCCGGCAGACGACCGACGACGGCACATTGCTGCTTGCCACCCATGTGGGCACCCGGCGCGCCTTCACGGGTGCCGCGCTGGCCGAGGCTCTGGTGCGCTATCCGCTGATGACCCTCAAAATCACCGCGGCCATCCACTGGGAAGCCGTCAAGCTGGTGCTCAAGGGCGCCCGGTATCACCGCAAGCCCGAACCACCCGACCAGCCCGCGACCCGGGGCGATGAGCGCGACCGGGGCAAGCAGCCGCCAGTTGACGGTTGAAAAAAATGCGCGCGGACGCAAGACTCTAGACGCGTGGAGACCCGTGCCTGGCACGCTTACGAATTATGGAAAGGGCACAATGATGCAAAAAACCGAGTCCATCTTGCTCGCGCCGGGCGCCGCTCCTTGCGATCCGGCTCTCTGGCTCAACGCCGAGACCGTCCCGCCGGCAACGCCCGACCGAATCGCCGCGCTCAAGCAGGCGCCGTTCCTGTTCCGCTCCCTCGCCCGCATGGCGCTGCACCTGCGCCACGGAACCTTGGTCGCCATCACGCCCGAGCGTGAGGTCCTGCGGATCGTCGGCGCGGAGCCGGGTCCGGTCGGTGTGCTGATCATCAACGATTATAAGCTCGGCGCGCGGGTCATGCGCGGCGGCAATGTGGGCTTTGCCGAAGCCTATATGGACGGCCTGTGGGACAGCCCGGATGTCACGGCGGTCCTCGAAGTCTTCAGCCTGAATACCGAGAGCGTGCGCGCGCTGTTCACCGCCCAGCCGCTCGTGAAGCTGATCAACAGGATCGGCCACGCCTTCAACCGCAATTCGAAGACCCAGGCGCGCAAGAATATCGAAGCCCATTACGATTTGGGTAATGACTTTTACGAGGCATGGCTCGACCCGACCATGACCTATTCCAGCGCGCGCTTTGCCTTTCCAGGCCAGGACTTGGCGGCGGCCCAGGAGAACAAATACCGCAGCCTGGCCGACCGCATTCATCTTACCCCGGATCACTCGGTTCTGGAGATCGGGTGCGGCTGGGGCGGGTTTGCCGAATTCGCGGCCAAGGAAATCGGCTGCCGGCTGACCGGGATCACGATTTCGCCCAAGCAGTACGAGTTCGCCCGCAAACGGATGTTCGATCAGGGCTTGGCCGAAAAGGTCGACATTCAGCTTCGCGATTATCGGGACGTAGACGGCGAGTTCGACCGCATCACGTCGATTGAGATGTTCGAGGCGGTGGGCGAAGCCTATTGGCCGCGCTTTTTCGACACCATCCGCACCCTGCTCCGGCGCGGCGGCGAGGCGGGCCTTCAAATCATCACGATCCGTGACGATCAGTACGAGCCCTATCGCAATGGCGTGGATTTCATCCAGCGCTATGTCTTCCCCGGCGGCATGCTGCCGTCTCCGTCGGTGTTTGCCGAACAGGTCAGCCGCGCCAAGCTGACCCTGGCCGACACGGCGACCTTCGGGCGGGACTATGCCGCCACCCTTGCGGCATGGCGCGAGCGCTTTTTGGCCGCCTGGCCGCGCCTTGCAGGCTCGGATGGGTTCGATGACCGTTTCCGAAGGCTCTGGACGTACTATCTGTCCTACTGTGAAGCGGGCTTTCGCGCCGGAACCATCGATGTGGCGCAGGTGCGCCTGCGCAATCCATAATCGCGCATGCGCGCGGACGGCCCACCCTTTGAGACCGGACACGCGCCATGGCCCGCACCGACCGCACGACCGCGCCCGCCCTCACCCGGCCGCTTCTGGCCAGCTACGGGGTGATGGGCCTGCCGCTCGCGGTGCTCGCCCTGCCGGTCTATGTCTATCTGCCGACGCTCTACACCCAGGAGTTGGGCCTGAGCCTGACGCTGGTGGCGACCGTGATCTTCGCCACCCGCCTGTTCGACGGCATTTCGGACCCGCTGATCGGGTGGCTGAGCGATCACACCAGCAGCCGCTTTGGGCGCCGTAAGCCGTGGATTTTCGGCGCGGTGCCGCTGACCATGGTCGCCGCCTATTTCCTGTTCGTACCGCCCGAGAATGCCGGCATTGCTCATTTGGCGCTGTTCAGCCTCATGCTGACCATTGCCTGGACGGCGTTGACCCTGCCTTTCAATGCCTGGGGCGCGGAACTCACCGGTGATTACAATGGCCGCACGCGGGTCACCGCCGCGCGGCAGATCTTCGCGTTGATCGGCACCATGGTGGCGGCCGGGCTCCCGGCGGTCATGACGGCCTATGGCATCACGGCGGTCGAGGATCATGTCCGCGCGCTCGCGCTGGCGCTTTTGATCCTCCTGCCGCTGGCCGCCGCGATTTCCCTGTGGCGGGTTCCGGAACGCCCGCCGTTGACCCGTAAGAGCCTGCCGGTCATCGAGGGGCTGCTCTATCCGCTGCGCAATGCCGCGTTCCGCCGTCTGGTGATCGCCTTCCTGATCAATGCGGTGGCGAACGGTCTGCCGGTGACGCTGTTCATCCCGTTCGTGACCCACCGCATCGGCGCGCCGGAAGCCTATGGCCCGCTCTTGTTCGCCTACTTTCTGGCCGGCCTTGCCGCCATCCCGGTCTGGGCCTTCGTGGCGCAGAAGATCGGCAAGCATCGCGGCTGGTCGATTGCCATGCTGTGGGCCTGCGCGGCCTTTATCTGGACGCCGTTTTTCGTCGGCACCGGCGATCTGACGCTGTTCGTCGTGATCACCATCCTGTCGGGCTTCGGAGTCGGCGCGGATCTCGCCATCCCGGCGGCGATCCTGGCGGATGTGGTGGACAAGGACACGGCGGAAAGCGGCGAAGAGCGCACCGGCTTTTACTTCGCCCTGTGGGGCCTGGTGTCGAAGATCGCGCTCGGGGTCGCCGCGGCGCTGGCCTTCCTGCCGCTCGATTGGGCCGGCTTCAATGCCGATGCCGACACCAATACCGAGTTCGCGCTGATGACCCTGGCTTTGCTCTATGCCGGGCTACCGGTGGTGCTGAAAGTGATCGCCGTGTCGGTCATGTGGGGCTTCCCGCTGACGGCCGAAAGCCAGAAAGCGCTCCGCGACCGCTTGGAAAGCAGCGGGGCTTAGAGCGCCATGAAGATCCGGTAGAACGGATCGTCGTCCGCGTGCCCTTGCAGGCGCCGGGTGACGCAGAGCGTGAAATAGCCCCGCGCCTCGCACCGCATGCCGGCGCTGAACAGCAGATTGCCGGCATTGCAGGCCGCCTTGTCCGGGCTTTCAAACCGGGTCAGCCCCTTGTCGTAATAGGTCACGCCGGAGACGGTGCGGCCATCGAACGCCAGGGTGTCGACGCAGCCGCCACAGGGTGTCCACACGCAATCGCGCACCTCGGTCCGGGTCCGGCCATCGGCATCGACATCATAGCCGCGCGCCCGTGCCTCGCGGATCACATCCTCCAGGGTGGTGCTGCGGGCATCCAGGAGAGACGAGCGTCCGGCCTCCCAAAACAGATAGCCGCCAATGGCGAGCGCCAGCAGCAGCAGGATCACGATCACACGGCCCATGGGTCCCCCTCGCACGCATCCACGCGGACTCGTTTCGGCCAGTGTGCGCGGACACACCGGCGCGGTGCAAGACCGTCAAAACGGGCGGCGGCGGGCAAGGATCAAGGCTTGGGCTGTTCGTTCCAGCCGGTTTGACGCTTGATGAGCGCGATATACCAGTCGCGCGGCAGCCATTTCAGGACCTTGAGCGGGAAGGTGAACCGCTTGGGGAAAGTGATCTCAAAGGCCTGGCGCTTGATGCCCGCCACGATCCGCCGGGCGGCGTCTTCGGATTGGATCATGAACGGCTTGGGGAATTCGTTGTCATCCTGCGCCGGGGTTTCCACAAAGCCCGGATTGACCACCGAAACGCGCACGCCATGCCGGTCCAATTCGATCTTGAGGCTCTCGGCCATGATATTGAGACCGGCCTTGGTCGCTCCGTAGGCGGCGCTTGTCGGCAGGCCGCCATAGCCCGTAACCGACGAGACGATCACCAGATGTCCGCGCGTGCGTTCGATCATGCGCGGGATCAGGGGCTCCAGCCCATGGGCCGTGCCCATGATATTGACCTCCCAGGATTTGCGCATGGTCTCGGCGGAAAAGGCCGGGGCCTCCATGGGCAGATAAATCCCCGCATTCAGGATCGCGAGCGCGACCGGCCCATGGGCCGCCTCCATCGCATCGACCGCCGCGCTCATGGCTTCGGCATCGCTGACATCGGCCGGATAGGCATGGATCGCGCCCTTGAGCCCTGCCGCCTCACGCCCCAGTGCCTCCAGTTGTTCGCGCCGGCGGGCCGTCGCCGCAACGGTCCAGCCCTCGCGCGCCAGCAGCAGGGCGACATCCCGGCCGATGCCGGAACTCGCGCCTGTGATCCAGGCGATGCCGTCGGCGGGCGTGACGACCTGATTGCGCATAACGTCTCCTTACGGTGTGCCGGCCAGGGCAGCCGGCGCTTATTGGGGGCGGGTCAACTCGCCTTGCGGCGGGACGGCTTGGCGTTTTCGATGCCGATTTCGCTCAAGAACCGGCGGCTGTCCTCGCGGATCTGGTGGACCTTGTCCTCGCTCATCTTGGCCAGGGTGCGATAGGGCATGGCCATGCGCGGATTGTTGCCCAGACGCTCCTCATTCTCCAACAGGAAGTGCCAGTAGAGATAATTGAACGGGCACGCCTCAGGCCCGGCTTTCTTGCTGACGCTGTATGCGCAGTCCTTGCAGTAGTTGGACATGCGGTTGATGTAAGCGCCGCTCGCCGCATAGGGTTTGGAGCCGACTACGCCACCATCGGCGAACAGCGCCATGCCATGGGTGTTGGGCAATTGCACCCATTCATAGGCGTCGGCATAGACGATCAGATACCACTCATTCACCGCCGCCGGATCGATCCCCGCCAAGAGAGCGAAATTGCCGGTGACCATCAGGCGCTGAATGTGGTGGGCATAGGCATGGGCGCGCGTCGTCTCGATCGTGTCGCGCAGACAGGCCATGTCGGTTTCGCCGGTCCAGTAAAAATCGGGAAGCGGACGATTGGCGTCCAGCGCATTGGTCTGGGCATAGTCCGGCATTTTCAGCCAGTAGACGCCGCGGATGAATTCGCGCCAGCCCAGGATCTGGCGGATGAAGCCCTCGACGGCATTGAGCGGCGCATCGCCAGCATGATAGCGCTGCTCTGCGCTCTTGCAGACAGCGAGCGGATCGAGCAGACCGGCATTGAGATAGAGCGCGATCGTGCTGTGAAAGAGGAACGCTTCGCCCGCCGCCATGGCGTCCTGATAATCGCCGAACTGCGGCAGGATATCGTCCAGGAAATGATCGAGTGCCGTTTCCGCTTCGTCCGCCGTCACCGCATATTTGAACGGTTCGATATCGCCGAAATGATCCGCGAACGCATCCTCAACCAGACGGATGACCGCCTTGGTGGTCTTGTCTGGGCGGAAGGAGCGGCGGTGCGGCAGATCGAGATCGTCAGGCAGGGCTTTGCGGTTCTCGCCGTCATAGTTCCACGCGCCGCCCTCAGGCTCTCCGTCCTTGGTCATGAGGATGTCGTATTTGCGGCGCATCTCCCGGTAAAAGAACTCCATGCGGAGTGATTTGCGATCCTCCGCCCACGCCTCGAACGTCTCCACCGAACACAGAAACCGATCATCGGTTAGGATCTCGACCGGACAATCGAGCGCCTTGTGCCAGCCACGCATGTCTTCCCACAGACGATATTCGCCCGGTTCGGTCACGACGACGCTATCGAGAGCGCACTCGGTCAGCGCGCGCGCCACCTCGCCCATGAGCGATCCGGCATTGTCCGGATCGTCATAGCGGACATAGCGCACCGTGATCCCGTCGGCTTCCAGGCTTTGCGCGAAATGGCGCATCGCCGAGAAGATGAAGGCGATCTTCTTCTTGTGGTGGCGAACATAGGTGGCTTCGCTGCGCACCTCGGCCATCAGGACGACATCATGGTCCGGATCGAGACCGCGCAAGGCGGCCCCATCGCGGGTGAGTTGATCGCCGAGGACGAGCCGCAGAGTGCCGGGTGCGGTCTTACTCATATGCTGCCCGGTTCGACCATTTCATAGGTCACTTCCTGGCCGCGCGCTTCGAAAGCACACTTCACCCAGCGGTCATTTTCGTCATACCACAGATCGACCGTGATCGTGCCCACCAGCTCATAGCGGGTCGCCTCGATCTCCTCGCCCATCACAGTGATCGTCTCGGTTCCCTTTTCGGTGATCGTCACCGGAAAAATCTCGCCATTCTGAGTATTCAGAAGTTCGGTCTTCTCAAGCGCACGTTTGTTCCAGTAGGTCGTCGGCATCAGGCCCAGCGGGATATCGTCGGCGGTGTTCTTGGACGATTTCAGGGACAGCGCCTCGCCGTCCTTCTTCAGCGATACGAACAACTCGTCGCCATTGTCGTCCGTGGTCGACTCCAGCGTGGTCAGTTCGCCGTCACGCCAGATCGACTCCAAACGGTGCTTGTAATCGAAGAAGGTGATGAACGCCGCGCGCACCTTCAGGTCGATTTCCACATTCACCTGAAGCCAATGCTCGTCGAGTTCGGTGAAGCGCACGACATGCCGGCCGAAATCGTCGCCGCCGCGCTTAACGGCGAATGCCAATTCGCCACTTTCCGGAATGCCCGGATACATCGCCGTCCTTTCGCTGTCCGCCCGGGCGGGCAGCGCAGCCGTCGCTAAGACCAGGCACACAAGGCCGATGGCGCTGACGCATTTCATGACACGTCTCTCTTTCCTGAACGAAGGGATCAGACCATGGGAAGAAAGTTGAGGAACCGCCCAAAGCGCCCGGTCAACTGTAAAGGCGCTTCGGATACTGAGTAACAGATGCACACCATGCCGTGATCGGCAACGGGACGATGATCGACCTCGTGATCGGCCACGGCCACGTCACCGGCCCGATAATGTCCGGTCTCATCGGCATAGGCACCCTGGAGGATCAAGGTTGCCTCGGCGCCATGGTGCGTGTGATCCGGCACCGCGGCCCCCGGCGCGATGCGCAACAGCCGGGCGCGGGCGCCGTCTTGGCTGTCGGGCGTTTCGGCCGTCTCCACACCGGGCAGGAGCCCGCGCCAGCGCAGATCGTTGAGCGACCCGCCGATGGCGTCGCGCAGCGGCTTCGGCAACACCGGGTCGAAAACCTTGGGCGCCGGAGTGCCCGGCAGGGGTTCGATCGTGTCGGTCGAGACCACGATGGCCTGAGCCGTCGCCGAGGGGCGGTCCAGACCGAGATCCGCGCTCAACAGGGCCCCGCCGATCCGCTCCAAATCGCTCACGGCCGTCCGGCAGACCGGACAAAGCGTCAGGTGACTGGCGACGAGAACGGTCCAAGGGCCCGTCATGGCCCCGCTGGCATAGTCCAACAACCAATCCTGCGGGATATGATGCTCGATCTGTCCGCTCATCCGCTCCGATCCACCCGACGCTACATGACACCAACACTGTGGAAGGATACGGCGTTCCGTCAAACATGGATCAAAGGCAGCGACCGGCGCGTCCCTGCCCGTTGCACAATCACACCGATTGCCGGCCCGCCCGCGCGCGACAAAGGCCTGTGCGCATCCTATATCTTTGGTTATATCGGGTGAGCGGAAGCGCCCGTCCGTCAGGCGGCCCGCCCGCCACCATAGATTTGCCGGATCCGCAGGGTCTTGTGTAAACCAAAGTGTACACGCGTCACCATCCAGCTTTCGTCTCAGGAGTATCCCCATGACCGTTCGTTCGACCATGCTGGATGCGATCGGCAACACCCCGCTCATCCGGCTGACCCGCGCCTCCGAAGAAACCGGCTGCGAGATCCTGGGCAAGGCGGAATTCATGAATCCCGGCCAATCGGTCAAGGACCGGGCAGCGCTTTACATCGTGCGCGATGCCATGGCGCGGGGCGCCCTGCGGCCAGGCGGCACGATTGTCGAGGGCACGGCCGGCAATACCGGGATCGGTCTGGCGCTGGTGGCCAACGTGCTGGGCTTCAAGACCGTGATCGTGATCCCGGAAACCCAGAGCCAGGAAAAGAAAGACACCTTGCGCCTGTTCGGCGCGGAGCTGATCGAAGTTCCGGCGGTCCCCTATAAAGATCCCAACAATTACGTGAAGTATTCCGGGCGCCTTGCCGAGGAGCTGAACGAGACATCCCCCAATGGCGCGGTCTGGGCGAACCAGTTCGACAATACGGCGAACCGTCGGGCCCATTATGAGGGCACGGGACCGGAAATCTGGGATCAGACCGGGGGACGGGTCGATGGGTTCGTCTCGGCGGTGGGCACCGGCGGCACGCTTGCCGGTGTCTCCATGGCCCTCAAGGAGCGCAACAGCCGCATCGTGACGGCGCTGGCCGATCCCATGGGCTCGGCGATCTATGGCCATTTCAAGCATGGCGTTTTGAAAGCCGAAGGCAATTCGATCACCGAGGGCATCGGCCAGGGCCGGATCACCGCCAATCTGGAGGGCGCGCCCGTGGACGAGGCGTTCCAGATCCCCGACAGCGAAGCCATCCCCCTGGTGTTCGACCTTCTGGAACATGAGGGCCTGTGCATCGGCGGGTCGGCCGGGATCAATGTCGCCGGCGCCATTCGTCTGGCGCGCCAGCTTGGCCCCGGGCATCGAATCGTCACCCTGTTGTGTGACTACGGAACGCGGTATCAAAGCAAACTGTTCTCACCGGCGTTCCTGCGCTCCAAAGACCTGCCGGTGCCCGGATGGATGACCGGCGAGCGGGCGCCGTCGCCCTAAGCCGGTTCCGGCCTGGGGCGCGTGCGGGTGGGCGCAGGATGACCGGCCCAAACCAAGAAGGACGCGCCCATGCCCGGCCCCCAGATCAGCGATCCCCTCGTCACAACCGGCTGGCTGGCCGACAGCCTCGCCGCCCCGGATCTGCGCCTGATCGATGCCTCCTGGTATCTGCCCGATGCGGACCGCGATGCCCGTGCCGAGTTCCGGGAGGCCCATATTCCGGGTGCGGTGTTTTTCGATATCGACGAGATCGCCGACACCGACAATCCCCTGCCCCATATGCTGCCGAACCCGGTGAAGTTCTCCGCCCGCGCCCGTGCTTTGGGGCTTGGCGACGGGACCCGGATCGTCGCCTATGACGGCGCCGGACTGTTTTCGGCCGCGCGCGCCTGGTGGATGTTCAAGGTCATGGGGCATCGGGATGTGATGGTGCTGGATGGCGGCCTGCCGAAATGGCGCGCCGAAGGTCACGCCGTCACCGATGACGAGCCGCGTCTGACGCCGCGCCATTTCACCGCCCGGCTGCACAATATGCTGTTGCGCGATGCCGGACAGATCGCGGCCAATCTCCAGACCAGGACCGAGCAGGTGGTGGATGCGCGCCCCGCCGCCCGCTTCCGCGCCGAAGCGCCGGAGCCGCGGCCGGGCCTGCGGCGCGGTCATGTTCCCGGCGCGATCAATATCCCGCATGCGGAGGTTCTGAACGCCGACGGTACGATGAAACCGGCCGATGCGCTGCGCGATCTGTTCGGCGCCGCCGGGGTCGAGCGCACCCGTCCCGTGGTGACCATGTGCGGCTCCGGCGTGACCGCCGCCGTGCTGGCCCTCGCGCTCACCCGCGCGGGCTATCCGGAGATCGCG
Organism: uncultured Alphaproteobacteria bacterium; assembly: GCA_964531285.1. Taxonomy (GTDB): domain Bacteria; phylum Pseudomonadota; class Alphaproteobacteria; order JAJFIK01; family JAJFIK01; genus CAZHDI01. The sequence goes on along the minus strand of CAZHDI010000003.1, from coordinate 53,757 downwards.
CTTTATGACGGGTCCTGGGCCGAATGGGGCGCCCGGGCCGATCTGCCGGTCGCGCAATGACCGGCGCTGACGGTTTCGACGATGCAGCCGGCACCGGCGCGCATGAGACCACGGTCACCTTCCTGGAGATGACCGCGCCTGCCGTGCTGCGCCGCCCCCCGCCCGCCCCACGCGGGCGCGTGGCCATTTTGCGGGCCGAAGCGATCCCGGTGCATTTTTACCGGTATCTTTATCACACGGTCGGGCGCGATTATGTCTGGGTGTTCCGCAAGCGGATGAGCGATGAGGCCCTGGCCGCCCATCTGGCCACCGCCGGGGTCGAGGTGTTCGTGCTCTATGCCGAGGGCGTCCCGGCGGGGTTCGCCGAACTCGATTTCACCAAGGCGCGCGAGGCCAGTCTCGCCTATTTCGGTCTGGTGCCGGACTATTTGGGCCGGGGCTTCGGCGCCTGGTTCCTGCAACAGATGATCGACCTGATGTGGGCGCGCGGCGCGGCGCGGCTGCTGGTGAACACCTGTACGCTGGATCATCCGGCGGCTCTGCCGCTTTACCAGCGCATGGGCTTCACGCCCTATGCCCAGGAGCATCAGACCATCACGCCCTGACCGGATCAGCGGTCCAGGATCTGAGCGAGGAACGCCTTGGTGCGCTCGTGTTCGGGGGCGGTGAAGAAGGAGCCCGGCGGCGCGGCCTCGATGATCTCGCCGCCGTCCATGAACACCACCCGGTCGGCCACTTCGCGCGCGAACCCCATCTCGTGGGTGACCACCAGCATGGTCATGCCCGAGGCGGCCAGATCCATCATCACATCAAGCACTTCCTTGATCATCTCCGGATCGAGCGCCGATGTCGGCTCATCGAACAGCATGACCCGCGGCTCCATGCACAGCGCCCGGGCGATGGCGACCCGCTGCTGCTGGCCGCCCGAAAGCTGTCCCGGCACCTTGCGCGCCTGATCGGGGATGCGCACCCGCTCAAGATAGGCCATGGCCCGCGCTTCGGCGTCGGCGCGCGACAAGCCGCGCACGCGCATGGGCGCCAGAGTGCAGTTGTCCAGAACCGTCAGATGGGGGAACAGATTGAAGCTCTGAAACACCATGCCGACATCGCGGCGCACCTCGTCGATCCGTTTGACATCATCGGTCAGTTCCTGACCGTCGATGACGATCTGGCCCTGCTGATGACTCTCCAGCCGGTTGATGCAGCGGATGAGTGTGGATTTGCCGGACCCGGACGGCCCGCAAATCACGATGCGTTCGCCCGTGTCCACGGCGAGGCTCACATCCTTGAGCACATGGAACGGGCCGAACCATTTGTGTACCCCGCGCAGCTCGATCATCGGCCCTGCTCTCATGGTCCCCCCCTCGCCGCCGCCGGGTCGCGGTCCAGCCGGCCTTCGAGCCAGACCGAATAGCGCGACATGGAAAAACACACGACCCAGAAGATCAGCGCCACGAACAGATAGACTTCCATGCGCAAGCCCAGCCAGTTCTGATCGGTCAGGGTCGCATCGGCCATGCCCACCAGATCCAGCAGGCCGATCGTGGTCACCAAACTCGTGTCCTTGAAAAGACCGATAAAGGTGTTGACGATCCCGGGGATCGAAATGCGCAAAGCCTGTGGCAGCACCACAAGGCCCATGGTCCGCCAATAGCCCAGCCCCAGCGCGCGGGCCGCCTCGATCTGTCCGGCCGGGATCGCCTGAAGCCCGCCCCGGATCACCTCGGCCATATAGGCGGAGGCAAACAGCGCCACGACGATCAGCGCGCGCACGAGTTTATCGAGGCTCACGCCGTCGGGCAGGAACAGCGGCAGCATCACCGAGGAGAAGAACAGCACGGTGATCAAAGGCACGCCGCGCACCGTCTCGATAAAGGCGATGCACACCGTGCGGACCACCGGCAGATCAGACTGGCGCCCCAGGGCCAGAAGGATCCCGATGGGCAGGGACGCGGCGATGCCGGTCACGCCGATGACCAGGGTGAGGACAAAACCGGTCCACTGGCGCATTTCGATTTCCGGAAGGCCCAGCCCGCCGCCCAGAAGCCAGGCCGCCAGCACCGGATAGGCGATCGTGCCCCACATCAGGACGCGCCGGTGCGGCAGCTCCGCATAGAGCAAGGGCACGGCGGCGATGGGCAGCAAGGCCATGGCCAGTGCGGGGCGCCAAATCTCGTCTTGCGGAAAAAATCCGAACACGAACAGGCGCCAGCGCTCGGCGATGACCGCCCAGCATGCCCCGGCCGTATCGCAGTCCTGACGCGAGGTGCCGTCGACATCGGCGGCGAGCACCGCCCACTGGATCACGGCCGGAATGGCGCCGGCCAGCAGAGCCAGCGCAGCCAGGGTCAGGCCCGTGTTGAGCCAGGACGAGAACAGGTTCGCGCGCAGCCAGACCAAGGGGCCGCTCATGCCTTTGGGCGGCGGGAGATCCGGGTGCTGGCCCGGCTGATAAGCGCGCGCCGTCATCGCCGGGCTCCCTCAAGCTGGATCGAGCGATTGTACCAGTTCATCAGGAGCGAGATGGTCAGGCTCACGGTCAGATAGAACGCCATGATCATGGCAAGGGTTTCGATGGCCTGTCCGGTCTGGTTCAAGGTCGCCGCGCCGAAGGTCGCGACAATATCGGGATACCCGATGACGATCCCGAGCGACGAGTTCTTGGTCAGATTGAGATACTGGCTCGTGGTGGGCGGAATGATCACGCGCAGGGCCTGAGGCAGGATGATCAGCCGCATGGTCGGGCCGGGCCGCAGACCCAGCGCCGCCGCCGCCTCGCTCTGGCCCTTCGCCACCGATTGAATCCCCGCCCGGACGATCTCGCCGATAAAGGCCGCCGTATAGGTGGTCAGGGCAATCAGAAGCGCAACGAAGGTCGCGGGCACGCTCATGCCGCCGGAAAAGTTGAACCGGCCTTTCTCGGGCACATCCCAGGCCAGCGGCGCCCCCAGCGCCAGAAACACGATCAGCGGCGCACCGAGGATCAGGCCCAGCGTCCAGGGCCGCAGCGCGCTCCGAGACCCCCGCCGCCGGACGATCCGCCCTAGGAGAAGACGCGCGGCGATTCCGGCCAGGAGCGCGGCGCCGACCCAACCCATGCCCGGTCCGAAGACCGGCGCCGGCAGTTCCATCGCCCGGTTGTTGAGAAAGACAAGGCCGCCGACGGACAGGCTCTCGCGCACCGTCGGCAGCAGGAGCACCACGGCGTACCAGAACAGAATCTGAAGCAGCAGCGGCACATTGCGGATCACTTCCACATAGGCCGTGGCGAGCACACCGACCAGCCAGTTGCCCGACAGACGCAGCACGCCGATGATCAGCCCCAGGACGCTCGACAGAACAATTCCGGTCACCGAAACCAGCAAAGTGTTCAAAAGGCCGACGAGAAACACCCGGCCATGGGTATCGGTGAGGTCATAGGGGATGAGGCTGAACGCCACCCCATAGCCGGCGGGGTCCGACAGGAAGCCGAAGCCGCTGGCGATGCCGCGTTCGGTCAGGTTCTGAACCGCGTTGATCCCCGCGATGGCCAGAACCGCAACGAGGCAGAGCAGCACCGCGGCCTGAAGCACGACCCGCCGTGTCGCCTCGGCCCGCCAGATCCTGAGCAGGCTGGCGGCCGGACGGCCGGCTTCGGAAAGGCTGCTCACCCGGCCCGCCCCCGGTCAGCGCATGGGCGGTGCGTAGTGGAGACCGCCGTCGGTCCACAGAGCATTGAGACCGCGCTCCAGCGACAGCGTGCTGTCCCGGCCGATATTGCGGTCGAAGATCTCGCCGTAATTGCCGACCGCCGCGATAATGCGGTAGGCCCAGTCCGGATCGAGACCGAGCTGCTGGCCCATGGACCCTTCCGCGCCCAGAAGGCGGCGCAGTTCCGGACTGGACGTCTCGGCCTTCAGCGCCGTGACAGTCTCACGGGTGACGCCGAATTCCTCGGCGATCATGGTGGCATAGACCGACCAGCGGACCACATCGCCCCATTCATTGTCGCCATGGCGCACCGCGACCGCGAGCGGTTCCTTGGAGATCACTTCAGGCAGGATCACATGGGCTGACGGGTCGGGCAGTGTCGAGCGCAGGGCTGCAAGTCCCGAAATGTCGGTCGTATAGGCATCGCAGGCCTCGGCGAGATAATTGGCCCGCGCCTCGTCCTGGTTGCGGATGACGATGGACTCCATCGACAGGTCATTGGCGCGGACATAATCGCCGAGATTGAGTTCCGTGGTGGTCCCGCTTTCCACGCAGATGCGCGCCCCATCGAGTTCCGTCGCGCTGGCAACCGACAGCGCGCGCGGCACCACGAAGCCCTGGCCGTCGTAATAGGTCACCACCAGGAAATCGATGCCCAGTTGGGTGTCGCGCGAGAAGCTCCAGGTGGTAAACCGCGACAACACGTCGATTTCACCGGATTGAAGGGCGGTGAAGCGTTCCTGGGCATTGAGGGGCACGAAGTTCACTTTCGACGCATCGCCCAGCACCGCCGCCGCGATGCCGCGGCAAAAATCCACATCGAAACCCTTCCAGGTGCCCTGGTCCGAGACTTCGGAGAACCCGGCCAGGCCGGTACTCACGCCGCATTCCAGGCGCCCGCGCTCCTTGACGTCCTCAAGCGTGTTGGCCTGTGCGCCGGTCGCAACGGCCCACAGGGCGGCGGTCAGCGCGAGTGCGCGCGCCATCGGTGTCAGTCGCATATCGGTCCCCTGATGCTGTGTCCCGGCACGGTCTGGCGTCTGGCCGCCGGTGTCCAAATCAATTGTAATGGGCTGAGGCGCCCGGTCAAAGCGCCCCCGCCGAATGCCGGCGCGCGCGCCGGGTGTCATCTGCCTGCGCCTGCCGCCGTTTGAGAGGTCCCCATGGCCAGCCTGCCCAAAGACACGCCAGTTCCGCATCCCGACACCCGGATCACTGTGACCGGGCGGGATCCGCGGGCCCATCACGGGGTGGTCAATCCGCCCGTCTATCACGCCTCGACCATCCTGTTCGACAGCGTGGAGACCATGCGCGACCCCTCAGGCATGCCGAGCGCCTATGGGCGCCGGGGCACGCCGGGCACCTTCGCGCTCGAACAGGCGATGATCGACCTGGAGGAGGCCGGGGACGGCGCAAGCTGCCGGCTGTTGCCATCGGGCCTGGCGGCGATCACCTGCGCCTTTCTGACCTTCACCAGCGCGGGCGGGCATGTTCTGGTGCCGGACTGCGCCTATGATCCGACCCGGGACTTTTGCGACGATGTGCTGGCCCGCTTCGGTGTCGAGACCACCTATTACGACCCGCTTGCCGGGCCGGAGGGGATTGCCGCGCTGATCCGCGAGACCACCCAGATGATCCTCATCGAGGCGCCCGGCAGCCGCACCTTCGAGATGACCGACGTGCCGGCGCTCGCCGCTATCGCCCGGGCGCGCGGCATTACGACGGCTGCGGACAATACCTGGGCCTCGCCCTATTATTTCAAACCGATCCCCATGGGCGTCGATCTGTCGATCCATTCTGCGACCAAGTTCATCGTCGGCCATTCCGATGCCCTGCTCGGCATCGTGACGGCGGTCAAGAGCCATGCCCACCGGCTCGCCATGGGCCATCGCCGGCTCGGTCATGCGGCTGCACCGGACGATGTGTATCTGGCGCTCCGGGGACTGAGGACCCTTGCCGTCCGGATGCGTCAGCACCAGGACAATGGCCTGCGCGTGGCGCGCTGGCTCCTGAACCGGCCCGAAGTCTCGCGGGTTCAGCATCCGGGCCTTGAAACCGATCCCGGCCATGCCTTGTGGAAACGGGATTTCGCGGGCGCATCCGGCGTATTCGGCGTGGTGCTCAATCAGGGTACGGACCGCCAGCTCGATGCCTTTATCAACGGCATGGCCTATTTCGGAATTGGCTATTCCTTCGGCGGGTTCGAGAGCCTCATCGTGCCGACCGATATGTCCAAAGCCCGCACCGCGACACCCTGGGCTCCCGAAGGACCGTGCTTCCGCCTTCACATCGGCCTGGAGCATCCGGACGATCTGATCGGCGATCTGACCCGCGCCTTCGAGCGCTTCCATGCCGCCGCATAATCGGCGGACCGATCACCCTTTACGCCATCGAATCTGAGAGGAGACCCCGCCATGGGCACCCGTATCGAAGTCGCCAGCGATGTCGCCGGCAAGGTCTGGAAGATCGAAGCCGCGCAAGGCGCCCAGGTCGGCGAGGATGAGCCGATCGTGATCCTGGAATCCATGAAGATGGAAATTCCGGTCAACGCGCCGCGCGCGGGCCGCGTCGCCGAATTGCGGGTCGGCGAAGGCGATACGGTGGCCGAGGATCAGGTGATCGCGATCCTGGACGCAGACTGATCCGCTCAGTCCGCCGGGGCGTTATCGGTGCCGGGCGCAGTGTCTGCCAACGGCCGGGCCGCCGCTTCGTCGTCGCTCTGGCTGGGCCGGTCCGAGCCCGCGTCGCCTTGAGATGCGGGAACAACCCGGACCTCATGCACGTCCGGGTGGATGTCCCAGCCCGGTGCGGGCGCCGGCCCCTGACCTTGCCCCGCCGCCGTCTGCAAAACGGCCATCAAAAGAGCATTGTGAAACGCTGCCATATCCCCATCCGCGCCTTGGCCGGCGGGTCTGCCACCGGACTGTCATCCCATCCGTAACCAGTCCACCGCCAATTCGTTAATAGCGGGTAACGGCGTGGGGGCGGGCTCACGGCCACCGTGTGCCCGGCACCTCGGGGCCGTGTGGGACGCGCATCACGGGGCGGAAAACCGACTCCGGCTGCAAGGACTCTGTGCCGTTTTGATATCCTGTTGCGACAAACTCCGGGTAAGGTCGGGATACTTATTAATAAGAGTGGTTGGGGGCGCGGGCCGTGATCGCAGGGCTCACGAACAACACCGGAGTCGGCAA
>CAZHDI010000003.1:28086-46773 GCA_964531285.1 uncultured Alphaproteobacteria bacterium | reverse complement strand
TGGTCCTGGCCGGGGGGCTCCTGGCCGGGGCCCTTGGGCTGAGCGGCTGCGCGCAGATCCCCAAGCCTGCCGATACCGATACCGTCCTGCCCGCATTGCCCAGCCAGTGGGCCGCGAGCGCCGAGTCGCCCGATACCGTCGGTCCCCTGGCGACCGACTGGCTGGCCCGCTTCGATGATCCCTGGCTCGACGCCCTGGTGGCCGAGGCCCTGGCCTACAACGCCAATCTCAACCAGACCGCCGCGCGGCTCGACGCGGCCCTGGCGACCGCGGATTCGGCCGCGGCGTCCTTCTGGCCGGCCTTTACCTTCTCGCTCGACGCGATCCGCAGCCGTACGCCCGCCAATCCGCCGCTGGTACCGGATACGACCTATGCCTCCACCCTTTCGGCCAATCTGACGGCCAGCTGGGAAGTCGATGTCTGGGGCCGGGTCCGCGACCGGGCGCGGGCCGCAGGGGCCGAAGCCGACGCCAGCGCCGCGGATTTCGAGGGTGCGCGTTTGTCCATTGCCGCCGCCACCGCACGGGCCTGGTTCACGCTTCTCGAGGCCCGTCTCCAACGAGAGTTGACCGAGCGGGACGTGGAAAACCGGGCCCGGGTGCTGCGCCTCGTTGAACGGCGCTATGCCAGCGGCCTAAGCGCGAGCGTCGATGTCCGGCTGTCGCGCTCCGAACTCGCGGGCCGGCAGGCAACCCTGCAACAGCGCCGTCAATTCGAACGGGAAAGCGCCCGGGCGCTTGAATTGCTCATGGGGCGCTATCCGGATGCCTCGCTCGGATATGACATGCCATTGCCCGCCCTGCCCGTGCTCGACGGCGCCGGCGCCCCGGTGGAACTCCTGGCCCGGCGCCCGGACCTTCAAGCGGCGGAACGGCGCCTGGAGGCGGCGGGTCTGCGCGCGGAAGATGCCCGCAAGGCCCTGCTCCCGCGCCTGACCGTCACGGGAAGCCTCAGCAATCAACAAAACGAGATCGCCGATCTGTTCGACACCGAGCGGATGGCCGGTAATCTGATCGCGGGCCTTGTGCAGCCCTTGTTCCAAGGCGGACGCTTGATTGCCGATGCCCAGGCCGCCCGGGCCCGGGCTGTGGACGCCCTTTACGGCTATCTCAACAGCGCGCTGGCGGCCTTCCAGGAAGTCGAGAACGCGCTTGCCGCCGAAGCCCTGCTCGCCGCCCGCGAAGCCGCGCTCAAAGTGTCGCTGGAAAACGCCATCGCCGCCGAGCGCCTGACCGAACGCGATTATGCGGCGGGCTTGACGACGATCTTCAATCTTCTCGATGCCCAAAGCCGGCGGATCAGCGCCGAAAGCGCGCTTATCTCGGTCAACCGCGAACGGCTGACCAACCGCATCGCGCTTTATCTCGCGGTGGCCGGCCCGTTCGGCACGCGCGGTGCCGCGCCGGCCCGCGTCATCGATCCGCCTCCCCTCGAACCCGGCGAAGGACTGCGCCCATGAACCGCCTCTTGAGGATCACAGCCCCGCTTGCCGTGCTCGGCCTGACGGTCGCCGCCGTGGTGATCATGGTGACCTTCCGCCCCGAGCCGGAACAGGCCCAACCCGAGGAACGGCCGGTCTCGGTCTTTGTCGAGCGCGCGGAACGCACCACCATCGTGCCCCTCGTCACCACCCAAGGCGAAGTCCGCGCCCGGATCGAAATCGATCTGGTGCCCCAGGTCGCCGGCCGGATTGTCGAGGTGTCCCCGGCCTTTGTCGATGGCGGGATCTTCGAGGCCGGAGAAGTGCTGATCCGCATCGAGGACGCGGACTACGAACTGGCCCTGACCCGGGCGCAGGCGCAGGTGGCCGAGGCCCGCCAGGCGCTGATCCAGGAGGATGCTCAGGCCGACATGGCCCGGCGCGATTGGGAAGAACTGGGCGACGGCGATGCCTCGCCCCTCACCTTGCGCGAGCCGCAACTGGCCCGCGCGCAGGCCTCGCTCGCGGCGGCCCAGGCCAATCTGGCCGAGGCCCGGCTTAATCTGGACCGTACCCGGATCACCGTGCCGTTCGACGGGCGGATCCGCAGCCGGTCCGCCGATCTCGGACAATTCGTGTCCCCCGGCAATCGGCTAGGCCGGGTCTTCTCGACCGATGTGGTGGAAATCCGCCTGCCGCTGTCGGACAGCGAATTGGGCATTCTGGATTTGCCGATCGGCTACCGCGCCGCGCCGGGTGAAGGCCATCCGATCGATCTGTCCGCGGTCGTCGGCGGCCGGGAGCGGCACTGGGCTGCGCGGATCGTACGCACCGAGAGCGCCCTCGATCCGACGACCCGGCAACTCTTCGCCGTGGCCGAACTGCTCGATCCCTATGGCGCGGGCGCCGACAAGGACGGTGTGCCGCTGGCTGTGGGACTGTTCGTCACCGCCGACATTCCGGGCCGGCCGGTCGACGATACGCTGGTCATTCCGCGCGCGGCGCTGCGCGCCAGCGACCGGGTTTATGTGGTCACCGAGGAAAACCGCCTCTCGATCCGCCGGGTCGATGTCGCCTTCACCGAGGAAGAGCGGATTATTCTCAACAGCGGGGTCGAGGACGGCGACATGGTCATCGTCTCGCCGATCCAGGGCGCCATTGAAGGGCTGAAACTCACGCCGATCGAGCGCAGCGTGTCGGAAACCGCGGCGCCGGGAGATGGGGCATGAACGGTCTCGTTTCCTGGTGGGCGCGCAACCCGGTCGCCGCCAATCTTCTGATGATCGGCATCGTGGTGTCCGGCGTGCTGGCGTTCCAGCGGCTGGAGCGCGAGGTGTTCCCGACCTTCCAGGTCAATTTCGTCGAAGTCTCCGTCGCCTGGCCCGGCGCCGCGCCCCAGGAGGTCGAGGAACAGATCATCATCCGGATCGAGGAAGCGCTGGCCGATCTCGACAATATCGACCGGCTGCGCTCGACCGCGCTCGAGGGCGTCGGCTTCGTGATCATCGAGGCCAACCCGCGCGTCGATATGGGCGAATTCATCAATAAGGTGAAGCTCCGAGTGGACGGCATTGCCATCCTGCCCAGTGACGTCGAACCGCCCCGCGTGCGCGAGATCCTGACCCGCAACGAACTCATCCGATTATCCGTGTTCGGCGATGTGGACGAGCGTACTCTGAAACGCACCGCCGAGCGCATCCGCGACGAGATCGCGGTCCTGCCCGGCGCCTCCATCGTCGAACTGTTCGGCGTGCGCAACGAGGAAGTCTCGATCGAGTTGTCCGAAGAGGCGATGCGCCGTTATGGCCTGACCTTCGACGAGGTCGCCCGCGCCGTGCGCGGCACGTCGGTCAATCTGTCCTCGGGCCGGGTGCGCACCGAGACCGGCGAAATCCAGCTCCGGGCCCGGAACCTGGCCGACACGCAGCGCGATTTCGAAGACATCATCGTCCGCCAAACGCCCGATGGCGCGGTGATCACGGTCGGGGATGTCGCAACCGTGATTGACGGCTTCGAGGACGTCAATCTCGATGCCACTTATAACGGTATGCCCGCGGTGCTGGTTCAGGTCATGACCAGCGAACGCATGAATGTGGTGCGCACGTCTGAGTCGGTGAACGGATGGCTGGAGACCGCGCAGGACAACCTGCCGCCCGGGGTCCAGGTCGAACTCTGGTACAACCAGTCGAAAATCTATTTCGACCGCATGGCCACCATTTCGCGCAGCGCTTTTCTCGGCCTCGCGCTCGTCTTTATCGTGCTGATCCTGTTCCTGCGGCCCAAGGTGGCGATCTGGGTCACCATCGGGATCGCGACCGCCTTTGCCGGCGCCTTCGTGCTGCTGCCCGCTTACGACGTCTCGCTGAACACCTTCACCCTGTTCGCCTTCCTGCTGGTGATCGGGGTTGTCGTGGACGACGCGATCATTGTCGGCGAGATGATCCACAGCCGCGTGGAAAAAGGCGACGATCCCCTCACCGCGGCAACCTATGGCGCGCAACTCGTGCTCAAACCGGTGATCTTCGCCGTCGTGACCACGATGATCGCGTTTTCGCCCTGGCTGTTCCTGTCGGGCGTACAGGTCCAGTTCACCCGGCAGCTATCGCTCATCATCATCCTGGCGCTGACCTTCTCGCTCATCGAGGCCCTGCTGATCCTGCCGGCGCATCTGGCGAACATGAAACCGCGGACCACCGGCGGCCCACTCAGCCGAATCCAGGCCCGGCTGGCCAACAGCCTCACCAGCTTTGCGGAAAATCAGTACCGGCCCTTTGTCGCGTTCTGCGTCGATCAGCGTTATCTGACCACAGCGGTCTTTTTCTTCTTCCTGGTGCTCAGCCTCGGCTTTCTGATGAACGGCTATCTGCGCTTCGCGTTCGTCCCGGAAATCGAAAACGAGATGATCGCCATCGACGTGGAACTCCCGGAAGGCACGCCCTATGCGCGCGCCCTGGAAGTGCTCGACCAGATGCGCCTCGCGCAGGCCGCCTTTGAAGAGGACATCAACGCCGAGCGGGCGAGCGCGGGCGGCGAAGCCCCGCCGGTCATCGACAGCTGGTATACCCGCGCGCGCGACGCCAGCGTCCTGGCGCTGGTGCAGCTTGCGCCGCCGGAACTGCGGGACATGTCGGCCAAGGAGGTGGCGCTGCGCCTGCGCGATCAGATCGGCGATATTCCGGATGCCGAAGACATCACCGTCAATTACACCATCAATCAGGTCGATCCCGGCCTGCAATTGGCCATCAGCGCGCCGGATCTCGATGTGCTGCGCGCGGCCGTCGCCGATCTCATGACGCAGTTGCGCACCTATGAGAGCCTCTACGATGTCCGGGACAATCTGCGCAGCGCCACGGATGAAATCCGGCTGACCCTCAAGCCCGGCGCCGAAACCCTGGGCGTTACGCTCGGTGAGGTGTCACGCCAGGTGCGCCAGGCCTATTTTGGCGAACAGGCCCAGCGTCTGCCCCGGGACGGTCAGGATGTGCGCGTGTTCGTGCGCTATCCCGAGGAGGCGCGGGAGTCCCTGCAAAGCCTCCAGAATTTCCGGGTCCGGACGGCCGATGGCCGCGAGGTTCCGCTCCTGTCGGTGGCCGATGTCACCTTCGCGCCCGGCCTTGCGCGGATCGACCGGCGCGAGCGCCAGCGGTCGGCCGTGATCAGCGCGGAACTGCGCGGCGATGTGCGCGGGCAAATCCTGCGCGATCTCGACGAGAATTTCTTTCCGCAATGGGAGCAGCGCTATCCCAGCGTGACCCGCGGCGCCATCGGGGCGGCAGAAGGCGAAGCGGAATTCCTGGCCGAAATTTCCAGCCTCTACATCATCGCCTTCCTGAGCATGTATGCCATGCTGGCCATCGCTTTCCGGTCCTATTGGCAGCCGCTATTGATCATGACCGCGATCCCCTTCGGCTATATGGGCGCGGTCTATGGGCACATGATGTTCGGCATGACCATGGCGCTGTTCTCCTATTTCGGGATCGCGGCGGCGGCCGGCGTGGTGGTCAACGACAATCTGGTGCTGGTCGATACGGTGAACCGCCTTCGCGCTCAAGGCATGGGCGCGGTCGAGGCGTTGATCGAGGCGGGCGTCTCCCGGTTCCGGCCCATTCTGCTCACCTCGGTGACCACCTTTATCGGGCTGGTGCCGATGATGGCCGAACGCTCGACCCAGGCGCAGTTCCTCAAGCCCACCGTGGTGGCCCTGGCCTTCGGGGTCATCTTCGCGACATTCGTCACGCTGCTGATGGTTCCGGCGCTTTATGGCGTCGGCGTCGATATCGCGCGCCTGGCCCGGCGCTGGTGGACGGGCGAGCCCCAGCCCCTGCTCGGTCAGGGAGCCACCCGGCTCCATCGTCAGGAACGTGACGGGCACGAGTGAGCCCGCTTGCACCAGAATCGAAAAGGCCCCGCACGCGTGGCGGGGCCTTTGTGTTCGGTCGCGTTCGCCGGCCTTACGCGGCGGGCTTGCTCGTCTTGTAGCGGTCGATCGACTCGACGATCACTTTCGCGGCGTCCTTCTCGCATTTCCAGCCCTCGATCTTGACCCATTTGTTGGGCTCCAGATCCTTGTAGTGCGAGAAGAAGTGCTCGATGCGGTCCACCAGGATCTCCGGCAGATCGGTGTAATTGCCGATCTTGTCGTAATACCGGGTAAGCTTGGGGTGCGGGACCGCCAGCACCTTTTCGTCCATGCCCTTCTCGTCCTGCATCAGCAGAACGCCGACAGGGCGCACACGGACGACCGCACCCGGCACCAGGGCCCGGCTGCCGACGACCATGACATCCATCGGGTCGCCATCCTCGGACAGGGTGTGCGGAATGAAGCCGTAATTGCAGGGATAGCGCATGGAGGTGTAGAGGAAACGGTCCACGAACATGGCGCCCGAGGCCTTGTCGATCTCATATTTGATCGGCTCGCCGCCCAGCGGCACCTCGATCACGACATTGCAGTCTTCCGGCGGATTCGGGCCGACGGAAATCTTGGACAGATCCACACCAACTCTCCTGATTGCTTCAGGCCGCCGTGCGCGGCCCCTTTTCATCCCCACGACGCGCGAGAATGGTGCATCGCAGCATGAGCGTCAAATAGGAATTCCATCTCAACGGGCGCTTAACCCACGCCCTGGTCGGCCCTCATCTCGGTCAAAACGCGGTCGAAGTCGGACCGGCGCGCCAGTTCCGTTCCCGGCGTCAGCACGGCCGCGGTTCCGGCGGCGACACCATGGGCCAACGCCTCGGGCAGCGCCAATCCGTCGTCGAGCGCCTTGACCATGCCGGCCACCAGACTGTCGCCCGCGCCGACCGTGCTGACCGGTTTGACCTTCCGTCCCGCCATTTCGATCACGCCGTCCGCCGTCGCCGCAAGCAGACCCCGCGCGCCCAAGGTCAGCAGGACGATGTGCGCCCCGGAGCGGGCCCGGACATCCTCGGCAGCCGTCCGCTCATCCGGCGCGCCCGGGCACAGGTCCTCGACCTCCTCCTCATCCATCTTGAGGCAGAAGACCGGCTCGCGGGCCACCGCCCGCAACGCCGCGCCGGAGGTGTCCACGATCATCGGGACCGGCGCGCAGGCCCGCGCCAGACGGCAATAAAAATCATCCGGACAGCCCGGCGGCAGACTGCCGCTCGCCACCACGTAAGACAGCCCTTGAGCGGCGGCACTCGCCGTGTCCAGCGCATTCTGCCATTCGGCATCGGTGAGCGAGGGTCCCGGCATAATGAAGCGGTATTGGGTCTCAACCGCCCGGTCGAAAATCATAATGCTTTCGCGGGTGGAGCCGGCGCAGGGCACAACGACCGGATCGAACCCACGGTCCTCCAGCATACGGATCATCTGTTGCCCGGTCAGCCCGCCCGCCACCACAAGGGTACGGCTGGTGCCCCCGAAGGCCGCGATCACACGGGAGACATTGATCCCCCCGCCGCCCAGTTCGCGGGTCGGTTCGGTGCAGCGCAGCTTTTCGCGGGGCACCATTTCGGCCACCGACGCCGTGACATCGAGGGCGGGGTTCATGGTCACGGTCAGAATGCCGCTCATGGGTCACTCCGGGCTTGAAAGGTCAATCGAGCGCGGCGGCCAGATGGTCCAGAAACACCTGAACCTCGGCCGGATCGCGCAGACGGAACCGGGCCGCCGTGGGCAGCGGATGCTCGCTCACCAGGATGGCGATGCCCTTGCCGTCCAGGGCCTCGAAGGCGTCCTGGTCGGTCACATCGTCCCCGATATAAAAGGGTAGAACGTCCGGGCCCGTCATATCCAGGGCATCCAGAAGATAATCGAGCGCCTTGCCCTTATGCCAGTCGATCCGCGGGCGCAGTTCGAAGACCTTCTTGCCGCCCGCAACATAAAGATCCGGATAAAGCCGGCCCATCTCCTGGACGGCCGTCTCAACGGCGGCGTAATCATCGTCCTTGACCAGACGGTAATGGATCGCGACCGCAAAGCTCTTGTCCTCGATGAGCACGCCCGGAAGCCCTCCGATCTCGGTCTTGAGATGGGCCGCCGCCTCGCTCATCATCGGCCGCAGGCGCGCGCCGTCCTCCTGAATATACGACACCCCGCCCGGCCCTTCGATCTCATAACCATGGGACCCGGCGTAGAACACATTGTCGAGCCCGACCAGCCCGCGCACCTCGTCTTTCATGCGCCCACTGATGAACGCCACGAGAATATGCTTGGAGAGCGTGGCAATGGTCGTGCGCATGGGGCCGGACAGCACGGCATCTTCCGGACGGTCCACAATGGGCGTGACGGTGCCGTCGTAATCCAGAAACAGGATCGGACGGCGCCCCCGCAATGCGGTTTCCACCGCGTTCATGGCCAACAGCGCCGAGGGCGGACCGCCGCCGGGCAACAGTTCGCTCAAATCGCCGACAACAAGATCCGCGCCGGCGGCCATCAGCGCCTTATCGCGGCCCGCACGGTTGACCCCGATCACCAAGCCGAAACCGGCGGCGCGCCCGGCGGTCACACCGGCTTCGTCATCCTCGATCAGACCGGCGCGCGCCGGAGCAATGCCCAGACGGCGCACCGCCTCCAGGAAAAAGGCCGGATCGGGCTTGCCCTGAAGGCCAAGGGCTTCGCGGTCCTCATCGCCGATCACCACTTCGAAATTCACATTGATGCCCGCGGCTTCGAGGATGTGGAGCGCGCTGCCGCCGGACGAAATCGCCGCGAGCTTCAGCCCCTGTTCCCGGGCCAGTTCGACGAATTCGATGGAGCTTGGGAAAATCTCCAGCCCGTCCTCGGCAAGAGCCGCCTGGAAATAAACATCCATGCGCCGTAACAGACCGTGGAGCGTCCGCCGGTCCGCCGTATCGCCCGGCACGCCCGCCTCGACGCCGAGACCCCGCCGCTCCAGAAAACCGCGCAGCGCGTCCTCGCGGGGCTGGCCGGCAAAGAACGACCGAAAATCCACCGTGACGTCATAGGGCTTGAACATCCGCCCGCCGGCCTCGGCCGCCAGAAGCTCGTCGATCAGCCGCTTCCAGGCCGCCGCGTAGAGCGCGCTGGCCCGGGTGATGACACCGTCAAGATCGATGACGAAGCCGTCCAGCCCCCGCACCGGCGCCAGGCCCGGTCCGGTCATCACAGTCGCATCGGATCCCATGCCGCCACAGGTCATCGCGTCGCTCTCCATATCCGGCCCGCGGCGCCCTTGCGGGGCACGGCGTCAATAGCTGGCCTCCCCTGCAGGACTCGAACCTGCAACCCCGAGCTTAGAAGGCACGTGCTCTATCCAATTGAGCTAAGGGGAGGAAACCGCCTCATCGGGCTGGTCAGTGGGTCCAGGGTTCCACGCGGTCATAGGCGAAATTGTCGCCGTAAGCCTGGGGCTGAGGGTCCCGGTCATGGTCGGGCAGCACCTGATGCGGAATGTTATGCCGCTGAGCGTAAGCAATCGCTTCTTCTTTGGTGTCGAAGTAGATCCGCACCTGGGTTTCGGTCTCGCCTGAGCTGGTCCAGCCCATGAGCGGGTCGGCCTCGCGCGCTTCTTCGGCCTCGAATTCAAGGACCCAGCGCTTGGTGTTGCGGCGGCCCGATTGCATGGCCGTTTTGGACGGTTTGTAGATGCGCGCAAGCATAAGACACCCATTCCTGTCTCGCGTCGTGACCGCCCACCTATAGACCGATCGGCGCCGGTTGGCGAGACGGTTGCATGGCCGGGTAAAGCGGGGCCCCGCTGGCGGCGAAACGGCATGGACGCCGGGCCGCAGGCAGGTTAGACGGGCGGCTGGAGGCTGCGCCCCGCCCGGCCGCCGCGCCTTTTTGTCTTGTCTGCGTAAGTTGTCCCCTGATGATTCACCCGCCGGTCCGCGCCGCCCAACTCGTCCTCGATTGTCTCCAGACCGGCGATTGCCATGGCACCTATGCGGCGGTGACCGTTGTGCCGGGGCGCATGGGCGATCTGCGCTATGGGCGCGCCGGGGCCAGCCTGCGGGACGCAAGTTTGCGCCGGCTGATCGACGCCTATGGCCAACAGGCGGATGCGGGGCCGGTCGCGGCCCGGTTCAGGCCGTTCGCGGCCATGCTCAAGGACCGCAACGCGGCCCTCGCCGGCGATACCCATTTTCATAATCTGCTGCGCGCCGCCGCCGACGATCCGGCCATGCGGGCCTGCCAGGATGCCGCCGTAGACGCGGCCTGGACCCGCGCCCAGGACACTGCGGCCCGGCACGGGTTCGAGAGCGCGCTGGCGCTTGGCGTCATCCAGGACGGGCTCACGGTGGGCGGCTGGGAGAGCCTGCGCCGCGGGGTCACGAAATCCGTCGGTCCCGTGCGGGAGAGCGGCGAACCGGCTTGGCTGACGGCCTATCTTCAGGACCGCCGGACGTGGCTGGCCCGTCACCGCAGCGCCGCCGTGCGTGAAACCCTGCCCCATACGGCCGCTTTCGAGGGCTTTATCCGGCTTGGCAATTGGGGTCTGCGTCCGCCCTTTGTCATTCGCGGGCTCGAGGTCCCGTCCGGCGGATTGACCGGGCAACCGCCGGGCACGTTCGACGGCCCGGCGCCCGGCAGCCGGGTTCTGGCGCTCAAGAGCCCGTTTCTGCGCGGCGCCGATGTCCGCCAGCTTCAGCTGGGCCTGTCCGGCCTCAGTGTGGGCGCGCATGTCGCCGCCGACGGGATCTACGGCCCGGTGACCGACGATGCGGTCAGGGCCTTGCAAGACATGCTCGGCTATACCCCCACGGGCCGCGCCGGGGCGGATGTCTTCGAGATGCTGGCGCGGTAGCGCCTTTGGCCCTCGCCGGAGGTCAAGTTTGTTCTTGGCGCCGCGCGACGCTTGAGCGAAACATGAGCATGGAGGGGTGGCCTGCCGATCCGGCGGGCCTGGGAGAGGACCATGGACCAGCCGACCATTTCCACGCGCAGCCCGGACGGGCGCGGCAATCATCTGTTTCTCACCGATCTTGGGGCCGCAGGCACCGAACAGATGCGGCTGGGCCCGGTGAGCTATTCCGACGGCCTAGGCGCCATGACACCGGGCGCGGCCCCGCCCCGCGCCATCTCCAATGCCATCGCCGATCAGAGCACCGCCGGCGATATCGCCAATCCGCAAGGCGTGAGCAATCTGTTCTGGGTTTGGGGCCAGTTCATCGACCACGACATTACGCTGACCCCGGAAGGCCATACCGAATTCATCCCAATCGTTGCCCCGGCGGGCGATCCGGCCTTCCCGCCCGGCTCGGTCATTCCCTTCATGCGCTCCGAGCCGATGGACTCCGATGGCGGCACGCTCAGTTTCACCAATGAGATCACCGCGTTTATCGATGCGTCCATGGTCTATGGGTCCGACGCCCAGACCGCCGCGGCCCTGCGCGGGGACGGCGGGTTCCTCAAGACCGGGGCCAACAATCTGTTGCCCGATGCACCGGACCCGGACGATGACGACGGGCTCCTGGCCGGGGATGTCCGCGCCGGAGAGAATGTCGCCCTCACGGCGCTGCATACGATCTTCGTACGCGAGCATAACCGTCAGGTCACCGAGATCGCCAAACAGCATCCGGGCCTGAGTGCCGATGAGCTTTACGGCGCGGCGCGGGCACGGGTCGAGGCCATCGTTCAGGCGATCACCTATAACGAATTTCTGCCGCTGCTCGTCGGCCGGGGCACCATGACCGCCTATGCCGGGTATAATCCCAATGTGGATCCGAGCATTTCCATCGAGTTCTCCACCGCCGCATTCCGGCTCGGCCATAGTCTGCTGTCAACCACCATCGAGCGGATCGATGAGACCGGTGATCAGACAGCGGATGGTCCTTTGAGTCTGCGCGATGCCTTCTTTCGGCCCGATCTTCTCAGGGGCGAGGATGCGCTGGAGGACATTCTGCGCGGCCTCGCCGGCAGCCATGCTCAGGCCCTCGATACGATGATCGTCGAGGATGTGCGCTCGTTCCTGTTCGGCGATCCGGGCGACGGCGGGCTGGATCTTGTGTCCCTCAACATTCAGCGCGGGCGCGATCACGGCCTTCCGGCTTACAATGATCTGCGCGAGGCCGTCGGCCTGACCCGCGCCAAGAGCTTCGATGACGTCACCTCCGATCCGGTGCTCCAGCAAAAGCTGATCACCACCTATGGCACCGTCAACGCCATCGACGCGTGGATCGGCGGTCTGGCCGAGGATCCGGTCGATGGCGGCATGCTGGGGGAATTGTTCGCACGCATCGTGGTGGATCAGTTCGAACGGCTGCGGGCCGGTGACCGGTTCTGGAGCGAGGCGATCCTCACCGAGGAAGAACGCGACGACCTGTGGAGCACGACACTCTCGGATGTCATTGTGCGGACGACCGGCGTCAAGACCATGCAGGACCATGCCCTCAAGACCTATGAGCGCATGGGCGGCACCACCGATGCCGACGCGATGGCTGGCAGCGCCGCCGCTGAACTGATGATGGGCAGCGCCGGGAACGATCTGCTGCACGGCATGG
Source organism: uncultured Alphaproteobacteria bacterium (assembly GCA_964531285.1). GTDB lineage: Bacteria > Pseudomonadota > Alphaproteobacteria > JAJFIK01 > JAJFIK01 > CAZHDI01. Next base: position 34,423 of record CAZHDI010000003.1, on the reverse strand, counting down.
CCGGCGATGACGCGATCGAGGGCGGCGCGGGCAACGATGTCATGGACGGCGGCGCGGGCGCCGATGTCTTCATGTTTGATGCGCGCGACGGCGGGATCGATCTCATTTCGGATTTCGAACCGGGGATCGACCGCATCGAGATTACCGGCCTTGACGACGGGGATATGACCATCATCGCAGATCTCGCGCCCGGCGGCGGTGGACCGCTCGCGGTCCAGATTCAGGACGCCCAGGCGGAGGCCAGGCTGACCATTCTGCTGACCGGTCTGAGCCTGGATGATTTTTCCGATCTCAACGATCTCTTCGTGCTTTGACCGGCGGTCCGGAGCCTGGCGAGATGCCCCGCCGCCCTGCCCTTGGCGATCATCCGCCCAAGCCGCGCCTTGCGCTTCGGGTCGGCGTGACCGGTCATCGCGACCAGCGGATCGCGGTTGCGCCCGATGCGGTCCGGACCACGATTAAAGACCTTCTGGGCAGGCTCGGCACGGCCATGGGCACGGTCGCCGCGGCCGCGCCCGGACAGTTCGACACCGCCGGTCCGCCGCGCCTCAAACTTCTGTCCTCCCTGGCGGAAGGCGCCGACCGGATCGTCATCGAGGAAGGCTGTGCGCTGGGTTTGGCGTTCGAGGCGGTCCTGCCGTTTCCGCGCGACGATTATCGCCGCGATTTTTCCACCCAAGCCGCCCAAGCCGGGTTCGATACTCTGCTCGCCCAAGCCGGCGCGGTCTTCGAACTCGACGGCAAAACCGCTCCAGGCCGCGGGGCCGCGCACGCCTATCTTCAGGCCGGTCATGTGATGCTGCGCCACAGCGATCTGCTGATCGCGGTCTGGGACGGAAATCCCGCGGCCGGGCCGGGCGGCACGGCTGACATCGTGACCGAAGCCGTGCGCACCGGCATTCCGGTTCTCTGGATCGAAAGCGCGACCGGCCGCTTGCGGATCATCGGTCCTCTGGACCCGGACGATGCGGCCATGGGCACGCCCGCCACATTCGCCCGGACCGCGACGGCCGAGGCCATCGCCCGATGCGTACGCCTTCTGACCGCCCCGCCGTCGAGCGCCGGTAGTGACGAGCCGGACACAGGCGCCGCACCCACGCCGAAGCGCCGGGATACCGCCGCACGCCGGCTCAACCGGTTCCTTAAAGAGCGCCGTCACCGGCTGTTGTTTCCCTGGCTTCTCAATCAGCTTCTCATCAAGCTGCTGGCCGACCGGACCAAGACCATCCGCCCGGTGCTCCCGGCCTATGACACGGCGGCGGCGGAGGATTGGGACCCCTATGAGCGCGCCCTCAAGGACGAGGCCTTGACCAGTCCGGGCGGCGTCGACACGGCATTGAAGCGCCGGTTCACCTGGGCCGACAACCTGGCGACCTATTATGCCGAACTTTATACGTCCGGCTTTATGGTGCTCTATGTGCTCGCGGCGCTGGCCGTGCTGTGCTCGGTTCTGTCGCTGGTCAATTGGCTCGGCTTGAAGCCGGTCTTCATCGGCGCCGAATTGATCATCATCGTGATCATTCTGGCGGTCGCGACCCGCGGTCGCTTGGAGGCCTGGCACGACCGGTTCCTCGATTACCGTCATCTGGCTGAACTTCTCCGGCATCTGCGCACCTTGAGCCTGACCGGCGGCGGGGCCCGGGACGCCACCGCCCTGCCGCTGGGCTTTGACTTTCATGCCGGGCCGTCCTGGGTCACCTGGTATTACCGCGCGACCGTACGCGAACTTTCACTGCCGGATCTCGCCATGACCGGGGACATGCCCGCGCGGCTCGGCCGTGTCGTGCTGCGGACCGATATCGCGCCGCAGATCGCCTATCACGACAAGGCCCACCGGCGCGCCCGGCGGCTTTATCTGTCGCTGGAAGCCACGGGCGCTGTGCTGTTCGGCCTGACCCTGCTCGCGGCACTGGCCTTCGCCGTGCAGGAATATGCCCTTGGCGGCAACGAGATGGGCGCGATCTGGACTGCCCTGGTCGCCGAGACGCCGGGAAGCGCCGGACGCCTGTTGCCGCGCGAGACCATCGCTTTTCTGGGCGCAACCTTTCCGGCCTTCGCCGCCGCCGCCCGGGCGATCCGGGCCCATGCCGAATACCGCGAGGGGGCGGACCGGTCCGATGCCATGGCCCGCCAGCTGCGTGCCATCGAGCGGCGGCTCGCGCGCGCCATCGAGCGCCAGGACTTTGCCGCCGTCACGCTCACCACGGGTCTTGCGGCGCAGATCATGGTCGACGAGGTCTCCGTCTGGCGTTTCGTCTATCGCACGAAGACGCTGGAACTGCCGGAATGACGCGGGCCGGCCGCCTCGCCTTTCACGGGTATCGCCACCCGCACCCGCCCGCGCTACACTGGCGGCGAACCGAAAGAACGGGGGCCGTCATGACCGCATCAGCGCCGTATGCCCGCAGCCGCTTGCCCGCCCGAGGAGGTTTTTGATGCTGCCCGGCGCCGCCGTCATTGCCGCCCTGATCGGCCTCGTTCTGAGTTGGTTCAGCGGGGCCCCCATCGATCCGCGCGATGCCTTCGCGATGCTACAGGACCCAGCGCCCCGCGCCGATGCCGATCTGCCGCGCAACGAAGACGCGATCCTGGCTGCCGGTCTTGCGGTGGAGACCGCCTGCGTGCCGTGGACATCCGCCGCCTGCGCACCGGTGCAGACCGTCACCGCACCCTCGCCCGGACCGATGCTCCTGGTGCTCCATGACAATGAAGATGCGGCCTTCGATGCCGGCATCCGGGCCATCGCCCAATTCGGCGGTACGCTGATCGCCTTGGAAAGCGGCGAGCGGCGGCGCCATGACGGCGTCGATCCCAACCGCGTGTTCGGCCGTGACGGTTATGCCCCCTTCACCGCCTGGGTCGATGCCTTGAATGCTCCCGGCGAGCCGGTCATTGCGCTTCATAACAACAAGGACGGACACGGCGCCGAACGCGGGGTGATCTCGGTCCTGCGCTGGCTGTCGGGCACGGCGATCCGCAGCTTCGATCACGGCAGCGACGAGGACAATCTGGTCTGGATGGCCGGCACGGCGCCCCTGGAGCAGAACGCGCTGGCCGGAACCCTGCGCGCGCATCTGGAACGCCTGCGCATCAATTTCGTCTATGAAACCGTGGACACCAACAGGGATTATTCCCTGTCGAACCATGCGGCGCTGCAAGACCAGCCTTATTACAATGTTGAGGCCGAGCATGGCGCGCTCCTGGCCCAAACCGACATGCTCAGCGTGCTGCTGACCTTTCTCGGCTTTGACTCAAGGACGCGCCCGTCGGTCTGACGCCGGAGCCGCACTGGTTTCGGGACGCCCGATAATCCCCTGGCGGGCCAGCGCGCCGATGTCCTCCGCACTCAGGCCCAGATACTCGCTCAAGACATCGTCCGTGCTTTGCCCGATCCCTTGCGGTGCGCGCGTATAGCGCGGCGGCGTGACGGACATTTTGATCGGATTGCCCGGATACCGCTGTTTGACCCCGTTCGGCCCCTCAAGGGTCACGAGCATGTCCCGCGCGGCGATCTGCGGCTGATCGAAGACGTCATCAATGGTGCGGATCGGCCCATAGGGCACGCCGGCGGCCTCGAGCAGCGCGAACCAGTCGGCATTCGTCCGGCTGCGGAACAGCGGCCCGATAAGGCCGATCAGGGTCTCGCGGTTTTCAATGCGCGCGGTGTTGGTCGCAAATCGCCGGTCCTCGGCCAGCTCGGGCAGACCGACGCCCGCGCAAAAGGCCCGGAATTGTCCGTCCGCCCCGATCGCCAGCACGATATGACCGTCGGCGGTCTCGAACACCTGATACGGCACAACATTGGGATGGCAGTTGCCGACCCGTCCCGGCGCGGTGCCGGATACCAGATAATTCATCGCCTGATTGGCCAGGACCGCGGTCTGACAGTCGAGCAGCGCCAGATCGATATGCTGGCCCTCGCCACTGCGTTCGGCATGGCGCAGGGCGGCGAGCATCGCCGTGCTGGCATACATGCCGGTAAACAGGTCCGCGACCGCGACCCCGGCACGCATGGGCTCGGCGCCCGGCGCGCCGTCGGGCTGGCCGGTGATGCTCATGAACCCGCCCATGGCCTGCATGAGATAGTCATAGCCCGGACGATGGGCATCGGGGCTCGTGTGCCCAAAGCCGGTGATCGAGCAATAGACCAGCGCCGGATTGTCCGCGCGCAGGCTGTCGTAATCGAGGCCGTAGCGCGCCAGACCGCCGGTCTTGAAATTCTCGATCAGGATGTGACTTTGACGGGCCAGCGCGCGGATCAGAAGCGCGCCTTCGGGCCGCGCAAAATCGACCGCGATGCAGCGCTTGTTGCGGTTGGCGGCATGGAAATAGGCCGTATGCCCCTCATCTGGGCGGGTGCCGTCGATAAAGGGCGGCCCCCAGGCGCGCGTGCCGTCGCCAAGGCGCGGGTCCTCAACCTTGATGACCTCGGCGCCGAGATCGCTCAAAAGCTGGGTCGCCCACGGGCCGGCCAGCACCCGGCTCAAATCCAACACCCGCACGCCCGCCAGCGCGCCCGGTCCCGCATCGCTCATGTCTCGCCTCCATACCGAGGCGCTTAAGAAGGCCGGATCGGGGGCAAGGTCAAGGCGGCGCGGCGTCCATCGTCGCGCACCGTGGCCTTAAGCGGAGACAAAAGGGGAATTTGGTCGGGGCGGCGTGATTCGAACACGCGACCCTCTGCTCCCAAAGCAGATGCGCTACCAGGCTGCGCTACGCCCCGACAGGCGCTGAGATGCGCACCGATCTCTAGACCGAAGCGGGGCGGCCCGCAAGCACCGCGCGACCGGCCGTCCGGATCTCAGCCCTTTGCCCGCATCATCTTGAACAGAGCATTGGCGGTGAGCACCCGGCGCTCGCCCACATACACGCAGCCCGCCACATAGGCGACCGTGTCGTCATGGTCGGTGCAACGGGCCGTGCCCTCGACCCATTCGCCGGGCCGGGCCATGGACAGAAAATCGCTGGTCATGCGCAAGGTGACCGCGCGCCCGCCGGTGCCGCGCCAGACCGCCGCGCCCAGAAGCCCGTCCATGAACGCCATCAAGAGCCCGCCATGAACGATGCCAAGGCCGTTGCAATGGCGCTCCAGCGCCCAGAAGCCGTGATAAAAGCTGTCGCCGTCGATCTTATGAAAAAATGGGCCGTTATGGCTGCTGAACGGGCCGCGCCCGGTGCTCGCCTGAAAGCCCGGCGGCGGCGCGGCCGGCTCGATCATGCCTCGCCGTCTTTGATCTCGGCGACCATGAGCCCCTTCGGTCCGTTGCCGAACCGCACGCTGACAATCTGCCCCTGGCGCAACTCCCGCATGGCGCAGCGGCGCAGGGTTTCCATATGCACGAAAATGTCCGGCGTGCCTTCGCCGCGCGACACGAAGCCGTAGCCCTTGGCGCGGTTGAACCATTTGACGGTGACATCCTCGAACGCGCCGACCCCGGCCACCGGTGTCATGGCCGGGCGCTGGGCGGACCGCCCGCCTGCGGGGGCGACGGCGGTCGAGGCGTCCATGTCCATGACCCTGAGGGCCTGCATGCCCTTGGCGCGCTGCACCGCTTCGCAGACAATCCGCGCGCCCTCCTGGGCTCCGTCGTACCCGGATTGTTTGAGACAGGACAGATGGAGAAGAATGTCGGCCGATCCGTCGGCGGGGACGATGAACCCGTACCCTTTGACCGCATCGAACCATTTGACGGTTCCGGTGACCTCGACGCCGTGGTCAACCTGCCCCTGTTCGAGGCCCTGGTCCGTCACACCCGCGGCTGCTGCCGCACCGCTTTCCGTCGTCATGAGACTCACGTCAGCCCCGCCTCTACTGAGTCATGATCCGTCCGGCCGAGACGGCCGACGGGCAGAGACGAAGACCCGACACACATACGCGAACACGACATGCACTAGCAGCACGTGAGACCATCGCGAAAGCCGAATCCCGCAACACCGCTGCAACCCCACCCGATAGGAATTCAGGGTATCCAGCGCATCTGAGAGCGTCAAGGCAGAGATGACCGTCCGGTAAGACTTACACCCGATGGGTCAAAGGAAAATCCAAATCATGGGGCATGCTCATCTTTCGATCTGTGGATAAGATGCGGGTGCAGTGCATCATTGTTTGGATTGTTTGGGCTGGCCTTGGGTCAGGCCCATGGGCCACCACGCGATCCCCGCCCCGCGTTCGATGCCCCACCCGCTTGATATGTGTGAGAAGGAACCCGCCATGTCCCTCCGCCCTCTGAGAAATCTTACAGCCGCCGCGCTGATCGCGGTGCTCGGCTGCCATGTCGCCGCTTGCGGGACGATCCTGTATCCCGAGCGCAAGGGCCAGACCGGCGGCCGGATCGAT
>CAZHDI010000003.1:0-27986 GCA_964531285.1 uncultured Alphaproteobacteria bacterium | reverse complement strand
GGCGGAGCGCCGTCTTGCCCTGGCGCGGGCATCCGGGGGACAGTGACCCCGGACCCGCGATCGATCAGCCTATGTGAGGGATTGGCCCATGACCCGCACCGCACTCATCACCGATGCCTGCCATTTTGTGGGTCAGTCCAGCGCCAAAGCGCTGAGCGACAAGGGCGTGCGGGTGTTCTGCCAGGATGAGAGCTTTACCGATGCCGGCGCGCGGGCGGCCTTTCAGGCGGAGCATGCCTTTGGAACGCCGCTAGCCGGGCAGACCGGCGGAGAGCTGGTCCAGGAGATCGAGGCCGCCGGCAGCCAGATCGACATCCTGATCAGCAACGACGCTTATCCGGCCGAGCGCTTCAAGGTCGAGGACGCGGACGCCAACAGGCTGCGCCAGACCCTGGACCGCCTGGTGGTGGGCGCGTTCGAGCGGATCGGCGCGGTGGTGCCGGGGATGAAGGCGCGCGGTTGGGGCCGCATCGTGCTGGTCACCTCGGCGGCGCCGCTGCGGGGGCTGGCCAATTATTCGATGTATGCGACCGCCCGGGGCGCCGCGAACGCCCTGGCCAAGAGCCTCGCGATCGAGCTGGCGCCGGCTGGGATCACCGTGAATGCGCTGGCGCCCAATTTCGTCGAAAGCCCGACCTATTTCCCGCCGCACCTGATGGAGAACCCGGAGACCCGGGCCAAAATCCTCAAGAACATTCCGCTGGCCCGGCTCGGCAAACAGGAAGAGGCCGCCGCCACGGTCGCCTTTCTGGCGAGCGATGAGAGCGGCTTTCTCACCGGGCAGGTGATTCCTCTGGCGGGCGGGTGGGCCTGAGTGCGGCGTTGCGCCGGCGCAAAGCTACCTTAACGCGAAAACATCCGTGCGCATTAAGGTCCTGAGTTGATTGAATTGATGCTTTTGGGCATCAAACCAAGAAAAAATCGCATCAATCGATTCGGCTTATGTCTCAGGGCGTAACAGTTTTCTACCCGGGCCAGCCAATCTCCGGTAACCTGGGCTATTAGAGTTAATCGCTCTTTCGCAGGTTTCGCTTGTGGACGTGCGGGCGGAGAATGCCCATCCGGAACGGCTTGGCCAGGGGCACGGGACCGACTCGGGGCATGGTGCTCGGGGCATGTTGAACGGAACCGCCCGTGGGCCGAACGGTTAGCGGATCGGCGCGATGCGGGTCTTACGGATCACCGGAAGACCCGGCGTTTGGAGAGGGGAGTAAGCATGGCGCAGACGGTCAGAGCCGGTCTGAGCCCTGAAACGGGCCCGAGCGCGGCGCACCCGGTTGGTGGCGGCTCCTTCGGCGCGTTCCTTGCCTCCCTGGTGCCGGCCCGCGGGCTCCTGACCGCTGCTGTTGTTGCACTGGCATTTGCCCTGCCCGCGCCCGCCGCCGTTGCCGATGATGACGCCAAGTCCGCGAGTTATAAGTCCGCCAGCTATCTGAGTACCCAGCGCGACCGGTTGAGCTATCCGGTGCCCGTCAGCGACACCGAAGCCCCGCTGCGCGCTTTGGAGCCGACCAACTGGTTCCAGGACATGGTGCGCTGGGCCGTCGAGCTTGTCTCGACCCCGCCCCGGCGTACGCCGACCGGCACCAGTGCCCGGCTCAGTTCGGCCTTCGCCGATCTGGAAGACTATGAAGAGGTCTATACCCTCGCCGCCGGCTGGAACGGCGACCGGTTCCAGCAATATCGCCTGGGCTTGATGTTCGAGACCGGCAACGGCGCGGTCTCGCCGAACCTCGCGGCGGCTTATTACTTCTATTCCCTGTCGGCGGCGCAGAATTTCGGCCCGGCGGCGGATAAGCGGATCACCCTGCTTCAGGGCAATGTCCCGCAAGGCGATCTCGACATCCGGGACCGGATGGAGGTCTATCTCAAATTCGTCGAGACCTACATTTTCGGCGGGCCGGACGCACAATTCCGTCTGGGCGAAGTGCTTCAGGGCGATTTCTTCAACAACCGGTTCCATGACCAGGACCGCTACGACGCGGACGACAACTTCCCGCGCCGGCGTCTGGTCCATGCCTATGCTGCCTTCCTGCTGGCTGAGCAGGGCGGCGTCGAGCGGGCCGCCGAGGCGCGCCAGGATCTGGTGCGCCGGGAGAACATGACCCAGTACGATCAGGTCGCCGGCGAGGAAGTCGCCGAGGAATGGGCGGCGCTGATCGGGATCGGCGATCCGGACAATCCGTTCCGCCTCAGCGAAGCCCTGACCGAAAAAGCGCTGAGCCGCGGCAACGCGTTTCAGGACCGCCGCAGCGATGAGATGTCGGACAATGACGATGCGCGCTCCTGGCTGCTGTCGGGCCGGTCGTTCGAGGCGCGCGGCGATATCCGGCGCGCCAAGATCGCTTACGAGACCGCCATTTCGCTGGCCGCCGGCAGCCGCGCCGGGCTTGACGCCCAACAGGCACTCCAGGGTCTGACCACCACCTGTTCCGCCGCGCCGGCCAATCATCCGGACAATCCGCTTGGGCGGATCTGGAAGATCGATCTGGAAGCCCAGCAATTCGCCCTGCGCGCGCTGGGATACTATGAAGGTCCGATCGACGGGGATCCCGGCCCGATGACCCGGTCGGCGGTGCGCAATTTCCTGGCCTCGCTCAATGTCGATCAGCAGGCTTATCTGGACGGGCCGCAGATCGTCGAGCTGATCTGCAATGCCGCCCAGTTGCGCGGGCATGCGGCGTCCCAGAACATGCTCGGTCTCATGTATGCCGAAGGCATCGGCGTCGTACGCGAAGAGGAACTGGCCCTGTACTGGTTCACCCAGTCGGCGCAGCAACGGTTCCCGAGCGCGGTTTTGAATGTCGGCAAGATGTATGCCCAGGAGCGCGGGCTGGTGATGCGCGGCCACCCGCAAAATTGCGCGATCGCCAAGAGTTACATGCGTGAGGCGGCCGATTTGGGTCATCCCCAGGCCAAGCGGGAGTTGTCCCGGGTGGACACCGCCCCGGCGTGCAAAAGTTATGGCGGCCAGGCGGGCGGTTGAGGCACGCCCGCGCGACAGCCGGAGTTGAGGACATGAAGGCAGGAACCACAGACCACAGATTGGCGCATGGCCGCGGCGCGGCCCTGCTCTGTGCCGTCCTGGCCGCCGCGAGCCTCGCGGCCCTGCCCTTCGCCCGGGCCCAAGCCGCCGACCGCATCGGCGGGTTCTCCACGTGGAGCGGTGCCGGGTCCTCGTCGTCCTCCTCCTCGTCGTCCAATGGCAGCAGCGGATCGACCGATCCCGATTGCGCCAAGCGCAGCAAATCGGAACGGCGCTGGCGCGACCGCAAACTGGCCTGTTACGCCAGCACCATCGTCGCGCCCGGCGAGCGCGAGGGCTACGGCGTCTATCACACCATCGGCAAGGCGCTGGCTCACACCCGTCCGGGCGGCACCGTCCTTGTGCGCCCCGGCCAGTATCAGGAAAGCGTCCGGATCACCTGGCCGGTGGACCTGCGCGCCGATGTGCGCACCGGCAGTTTTGCGTTCAGCGACCGAGTTGTGCTGACACCGCCGGGCAACGCGCCGTGTATGATCGTCGATGTGAAATCCAGCGAAGAGGTCTCGGTGCGGGATTTCTGGATGGTCCAGGACCCGACCAGCCGGGCCGAAGCCTGCATCGAGCACAATGGCGGCTCGATGATCCTCGAAACCTCGCGGATCGAAGGCAATGGCCGCAGCAAGGGCATCCTGCTGCGCGGCCATCACGCGGAGATTTTCGACAACGAGATCGTCGAGACGGGCGATGCGATCATGGTTGCCCGGTCGGCCTTCGGTCAGGGACGCGACCGCGGCCACAAGATCGAGCGCAATCTCATCACCCGCAACCAGATCGGCGTGAGTGTGGACGCGGACGATCTGGAGGTGACGCTGGCCAATAACCGCATTTCCAGCAATGCCGACGCCGGGCTCGTGATCAGCAAGGGGCTGGTCACCGCGGACCGCAACGATGTCAGCCGCAATGCGCGCGACGGTATCGTGGTCGTGTTTCCCGAGCGCCTGACCATGACCGGCAACACGCTGATCGGCAATGGCGGCGTTGGCCTGCACATGCCGTTCTCGCAGCGGGTGTTCCTGTCCCAGAACATCGTCGAATGCAATGTGTCGGGCGGGATCAGCCCGCCGGAAGACGATGCCGCCGCCAATGAGGCGTTCCCGAACAATCAGATCCGCTTCAATGGCGAGGATGCCGAACCCGGCTTCTGGCGCCGCGTGTTCAAGGACAGCCGCCGCACCCGCAGCACCCGCTCTGACTATTGCGCCGAGGCCGCCGCACCGCCGCAGGACGATCAGCTTGAGCCGGCGTTGGAGCCGTCCGAGGCCCAGGCCTTCACCGATGCCAGCCCCATCGAGACCAAGCGCCTGCCGCTGCGGCGGGTGCGCTACAACCGCTGACCTCACATCTGTGCGCGCCACATCTGTGTGCACCATCGGGCCGCTTGGCCGTTGCCACGGAAAAGCGGTGGCGGGCCGATCATCCGCCGTTAGAATGCACCCCATTGTTTGAGGACGCCCGCCCGTGCCAGCCGGTCACACGGCTCCAGGGCCCGTCCCGGTCATAGCGGCCCCGCTCCTCGTCATGCGGCGCCGGTCAAACCGGATCAGCACTCCGGCACGTCGAGGAACGCGATGACCATGGGCGCGATGCGGACCATCGAAACCCTGCTGTTGTTTTGGGTGGGCGCGGTCTCGCGGCGCCCGCGCGTCGCCCTGATCGCCGTCATCCTGATGGCCGTGCTCGGGATCTATGCCGCCGCGACGAATCTTCAGATCAACACCGATGCCAGCCAGATGATCGACGAGCGCCTGCCCTATCGCCAGGCGATGATCGGCTTCGACGAGGCCTTTCCTGACCTCAGCCAGACGGTGCTGGTCCTGGTGCGCGCACCGACCCCGGACGAGGCGGACGCGTTCACGGCGGCCCTTACCGACCGGCTCGGGGACCGCACCGATCATATCGACAGCGTTTACGCGCCGACCGCTCATCCGTTTTTCGAACGCAACGGCCTTTTGTATCTCGACGAGGCGGCCCTGGACGAGCAACTGGCGCGGATCACCGGCGCCGGTCCGCTGATCGAGTCGCTCAATGCCGATCCGTCCCTGGGCAGTCTCTTCAACAGTGTTTCGCGCAGCGCCGGCTTAGCGGACGAGGCCGACGGCGTGGTCGGCTCGCTCGATGCGGTCTATCGCGAACTGGCGCTGATGATCGAGGGCCGGCTCGACAAGGGGGCCGGCGCGCCGCTCGCATGGCAGCGCCTGTTTCAGGACACGGCCCCGGCGGCGTTCGAGCAACGGGTCATCACCATCAGCCCGATCCTCGATTATTCCAAGCTTCAGCCCGCGCGCGCCGCGGTCGCCGCTATCGAGGATGCCGTCGCCACGCTCAACGCCGAACCGGGTTGGGAGCGGGTCGAGGTCGGGATCACCGGCAATTGGGTCCTGCGCGGCGAGGAACTGCGCTCGGTGGCCGAGGGCATGGAAGTCTCGCTGGCGGTATCGCTGATCTCGGTGGGCATTCTTCTCTGGCTCGCCTTCCGCTCCTTTTCCATGGCGGTTGTCTCGCTGGGCACCCTGATCCTGACCCTGTCGATCACCAGCGGTTTCGCCGCCGTCGCGGTCGGCGCGCTCAATCTGGTGTCGATCGCGTTCCTGGTTCTGCTGGTCGGCCTGGGCATCGACTTCGCGATCCATTTCGCGCTCCATGTGGTGGACACCCGGCGCCACGGCAATCCGACCCGGCTCAGTCTTCAGACCACGGTCCATGAGGTCGGCTCGGCCCTGGCGCTGGCGGCCATCACCACGACCATGGCGTTCTTCGCCTTTATCCCGACCCAGTTCATCGGCATGGCGCAGTTGGGGATCATCTCGGGCACCGGGGTTCTGGTTGCCTTCCTTGTCGCGATCACCGTGATCCCGGCGGCGACGACGCTGCTGCCGAAGCCGACGCCGCGCGCCACCCGGCCGTTGATGGCGGGTCTGGCGACCATTTCCGGCGGGCCGGCCGGTCGGGCCCTGGCGCTGATCGTCACCCTGATGAGCATTGCGGCGGTGCTGTTGCTGCCTCAGGTGCGCTTCGACGCCGACCCGATGTCCTTGCGCAATATGGACAGCCCGTCGGTCATCGCTTTCAACAAGCTGTTCGACGATCCGAACACGGTGCCGTATCGCCTTTCGGTGCTGGCCGACAGTCCGGAGCGGGCCCGCGAGATCGAAGCCAATCTGGCCGGCGCGCAAACGGTGGAACGCACCCTGACGGTTTTCGATTTCGTGCCCCGGGACCAGGACCTCAAATACGAACTCATCACATTTTCCAGCGGATCTCTGGCCTTTGCGCTGCGGCCCCAACCGCCGGCGGCCGCGCCCGCCCCGCTCGATCCGGCCCTGGATAACCTGATCGGCGATCTCGACGGCGCCGACCGGCGCACCCCCGCCGGACGGCTTCTGGCGGCTCTGGAGGACTACCGCGCGGCCCGCGCGGCCGATCCCGGTCTGGATGCGGCGCTCACGGAGGATGCCTTCCGGTTCTGGCCATTCCAGATCAACCGGCTGCGCGCTCAACTGGCACCGGATTATGTGACGCTGGAGGATCTGCCGACCGGAATCACCAGCCGCTACCGCAACGATGAGGGCATCTTCCGGGTCGAGGTCATGCCGGGCGCCGATCTCGACATGGAGAATGCCGAGCACCGCACACGCTTCGTCGAAGAGGTCTCGGGCCTCGAGCCCATGGCGACAGGCAGCGCCTTGAGTGTTCTGCGTGCCGGTGAAGTGGTGTCCATGTCGATGCTTCAGGCCAGCCTGCTGGCGACATCGGCGGTTTTCTTCATTCTGTGGCTGCTGGTGCGCGACCTCTTCACAGTGGTGCTGATTCTCCTACCCGTTGTTCTGGCCGGCATTTTCACGTCCGCGACGGGCGTGCTGCTGAACCAGCCCTATAATTTCGCGAATGTGATCGTGATCCCGCTTCTGGTGGGACTGGGGGCCGATAACGGCATTCACCTGGCGTTGCGCTCGCGCCAGATGGCCCGGCACAGCGCCGTATTCGGCACGACGACCCCGCGCGCGGTGCTGTTTTCGGCGCTGACCACCATTGCCTCATTCGGCAGTCTGATCCTTTCGGAACACCGCGGCACGGCCAGCATGGGCGCCCTTTTGACCATTGCGCTGTTTTTCACGCTCTTTTGTACGCTGGTGGTGTTGCCGGCTGCTATGGATGCCTTGGACAAGCGTTTGGGCCGCATTCCGCCGCAACCCCCTCAATAGACCGGCAAATGAGACGGCGGAACGCTCTTTACGCCGTATTTGTGCCTGTTGCTAAATGTAGACCACCATACAATATGGAGAGGTCCGCGGTGCCGGTGGTCCGGTGCCGCATCCGGGATGATTTCGCCAACGCCGTCGCTTGACCGCCCGTCCCGTGTGGGATGAGGTCAGGGTTTCGGTTCGCGCCGTGATCGGCACGCAAGGCAAACGGACTGCGATGGAAACGGGTTGGCGGGCTCAAGGCCTGGATGAACCCGGAATTGAGGAGGACGGCCGCGATGAACTGCGTTGACGGGTTGAGATCTGGGACCGAAACAGCACCGCACAGCAGCAGACGGACGCGGACCGGCCTTGCCGCCGGCATATCTGCAATGGCGGCAGCGGCCTTTTTGTGGGCCGGCCCGGCTCTCGCGGTGGACACACTCGCCGATCCGGCTGACGAGATCACGGCCGCCGAACCCACCGACACGCCCGCGACCCTGGACCCTGACGGCGCTGACGCCGAAACCGCTCCAAGCGATCTCGATGCCATCGAGGAAAAAGACGGCGCCAAGGAATTGCGCTTCACGCTCGCCGTCGCGCCCGAGCCGGAGTCGCCGGCCGCGCGCGCGACGGACTTCCTGCGCGGGCTCCTGGAAGCCGCCTTCAAGGTGCGCAATGACGAGACCATGGATGACGATCAGCGCTACACCGCGTTCCAGGATCTGTTGTCCGAGGGTCTCGCGATCGATTTTCTCAGCCGGCTGATGCTCGGACGGCACCGCCGCGATGCCACGCCCGACCAGATCACCGCCTATAACGCGGTGTTCCCCGGCTACATCACCAGTCTTTACGCCTCGCAGCTCGTGAAGCTGACCAAGGTCGATATGAGCGTCATCGATATCGTCTCGCTCAACGGTCAGGATGTGCTTGTGCGCACCCGGCTCGACCGGCAGAACGGCGAACCGATCACCGTCGATTGGCGCATCCGCGACCATGAGGCGGGCAATCTGGAAATCGTCGATATCGCCGTCGAGGGGGCCTCGATCATGATGACCAAGCGCGATGAGTTCAATGCGCTCGTCACCGCGCGGGGGTTCGACGCGCTGATCGCGGAACTGGAAGACCGGTCCGATACCGAGACGACCAGCACGGCCGAACAGGTCCTCTGACCTCACTGTCGAACAGCCAAAAAAAGACGGGTGGCCCGGCTCCGGTGCCACCCGTTTTTGCGTCGGCTGACGAGGTTGGCGCCGGTCAGGCGACGCCGCGCAGGGCGCGCGCCGCATCGGACGCCAAATGCAGTTCGGTCTGCGGGAACGGAATGGTGATCCCGCCCGCGTCGAAGCCTTCCTTGAACCGCTTGGTCAGATCGAATTTCAGCGGCCAGTAATTGCCCGCATCGGTCCAGACCCGGACGATGATATCCACCGAGCTGTCGTTCAGCGCGCCGACGACCACCTGATGGGGCGGGTCCTGAAGAATGCGGTCATCCGTCGCGACGATGCGCTGGACGATCTCCATGGCCGTATCGATGCTGTCGCCATAGGCAATGCCGAGGGTGAAATCGACCCGGCGGCGCGCATGAAACGAGTAGTTCTTGATCGCGTTGCCCCAGACCGCCCCGTTGGGAAGGATGATCTGGACATTGTCCGGAGTCGCCAGTTCGGTCGTGAACAGCGTGATCTCCTCCACCGTGCCCGCATGGCCGCCGGCCTCGATGTAATCGCCGACCCGGATGGGCCGGAACACGAGCAGCATGAAGCCCGAGGCCACATGGGACAGGGTGCCTTGCAGCGCGAGGCCGATGGCCAGACCCAGCGCACCGACCACGGCGATGATGCTGGCGGTCTGAATGCCGAACTGGCCCAGCACGGCGACGATCACGAATGTCAGGACCGCATAGCGCACGAGACTGCCGACAAAGGACACGATCGTCCGGTCCACGCGTTTGGAGGCTCTGAGCGTGCGGCGCACGAGCCCCGCCAGCCAGCCGGCAATCAGCCAGCCGATGGTCAGCAGGATCACGCCGCCGATGACCTTCATGCCGTAGGCGACGACAAACGCCGTCAGCGTCTCAAGGGTTTCCGGTGTGATTTCGGGCATGATGGCCCCCTCTTCTGATGAATGGGTCGCGGTCCCCAGGCGGCCGTGCGGCGCGCCGAAGGCCGGATCGGGCGGCGGCCCAGGCCATGGACCGGTCAGGCGCCAAAATACAGCGCTTCCCTCCCGCGACAATGGATTTGCGGCCCTCAGCGCAGGTAAAGTGCGGCCCCGCGTGCCATAATGGCCCGCAATGACGGCCACCGACGCGCCGGGCGCCAGAAAGGAGAGGACCATGACCACCATCGTCGTCCACGGCACCAAGGGGATCGACGGCGGCCCGGCCGGTACCTGGTGGCATGCCTCCAACGCCCCCGGCGGCTTCATTCACGCCCTCGCCGGGGCCATGACCGACCAGACCGGCGATCACGATGTCTGGTGCGTTGCAGGACAGCCGGTGTCCCGCGTCGCCGACCTGACCCAACGCTGGGGGCATTGGGCCGGGCCAAAGGGCGCCCGCCCGCTTCAGAACGGTCATTTCGCCTGGTCCGGAGCGAACATGTCGATCGCCCGGACCGCCGGCGCGGACGATCTGGCCCATTATCTCACGGTGCTGAGCAGCCTGACGGGCGAGCCGCTGCGCATCGTCGCGTTCAGCCATGGGGCCAATGTGGTCAAGGCCGCCAGCCGCAGCCGTGCGCTTGGGACACGCGTGCGGATCGAGCGTGCGGTCTTTCTGGCCTGCCCCCATTTCGTGGCACGCGCGCCGGGCGGCGATGTGCTGGCCTATCGTCTCGACCCGGAGCGATTCGGTGCGATTCTCAATCTGTACACGAATTGGGATACGGTGCAGGTGAGCCTGTCCGATGCCATTACCGGCCCGGCGAGCGCGCGTTGGATGACCTGGGTGCCGCCCGAAGCCTGCACCCAAGATCCCGACGGCGATGCTCAAGCCGTTTATGAGTCGCTGGCCTTGCCGGCAGCGGACCATATGACCGGCATGGCCGCCCATAGCGCCTTGCGCGGACCGATCGCCGCGCGTGTCGCGGGATATTGGCTGAGCGGCATTGCTTCGGCGGATATAGCGGGGGCCTGCGGCGGCGCGCTGCCGATCCTTGAGCCCCCGCGTGCCCAGACCGCCTGAGGGATCGCCGGAGCCTGGCGACTCCCGCATAGGCGGTAAAACCGATGCCCGGTGGCGCCGGCCAACGGATTTCCTAAGCTAAACGCGTTTTCACAAGAACAGGACACCCGGGGACCGCTGACATGCGGCGGATGCGCTCGAGAAGTGTGTCCGCCGTGCCATGTTCGGGTCATGAATTTTGCGCCCGAACCGTCCATGAGCCCCGGTGGACGTGGCCGGAACAGCCATTTGCCAAGGCTTTCGAGGCGATGGACCGATTGGGCGGCACAGCCGTTAAAACACCTTAATACGCCATTGAGGGGTCGCAATCGCGCCATCATCGAAAGGCTTAATGCAAGCATAGACAGGGTGGACTTGAACAACGCCCTGGCGACAAACCGGAAGACAAGGGTGAAACCCTTTACGGGATGGACTGAAGTGAAAGCGGATGTGAGACAAACTCACAAATGCTTGAGGTTACGGGCCGGAAGACTGGAGAAGATCTTGTTTTCCTCCGTAACAGTCACATCTCTGAACAGAACCCGGAGGAACCGAACGGCTGGTAAGTAGTTCTTAAGGAAGGATCACGTTCCATCACCGTCACGGCCCATTAAACGCAACGGATAGGGGCGTGACCGCGTAACAGCCTTGATGGCAGTCATGCCTCGGAACTGGGAGTATGTGAGATGCAAAACGGTCAAAATCCTGTTGGTGGTGTGCCCCTTTGGTATCTGGGCGTGACCATCGTGTTTTTGCTGACGCTTGGGCTGCTTTAAGGCCCAAACGACCGGCGTCACGCCCCTTCCCCCCCTCGGGCGTGACGCCTCCATATGCAGACGGCGCTCTCCGGTCTTTCCCCTCAGGTTGCCCCCCGCCTGACGACCGGAGCGGCGCGGTCTCTTTTTGTGGCTTGTCCTGTTGTGGCTTGGCGACCACGCCGGTGACGCCATCTCCAGCCACTGGCGCGCAATTCTTAAGAATGACTTGCAATCTTGGGCGAGGCTCTGCTACCCCGGCTGTCTTGATAATGAGACGCAAAACTTAGAGCCCCCGGGGGACCCCTTGATGACTCGCCGCACCGCGCGCGCCTGCGCCGCGCTTGCCGCTGCTTTCCTGACATCGACACCGCTCTGGGCCGAATCGGCCACGACCGCGCCGGAAGACCGGCTTGTGGTGGTCGCCAGCGTCGAAGCCGCCGACGGCATTGCCGGCGCGGCCGATCTTTTGTCTTTGGAAGACCTGCGCCGCCAGTCCTATGTGGACATTCACCGGGCGCTGCGCGCGGTTCCCGGCGTCAATATTCAGGAAGAGGACGGCTTCGGGTTGCGGCCCAATATCGGCTTCCGGGGCACCGGGCTCGACCGGTCGTCCAAGATCACGCTGATGGAAGACGGCATTCTGATCGCCCCGGCGCCCTACGCCGATCCGTCCGCCTATTACTTCCCCCATGTGGGACGCATGGCGGGGGTCGAGATCACCAAAGGGCCGGGCACCATCAAATACGGCCCGCGGACCCAGGGCGGCAGTCTGAATTTCACGTCCATGCCGGTCCCCGATGCCCGCAGCGGCCGAATCGAGTTGAGCGGCGGCTCGTTTGGCACCTTGCGCGGCCAGGGGATCATCGGCGGTCCGGTCGGCTCAGCCGGGCCGGTGGCCGTTTCGGTCTTGGGTCAGGCCTTTATCGACAGCACGGACGGCTTCAAGGAACTCGATGGCGGCGGCGATACCGGTTATTTCATCGAAGACTATGTCGGCAAGATCAGGTTTGAGAGCCAGCCCGGCGCGCCGGTCGATCAATCGCTCACCATCAAAGTGCAGTATTCGGACGAACAGTCGGATGAGACCTATCTCGGGCTGACCGATGCGGATTTCGAGGCCGACCCGTTCCGCCGCTACCGGGCGAGCCAGGACGATCTGATGGACGCCGAGCACAGCGAGGTCTCGGCGCGCTGGTTTGCCGCTTTCGACAACGGGCTCGATCTGGGTCTTGTCGCCTATCGCACCGATTTCGCCCGCGACTGGTTCAAACTGGACCGGATCGACCCGGCCGGCACGCTCACCAATAGCGGGCGCAGCGGCACGTCGATCTCGGCGATCCTGGATGATCCCGTGGCCAACGCCGATGCCGTCGAGATCATCGTGGGCGAGCGGGATTTCGTGAGTGCCGACGGCGCGGTGATCCTCAAACACAACAATCGCGAATACTATGCCCAGGGCGTCCAGGCGATCGTGGGATATGAGACCGGCTTTGCCGGCCTGCGCCACGATATCGAGGCCAGCCTGCGCTGGCATGAGGATGAGGTGGACCGGTTCCAGTGGTATGAGCGGTTCCGGATGGATCGCGGGCAACTGGTCCGCACCGGGCGCGATACGCCGGGCACGGAGTCCAACCGCATCGACAGCGCCCAGGCGCTTGCCGGCTATATCCAGAACACGATCACCACGGACCGCTGGACCATCGTCCCGGGCGTGCGGGTCGAACAGATCGATCTGGAGCGCGAGGACTTCGGGCGAGCCGATCCGGAGCGCACCGGCGTCAACCGCACCCGCCGCGACAACAGCGTCACCGTGGTCATTCCGGGGATCAGCGCGCTTTACAAGGTGACCCCGGATTGGTCGGCCTTTGCGGGCGTCCATCGCGGCTTCGCCCCGCCCTCGCCGGGCGCCTCGGATGCCGACGCGGAGGACGCGGTCAACTGGGAAGCCGGCATGCGCTATCGCAAGGGCGCGACCCATCTGGAAGCGATCGGCTTTTATAGTGACTACACGAACATTCTGGGGACCTGCACGGCATCCACCGGCGGCGGCTGCGATATCGGCGATCAGTTCGACGGCGGCGAAGTGGATGTGCTGGGTTTGGAGCTGACCGGCGGGCTGAACATCGCGGCGTGGCTGGATCTGCCGGTCGCGCTGCCCGCGCGCATCGCCTACACCTACACATCGGCGGAGTTCGGCACGTCCTTTGAGAGCGCGTTCGATCCCTGGGGCACGGTCCAAGACGGCGATCGGCTGCCCTACATCCCCGAGCATCAGATCTTCGCTGCCCTCGGGGTCGAGGGCGCATGGTGGGGCGGCGAGGTGGCCCTGTCCTATGTGGACGAGGTGCGGACCGAGGCCGGCCAGGGCCCGATCCCGGCGAACCGCCTGATCGAGGCACGGACCGTCCTGGATCTGAGCGCTTATGCCGACGTGGCCGACGGCGTCAGGCTCACGGCATCGGTGCGTAATCTTCTGGACAATGACTATGCGGTCGCGCGGCGGCCGGCGGGCCTGCGCCCCGGTTTGCCGCGCCTTGTTCTGGTCGGTGCGTCAGTGGACTTCTGAGGACGGGTTCCCGAAACCGGACGGCCGGTAGAGGCTGTCCGGCTCGGCCGCCAGAATGTCGGGCGCCAGCGTCTCCAGAGCCGCCAGCGCCTGGGCGGGATCAAGGTCCCCGCCAAGCATCCGTCCGATCCCGGCAAGGCGGGCTTGGACGCCGGGATGGTCCGGAAATCGCTCATGGACGCCAGCGAGCGCCGACCGCGCGCCCGAGACCAGCGCCGCCCGTCCGGCCTCGCTCTGGCTGTCTTGCGCACCCAGAGCCATCCGGAGCATGGCCTGAATATCGGCCAGCGCCGCATCGGCCGTGACCGGCACGGGCGCATCGGCACAAGGCGTCTCGAGCCGCTCGACATACGCAACCAGCCCATCCAGCACGACGGCATCGGGCTCCGGCCCGGAAAACTCCTCGACGATGACCCGCCGGATAAAGGCGCGAAGATCCGGCAGCGGATCATGCCGGCCGAACGGGCCCGCGGGCGCCCGGTCATAAAGCGAGGGAATAGGAACGGGGTTGTGCGCGCCGTCGCCCCGTGCCGGCCCGAACAGGGCGTGGGTGGCATCCACCGTGCCCGGCTCATCCGACAGGCCCGGCAGATGAAACGCCGGATTGCCGTGGCCGTTGCGATGGCAGGCCTGACAGGACAGCCCCATGCGCGCAGCCTGACCGCCCAGACGGCGCGGATCCCGGAACGCCGCCCGCCCGACCGCCACGCGAAAGGCCGTATCCGGATCGGTTGGCGGGGCGCTGCATTCGCGCGGAGCGGCGGTCAGCACCTGGGCGGGATCGCTGCCCGGCGCCAGCCAGGCTGCGGCGGCCAGCGTATGACGCCGCTCGCTGTGGTCCATGGCCAGTGCCGGGGCGGCCCCAGCCAGCATCCCGGCCAGAACCGCGCCCGCCAGACGGGGACCGGACCGGATCACGGCGCCTCTGCCGCCTCGGCGATCCGTGCGGCCAGATCGTCCCGTTCGGGACAGCCGAACGCACAGATCTCATCGAGCCGGGCCAATTGCGCCTTGGCGCCATCGAGATCGCCGGTCTGAAGGTAAAGCTCGCCCAGATATTCGGTGGCGCCGCGATGGTCCGGATCGAGCGCCAGAGCCCGGTCGTAATACCCGCGCGCCGCTTTGACCCGGCCGAGCTTGCGATGGGCAAAGCCCAGATAGTTGAAAATGTCCGGGTGAGGACCGCTTGCCTCGGCACTGCGCCCCAAAAGGACGATGGCGTCCTCGAAGCGCTCCTGATTGATCAGGGCCACCGCTTCGCGATAGGCGCCCTCACCTTCGGTATTGTCGGCGAAATGCTCCGGGATCGGCAGACGTGCTTCATCCTGCGAATCCTCCGTACCACCGCCCTCGATCGCGGTCCGCAGATCGGTGACGGCCCCTTCGATCAGCGCCCGCCGGTCGTCTTCGCAGCCGGTGCCGCACGCGGCCAAAATGTCTTCCAGCGCGGCAAGCTGTTCGCCGGCGTCGTCGAGATCCTCGCGGTCGACCAGAATGAGACCGTAGGACAGCCGCGCCTCGACAAAATCCTTGCGCTCGCGGATCGCCTTGCGCAGATAGCGCCGCGCGCGCGAGGCCCGGTCCTGACCGATCAGGGCAAGGGCCATGAGATAATTCGTGTTGGGATCGTCGGGCGCGACCTTGAGCACCTTCTCGAATGCCTCTTCGGCATCCTCATACGCCTCGGTCTGGAGCGCCGCGACGCCGGCCCGGTATTCTTCAGCCGGGTCGATATTCTCGACACTGCGCTGCTGCATGCCGCCCGATCCGCCGCCCGCGGCCATCGCCGCGCCCGGCGCCCCGGCCAGAATCGCTCCGGCCAGAACCGCTCCGACCAGCGCCCCCGCGATCACATTTTTCGCCAATCCCGGCATCGCCGCACCCTCCCATGGTTTCAAAGCAGCATATCGTTTAGGCTCGGCATCTCAAAGATGCATGCTGGGCCGGTCCCGCCGCGCCGCCGGGCTGACCTGCCCTGTTCTGGGAGGCCACCGCCATGACATGCCCCGCGCCCGCCGGTCCCGCCATCCGCTCCATCGGCCGTATCCTCCTGGCCGGTTTCATGATTTTCGCGCTGACGGGCTGCTATATCGCGTCCCACAAGCCGTTGTTCGGGCCAAAGAGTCTGGTGCGCGCGCCGCTCGTGCACCTGGTCTACAAGGGCGACGAGGACAGCTTTGAGATCCGTCAGTTCGGCACCAAGAGCATGACCTTCCTGGTGGCCCATCACCGGACCGATGCCGCCATGCCGGACATGATGCTCTACCGCATCGGGCTGGTGCCGCTAGACGGCACGCTCTATCTGGCCCAGGTCGCCCCGCTGATGATGGACGGACCCGCCGCCAGCCAGCGGCTCGATTATGACGGCGCGCTGCTCGAGGAGCCCGAGACCGACCCGGCCGAGGGGCCGGACGCGTCTTATGCCTATGCCTTTCTCGAGGTCGAGACCGGCAGCGTGGATAACGGCTGGACCACCATGACCGGCATCACCGGGTTTCGTCTGTATGCCACCTTCGACGCCGGTATGGCCGATGACCTGAACGCCCTCGCCGAGCGGCACGGCGTGCCTGTTCCGGTCTATGAGATGGCCGATGGCGGCGGCCGGTCGGCCGACGAGTTGAAGGCGTTCCTTATCGATCTGTTCCAGACCCATCGGGACGCCTTCACCGAGCCAGGCGTCTATCGCGGCATCATGGGGCCTTAACCCCCGTCCGCCGCGCCCTATCGCTCACCAGCCCCCACAGCCCCCCACAGCAAGGATCATTATGTCTACTGGATCGTCCGTCCTCGTCGCCGCGCTCGAAGAGCATGGCGTTGAGTATATTTTCGGTATTCCGGGCGAGGAAAATCTGGATTTTCTCGACGCCCTCTCCCGCTCGACACAGATCAAACTCATCCTCACCCGTCATGAACAGGCCGCCGGTTTCATGGCC
Organism: uncultured Alphaproteobacteria bacterium; assembly: GCA_964531285.1. GTDB lineage: Bacteria > Pseudomonadota > Alphaproteobacteria > JAJFIK01 > JAJFIK01 > CAZHDI01. The sequence goes on along the minus strand of CAZHDI010000003.1, from coordinate 11,336 downwards.
GCGACCTATGGCCGGTTGACCGGCAAGACCGGAGTCGCGCTGTCCACGCTCGGCCCCGGGGCCACAAACTTCGTCACCTCAGCGGCCTATGCCCAACTCGGCGGCATGCCCATGATGATGATCACCGGTCAGAAACCGGTCAAATCCTCCAAACAGGGCCGCTTCCAGATCATCGATGTGGTGGACATGATGCAGCCCATCACGAAATACACGCACCAGATCGTCTCGGCCGGCAACCTGCCGTCACGGGTGCGCGAGGCGTTCCGTCTGGCGGAAGAGGAAAAGCCCGGCGCGGTGCATCTGGAATTGCCCGAGGATATCGCCGCCGAGGAAACCGACGCACGGCCCATTCCGGCCAGCCTTCAGCGCCGTCCGATCGCGGAGCAAAAGGCGGTTCATGCGGCGGTGAAAAAACTGGAGAGTGCCCGCTCGCCCCTGATCGTGATCGGCGCGGGCGCCAACCGCAAACAGACCGCGCGCATGCTCACCCAGTTCATCGACAAGACCGGCATTCCGTTCATAACGACCCAGTTGGGCAAGGGCGTCGTGGATGAGCGCCATGAGAAGTTCATGGGCAATTGCGCCCTCTCAAGCGGGGATTTCGTGCACCGCGCCATCGAGGCCGCCGATGTGATCGTCAATGTCGGCCATGACGTGATCGAAAAGCCGCCTTTCTTCATGGTGCCTGGCGGACCGGAGGTCATCCATGTGAGCTTCCGCTCGGCGGAGGTGGACCCGGTCTATTTCCCGCAGATCGAGGTCATCGGCGATATCGCCAATTCGATCTGGCAGATCAAGGAAGACATTCTTCCGCAGTCCTGGACGTTCGACCGTATGATGACGGTCCGGTCCCATGCGGAACAACACTTGGCCCAGGGCGCGGACGACGACCGGTTCCCGGTCTATCCCCAGCGGCTGGTGGCCGATATCCGCGACGTCATGCCGTCGGACGGCATCATCGCGCTCGACAACGGCGTCTACAAGATCTGGTTCGCGCGCAATTACAAGGCCCATATGTCGAATACGGTGCTGTTGGACAATGCGCTGGCCAGCATGGGCGCGGGTCTGCCGTCGGCCATGGCCGCGCATCTGGTGTTCCCGGACCGTAAGGTGCTGGCCATCTGCGGCGATGGCGGGTTCATGATGAACGCCCAGGAACTGGAAACCGCGGTCCGTGTTGGCATGAATATGACCTGCTTGATCCTGCGCGACGATGCCTATGGCATGATCCGCTGGAAGCAGACCGATATGGGCTTTCAGGATTACGGCCTCACCTTCGGAAATCCGGATTTCGTGAAATACGCCGAAGCCTATGGCGCCCACGGACACCGGGTGGACAGCGCCGCGGGGCTCAAGCCGCTGCTGGAGACATGCCTGTCATCCAAGGGCGTTCATGTGATCGACTGTCCGGTGGATTATTCGGAGAATGACCGCATCTTGCACCATGAAATCCGTGAGCTGAGCGCCAAGATCTAACTGGCGCGCGCCACTGCTCCCCTTCGTTTCCAAGGAGACCGTTCGATGACCCGTCTCAAAGACAGCTATCCTTATTATCTTGCCAATGCGCCCGTCCATGCGAACACCGATCTGGCGGTGACGGACAAATACACCGGCGACACGGCGACCCGGGTGGCGCTGGCCGACGCGGCCGCCATCGACCGGGCCATCGGCGCCGCAGTCGAGGCGGCGGCCCCGATGGCGCGCATGGCCGCCTATGAGCGCCAAAACGTCCTGAACCACTGCGTGCGCCGGTTCACCGAGCGCTCGGATGAATTGGCCATGATGCTGTGCATCGAAGCCGGCAAGCCGATCAAGGACAGCCGGGGCGAGGTCTCGCGGCTGATCGATACCTTCCGCATTGCCGCCGAGGAATCCGTGCGCATGACCGGCGAGGTTCAGCCCCTGGATATCGCCCCGCGCGCCAAGGATTACCAAGGCATTTGGAAGCGCGTGCCGATCGGTCCGTGTTCCTTCATTTCGCCGTTCAATTTTCCGCTCAACCTGGCGGCCCACAAAATCGCCCCGGCCCTGGCGGTGGGGTGCCCCTTCGTCCTGAAGCCCGCCTCGCGCACGCCGCTGGGCGCTCTCGTCATCGCCGAGGTGCTGGCCGAGACGGATCTACCCAAGGGCGCGTTCTCGATGCTGCCGGTCTCACGGGACGGCGCGGAGCTGTTCACCACCGACGACCGCTTGAAGCTGCTCAGCTTCACCGGCTCGCCCGATGTGGGCTGGGATCTGAAAGCGCGCGCGGGCAAGAAGAAGGTCATTCTGGAACTCGGCGGCAATGCCGCCGTTATCGTCGATCAGGACGCGGATCTTGACGACGCCGTGGACCGGATCGTCTTCGGCGCGTTCTACCAGTCGGGCCAGTCCTGCATCGGCGTACAGCGGATCATCGCCCATGACGCGATCTACGATGCGCTGAAAGACAAGCTCGTCACAAAGACCCGGTCGCTCATCGCCGGCGACCCGAAGGACGAGGATACGTTCATCGGTCCGATGATCAGCGAAGGGGAAGCCAAGCGTCTGCATGGCTGGATCGAAGCGGCGGTGGCCGGGGGGGCGACGCTGCTGTGCGGGGGCCATCGCGATGGTGCCATGCTGGAGGCAACCCTGCTCGAAGGGGTCGGGCGCGACCAGGACGCCTATCGCGAGGAGGCGTTCGGGCCGGTCGCGCTGTTGAGCCGGTTCTCCCGCTTCGAAGACGCCCTTGATGAAGTCAACGATTCCAAATTCGGTCTTCAGGCCGGGGTGTTCACACGCGATCTCTACAAGGTGCTCGACGCCTGGAACCGTATCGATGCCGGCGGCATCGTGGTCGGCGATGTGCCGTCCTACCGGGTCGACAACATGCCCTATGGCGGGGTCAAGGAGTCCGGGCTTGGCCGCGAGGGCGTGCGCTTCGCCATGGAAGACATGACCGAGATCCGTAATCTGGTCATCCGTACACCGCCCTCCGCGTAAGCCTCACCTCACAGCCGGTAGCGGATCTGGTCGAGCCAGAACCGCTCCATCCGGTGCAAGGTGACCGTCAGGCTCGCAAGGTCGGGATCCTGAATGCCGCCTGCCTCGCGGATCGAGCTCATGTGGCGCTCGAACAGCCCATTTATGGCATCGCACACCTCGCGCCCGCAGCGCGTCAGGCTCACGCGGACGGACCGTTTGTCGGTCTCGGAGCGGGCATGATGCAGATAACCGAACTCGACGAGTTTTTTGAGATTATAGGAGACGTTCGAGCCCAGATAATGCCCTCGGGTGCGCAACTCGCCCGCCGTCAATTCGGCATCGCCGATATTGAACAACAGCAGCGCTTGGACGGCGTTGAGATCGGACCGGCCGATCCGGTCCAACTCGTCCTTGATCACATCGAGAAGCTGCCGGTGCAGCCGCTCGATCAAATTCAGCGCCGTCAGATAGCTGGTAAAACGGTCCGGCGCCTCATCCGCTGCCCACGGACGAAGCGGATCATAGCTGTCTGCCTTGCGCGCCACGGTCATTCGCATACCTCTTGCCTGCGCGCATCCGCCCCGGTATGCGCGCCTCAGACTGTCCCTCTCGTGTCGGCCGTCCCTTTTCACGATAGGGGCTCGAGGATAAAACCGGGTTAAGCAACGCCCACCGGTTCAGGAGAGCTTCATGTCCGCCGCTTCCGCCGCCGATCTGGTCATACCGGGCCGCTTCAACGGACCGCCCGCGTCCGGCAATGGCGGCTATGTCGCCGGGCGGCTCGCAGCGCGCCTCGGTCCCGGGCCGCGCGGTTTCTGGCCGGAGGTTAGCCTGCGCAGTCCGCCGCCGCTCGACACGCCCCTGACCGTGCGCGCGATGGCGCATGGCATCGGCCTCTATGACGGGGAGACGCTGGCGGCGGACGCCCGCTGGGTCGTCACGCAGCTTGACTGCCCGCCCGCGCCGGATCTCGGGGCCGCCGAAGACGCCGTGACCCGGTACAGCTGCCGGGACGAGCATCCTCTGCCGACCTGCTTCACCTGCGGGACGGCACGGGCACCCCGTGACGGCCTGCGCCTGTTCACCGGTCCGGTCACCGGCGCGCCGAACGGCCTTGTTGCCGCACCCTGGACGCCCGACGACACGCTTGTGGACGAGACCGGAACGGTCCGCCCGGAAATCATCTGGGCGGCGCTCGACTGCCCCGGGGCCTTTGCCATCGAGGAATGCGCCGCAACCGGCCTCAAACTCCTCGGGCGGCTGTCGGCACAGATCCTTGAGCGGCCCGCGCCCGGCACGGCGTGCGTGGTGGGGGGCTGGTATCTGGCCTCGGAGGGGCGCAAACACAGCGCAGGCACCGCGGTCTGGCGGGCCAGCGATCACGCGCTCCTCGCTTGCGCCCGGGCCTTGTGGATCGAGTTAAAGACAGCTTAGAGGCGTTTTGGAAACGAGGCATCACCGGCCCACTCCCCCTTCCGGCCACCCACGAGGGTACCCTTAATGGGTGGCCGGGAGGGGGAGCGGGCCGGCCAGGCACTCGGAAATGCGCCTTACAGAGCATTTCCAAAAGGACCCGTAGAGCGCGATCATTGTCCGCCGCTGCGCGCATCGACCGTCAGGCCCTTCAGCACGGACGGGTCTATGGCCTTGCCCGATGAGAGCACATGGGCAGAGATCGGCATCTCGCTGGTGACCGACACCCGCAGGCGCTCGGGCTTGCGCAGAAAATCGCTCAAGCCCGCAGTCAGAGGCTCCAACCGGGCCGCCGTCTCCGGCCCCAGAAGCGCGGCGGAGAGCGCCAGACCCATAGCCATCCGCGTACCGATCACCTCGGCCTCGGTGCCGTGCTGAGCCGCCATCAGATCGAGCGCCCGTTTGGCCAGAGCGGTATCGGTATAATCGAGGCTCATCGCGGCAATCGACGGCGTGCCCCGCGCGCCCAGCATAAGACCCGGCGCCAGAGCGACCGGCTCCGACCCGGCGGTCTCGTCAAAAGCGATATCGGCACTCAGCATCAGCGCGCCCAAACCGTCGGCATCCATCTCGATGCTGAGTACATCACCGGTCAAGCCGATGGCGCCATTGGCATTGATGCGCTCAAAGCCCATGGCCGCGATCATCTCACCCAAGCCGGCAAAGGCCCCGGTCCGGGGCAGAACGGCCTTCAGATCCGCCGCCGCGATGTCGATGCCATCCGCGGCCATCCGGGTGCGGACCGGATCGAGTTCGATGATGCCGCCCGGTCCGCCGCCGAGCCGAAGCGCGCCATGCTCAAGGGTCAAGGTGGTCACAGACAACGGCGCCGCACCGGTCATGGCCGCCATCACGGCCTCAGCGCGGTCGAAGACCAAGCGGGGGGCGCTCTCGGCATCGCCGGAAACAAGGCGCGCACCGGTCAGGGCCATGCCCTTGGCCGAAAACGTGGAGCCATCCGCCAGGCGCAGGCTGACACCGGACAGACGCATGGTCCCGGGCGCGTCGAGCGCCCCGTCATAAACCAGCGAGTCGACGGTCAACGCCCCGCCGCCGGCGAGCGGCCAGTCGACGGCGCTCAGCACGGTCCGGTTCAGTGCGGGCTCGCGCTCCGTTTGACCGATCACGGCGCCGTGGTTCTCCAGCAGTCCGGCAAGACCGCCTGCCACCGACGGACCGCTATAGCTGGCAACCGCCAGCAGCGGGGCCAGCCCCAGGCATATCCCGAAAACGAGGCCCAACACTCCAGCCCAGACCCTGACCATGCCACTGTGTTCCCTTGCTGCGGCGGCGCCTGCGCGCGGCCGGCCGTCATTGGCGCCACAGTGTATCGAAGGTTCAGGTTGGCTGGAAGCGCTGCTCAGGCCGCGTCGGCGCGGTCGGCGGTGACGACCCGGTTACGCCCGCCGTTTTTGGCCGCATAGAGCGCTTTGTCGGCCCGGTGCAGCAGATCGGCGACGCTGTCCCAGGTCCCGGCGATACTCGCCACGCCCACGGAGATGGTCACCGGGACACTGCCGCTGTCGCGGCCCAGCTCGAACGGCTCGGCGGCCATGTCCGCGCGGACCCGCTCAGCCACCATTTTGGCAAAGCCCAGCGCCGTGTCCGGCATGATCACCACAAATTCCTCGCCGCCCAGACGGCAGGCCAGATCGATCGCCCGCACGCCCGACTGGATCCGCCGGGCCACCTGACACAGCACCATATCGCCGGCGTCATGGCCGTACTGATCATTGATGGACTTGAAATGGTCGATATCGATGATCAGTACAGAGAGCGCCCCGCCGCTTTCCATGCTGCGCGACGCGTAATGGCCGATCTGACTTTCCATATACCGGCGGTTGAACAGGCCGGTGAGCTGGTCCTTGATCGCCATTTCCATGGTGAGCTGAAAATTGCTCCGCAGGCGGTCGTCATAGCGTTTGCGGCGGATCTGCGAGCGCACCCGGGCCGTGGTCTCGTTCGGCTCCAGAGGGCGGATGAGATAATCCGAGGCATTCAGATCGAGCGCGCGCGCCAGACGCGGTTTGTCGTCCTTGTCCAAAAGGACCAGAATGGGGATGGCGCGGGCATTTTCCTGGGAACGCAGTTGGGCCAGAAGCCGCAAACCGTCCGCATCCCGCAGATCGAGATTGAGCAGGATCACATCGAACACGCCCTCGCCCACCGCCTCGAAAGCCTCGTCGGCGGTCCGCGCCAGCCGCAGATCCGCGCAGCGCTTGAGCATCCCGGCCAGGATCTGAAGGCTGTCCTCGTCATCGTCGATGACCAGTATGCTGCTGCCCGCGATCGAGCCGTCGATGGCGTCGAGATCGAACCCGGCCACGACGCCCAGCCGTTCGCCGGTCGCCTGGCGCTTGCGCAATTCGTCGGTCATCTGTTTGAGGCGCACGAGATTCTTGACCCGCGCGAACAGGGCCAGGTCGTCCACCGGCTTGGTGAGGAAATCGTCCGCCCCCGCCTCAAGACCGGCGACCCGGTCCTTCGCGCCGTCGAGCGCGGTCACCATGATGACCGGAATATGCGACAGGTCCGGATCGCTCTTGATGCGCCGGCAGGTCTCGAACCCATCGAGATCCGGCATCAGCACATCGAGCAGCACAAGATCGGGTGCGCGCTCGGCAATTAACTCAAGAGCCTCGTGCCCGCCGGCCGCGCAGGTCACGTCGTAATACTCGGTGGAGAGTTTTGCGTCGAACAGCTGACGGTTCAGCGCGACGTCATCGACAACGAGAATACGACCGGTCATGGCGCCTCAATCGAGAAACTGCCGGACAGTTGTCAGGAACTGCCCGACCGAGATTGGCTTGGCGATATAGGCCTCGCAGCCGCCCTCGCGGATTTTTTCCTCGTCACCCTTCATGGCGAAAGCCGTGACGGCGACCACCGGTATTTCTTTGAGGGACTCATCGTCCTTGATCCATTTGGTGACCTCCAGCCCGGAAACCTCCGGCAACTGAATATCCATCAGGATCAGGTCGGGATGGTGATGGCGCGCCATGTCGAGCGCCTCCATGCCGTCCCGGGTCTGAAGCGTTCCATAGCCGTGGGCATCGAGCAGGTCATGAAACAGCTTCATGTTCAGCTCGTTGTCCTCGACGATCAGAACCGTCTTCGCCATTGCGTCCATGACTCCCACACCCCACATCATGGCGGCAGCACGATCTGCGCTTGAAAAGGCCGTCCGACCCGAGCCCGCTACCCCCTTGGTCCCGCGAGCCCGCACTTGCGAGCCGTTAGAGCACCTCAAGAGGGTTAACAAACTCCAAAACGGCACACCCTGCCGCCCCTGCCGGGGATCATAGCAGCCCTTGCGCGCCGCCATCAGTTCGGCAAGCCTAGCCGACGAGCCCTTATGGCATCCTTAATTGCCGCAGGGCGATTGCACCGATTTTCCTACCTTGTGAGAGCCTTGATGTCCGACGTTCCCGCCTTCGTTGCCGATCAGATCGCGGCGATTCCGCTCGATCCGAGCCGCCCGCTGATCATTTCCGATGCCGATGAGGTCCTGCTGCGCTTCATCGACGGGCTGGAGCGGTATCTGGAAGGCCGCGGGCTGATGCTCGATCTGACCAGCTTTGCGATTCACGGCAATGTGAAAGACGGCGCGACCGGCGCGGTGGTGGCCGATGACGCGGTAACGGGGCTCCTCAAAGGGTTTTATGCCGATGAGACGGCCGCCCACGGTCTGGAGGCCCTGCCGGGCGCCAGTGCGGTGCTGAGCCGGATGAGCGCGCGGGCCCAGGTGGTGATTCTCACCAATGTGGCCCTGGCCGTGAAACCCCAGCGCGAGGCCAATCTCGCGGCGCACGATCTGCCCTTTCCGGTGATCGCCAATGAAGGCCTGAAAGGACCGGCGGTGGCGGCGCTCATCGCGCGCGCGGGGCGGCCCTGTTTCTTCCTAGACGACATCCCGCACAACATCACGTCCGTGCGCGCGCATGCGCCGGAAACCGTATGCGTGCATGTGGTCACCGAACCGCGCCTGATTCCGCTGATCGGCACCGCACCGGGCGCCGACCATCGCTGCGGCACCTGGGCGGAAATCGAATCGGTGCTCGATGACGCGCTCACCGCCGCCGGGTGCTGACCGGCTGGCCCAGGACCCGTGACGGGCTCTATACTCGAGACGACGCGCGTCCAACCGGCGATCAGGCTTGTCATGCGTATCGGTATCGACCTCGGCGGCACCAAGATCGAAGCGATCCTGCTCGATGATGCGGGCCGGACCGTTCGGCGCGAACGCACCGCCACGCCGCGCGGCGATTATGACGGCACGGTGCGGGCCATTGCCGGTCTCGTCACGGGGTTCGACGGCCTGAGCAGCGAGGGACCGCCCACCGTCGGCGTGGGGCTGCCGGGCGCCCTGTGCCCGGCCACGGGTCTCATCAAGAACGCCAATTCCACCTGGATCAACGACCGCCCGCTCGACCGCGACATCGCCGCCGCCCTCGGACGGCCCGTGCGGGTCGCCAACGATGCCAACTGTTTCGCCTTGTCCGAGGCGATGGACGGCGCGGGCGCGGACGGCGAGGTGGTGTTCGGGGTGATCGTCGGCACGGGCTGCGGCGGCGGCATCGTCGTGCGCCGGCATGTGCTCACCGGGCCCAACGCGATTGCCGGGGAATGGGGCCATCATCCCCTGCCCTGGCCGGATCTGATCGAGGCGGCGAGCGCGCCCGCTTGCTATTGCGGCGGCGTGGGCTGCATCGAGACCTGGCTGTCGGGACCCGGCATGGCCGCCGATCATGAGCGCGTGACCGGCACCAAGGCCACGGCGCTGGAGATCGCCATGCTCGCCGACCGGGGCGACGCGGCGGCCACGGCCACGCTTGCCCGCTATGAGACCCGCATGGCGCGGGCGCTCGCGCAGATCGTCAATATTCTCGACCCGGACGTGATCGTGCTGGGAGGCGGGATGTCCAATATCGACCGGCTTTATGAAACGGTGCCGGGCCTCATGGTGCCGTTCGTTCTGGCGGCGGATATCCGCACGCGGATGGTGCGCAATCGGCATGGCGATTCCAGCGGGGTGCGCGGCGCCGCCTGGCTCTGGCCCCAAGACACGGGTCTCGCGCGGTGACGACGCCCCCCGACGCGGTCCATCCGCCCGCGAAACCCGCTGCCGTGTGCCGGGAGTGTTTCGCCGCCCTCACGGTGCGCCCGCGCACCTGTCCGCACTGCGCCGGGCGGCGGCTCCTGGCCCATCCCGAATTATTCGATCTGTCCATCGGGCATCTGGATTGCGATGCGTTCTATGCGTCCGTGGAAAAGCGTGACCGGCCCGAATTGCGCGACAAGCCGGTGATCATCGGCGGCGGCACGCGCGGGGTTGTCTCGACCGCCTGCTATATCGCGCGGCTGTCGGGCGTGCGCTCGGCCATGCCCATGTTCAAGGCGCTCAAAGCCTGCCCCGACGCGGTGGTCATCAAGCCCAATATGGCGAAATATGTCGCCGTCAGCCGGGAGATCCGCGCGCTGATGGATGCGCTGACCCCGCTGGTTCAACCCTTGTCCCTCGATGAAGCGTTTCTCGATCTGACGGGCACGGAGCGCCTTCACGGGGCACCGCCCGCCGTGACTCTCGCCAAGCTCGCGGCCCGGATCGAGCGCGAGATCGGTGTGAGCGTCTCCATCGGGCTCAGCCACAACAAGTTCCTGGCCAAGGTCGGCTCGGATCTCGACAAGCCGCGCGGCTTCGCGGTGATCGGCCGGGCCGAGACCCTGACCTTCCTGGCCGAACAGCCGGTGGGCCTCATCTGGGGTGTCGGTCCGGCGTTCCAGGCGCGCCTTAAACGCGACGGCATCACCCATATCCGCCATGTTCAGGCGCGCGAAGAGGCCGCGTTGATCAAACTTTACGGCTCCATGGGGCGGCATATCTGGCGGCTGGCGCATGGGCTCGATGCCCGCGCGGTCGAACCCCACGGGCCGGCCAAGAGCGTGTCCAATGAAACGACGTTCAATGACGATGTGGCGGATCTGGAGACCCTGCGCGCCCGGCTGTGGCCCTTGTGCGAGAAACTCGCGGGCCGGATGAAAGCCGGCGGCATGGCCGGCCAGGTGGTGAGCCTGAAACTTAAATCCGCCGATTTCAAACTGCGCTCGCGCCAGCGCCGGCTGGCCAGCCCCACCCAGATGGCCCATGTGCTTTATGAGCACGGGCTCGACCTTCTGGCCCCTGAGATCGACGGTACCGCCTATCGCCTCATCGGGATCGGGCTGTCGGATCTGAGCCCCGCCGCGGCCGAGGGCCAGATCGATCTTTTGGCGGAAGATCAGACCCGCCGCTCGGCCGCCGAGCGCGCGATGGACTTGGTGCGCGGACGGTTCGGCGACACGGCCATCGGTCTGGGGCGCGGGATCGGGTCGGGTCAGGGGCGGGACCCGTCATAGGCTGTTGAAACCGTCCGGATCTGTGCCTCATCCTTCGAGACGCTCGCTGACGCTCGCCCTCAGGATGAGGCACACGTTCAAATCTCCTCACCCTGAGGAGAACGCCGAAGGCGGCCGTCTCGAAGGGCCGGGACAACGGACCGGCCGCAAAAGAAAGCCAAATCCCATCCGCCTGCGTCATTCCCGCGAAAGCGGGAATCCAGGGCCGGGACAGTCGACCCCAACGGGACCATCGAGTTCACCGCCTCTGGATGCCGGATCTGCGCTGCGCTTGTCCGGCATGACGGTTTGGCGGGCGCGGACTTCGTCATCGGCCATGGGGGCGTTCGCGCTCACCCCCATTTGGAGCCCCCAGGAAACGGGTAAAAGGGGAGCAGCCTTGAGCCCGCTTCATGCGAGGATGCCGGCGTCAGCCGGCACCGGAGACAAGCCTCAAATTTTCGCGCGCCGCGCTGACGCGCGGCGAATGAAAAGGGTAAGAGGGTAAAAGGGCAAAGGGTGCAGCCTTGAGCCCGCATCAT
>CAZHDI010000002.1:45223-95220 GCA_964531285.1 uncultured Alphaproteobacteria bacterium | reverse complement strand
GATCTGACGGCTCTTGCGCCGGATAATGTCACGCCATGGCCTTACCGACATTGCGACCTCGCTTCATCTTTGGCGGTGGCGGCTCGGCGCCGCGATACCGCTATAAAGGGTGCCGTATGAATACGGAAACCGACGCGCGCCGTCCATGGCCTTGCGTAGGGTCATGGTCAGCCCGATGCGGCTGTCCGGATGACGCTCCTCCGCCCACGGTTTTGTATGCTGGGTTACGACCGGACGCATACCAAACCGTATGCGCGGTTACGATGACGGATTCGGCGCATTGTAGGCGGGGTTACTAATTTTCCGTGCCCCAACAGTGTGACCGCCCGCCGGCCGCCACCGCTCCTTGGGTGCCGCAATTTTACGCGCCGATTGGCCCGTCTGCTCGCAGAACCATCAATAAAAGACTGGGCTTTTGCGATTTTGGGAGGTGTGAGGCTGCGCCATTCATATCTTGTGCATACTCTGGTTCTACCGAATACACCGCTGACAGAGAATTTACGGTGTTCTCCTTGTCGCAAGCCCGTCGACTTGTGATATATGGCTGCGCGAGATGCCGCATCTGCAGCATGGATGGAGAGGGGCAAGACGGACGGGCGATCAGGGATGGATTGCCGGACGGTCCGCTCGCCGAACCCCATTTTACCGAATGCCGAGCGCCCGTGGGGGACGAGATGACAGACGCCAAGCCGCCGTTGAGAGTCGTTCTGGCCAAGCCGCGCGGATTCTGCGCCGGTGTGGAACGCGCCATCGACATCGTGGAACGTGCGCTCGAGAAATACGGCGCACCGGTCTATGTGCGCCACGAGATTGTCCATAACAAACATGTGGTCGAGACCCTGAAAAGCCGCGGGGCCATTTTCGTCGAGGAAGTCGCCGAAGTGCCCTTGGGGGCCGTGACGATCTTTTCCGCCCATGGGGTGGCCAAGAAGGTCGAGCAGGACAGCTCCGAGCGTGAGCTTCAGGTGATCGACGCGACCTGTCCGTTGGTGACCAAGGTACACCGGGAGGGCCAACGATACGTGTCCAAGGGCTTCGAGGTCGTGCTGATCGGTCATCTGGGCCACCCGGAAGTCGAAGGCACCCTCGGCCAGATCCCCGGCAAGGTGCATGTGGTGTCCGAGCCGGAAGATGTGGCCGACCTCACCGTCGCCGATCCCGACCGGGTGGCCTATGTCACCCAGACCACCTTGAGCGTGAACGACACCAAGGACGTGATCGTCGCCCTGAAGGAGCGGTTCCCCAACATTGTCGGGCCGGACACGCGCGATATTTGTTACGCGACCCAGAACCGTCAGGTAGCGGTCATGGAGATGATCGGCCAGGTGGACCTGCTGCTGGTCGTCGGCGCGCATAACAGCTCAAACTCGAATCGTCTGGCCGAGATCGGTTCCCAGGACGGCGTGCCGAGCTATCTCATTCCGGACGCGGCCGCGCTGGATCCGGCTTGGCTTGACGGCGTCGAGACCGTCGGCCTGACCGCCGGTGCCTCGGCCCCGGAGATTCTGGTTCAGGCCGTGATCGAACGTCTGCGGGCGTTCCGCGAGGTGACGGTCGAGATCCTGAAAGGGGTGGAAGAGAACATCCACTTCAAACTGCCGCCGGAACTGGCCGATGTGCCGCAAAGCCATGGCAGTGCCGCGACCTGGGGCAGTGAGTGACCCCCGGGCGGGTGTGCCGCTGTGTGTTCGATGATTGACGAAAGGAGGGGCTCGTGGGCGTCCCGTTGAAACAACAACTGCGCATCGGCGCATATCTGGTGAAACAGAAGCTGATGGGACGCAAGCAGTACCCGCTTGTCCTGATGCTGGAACCGCTGTTCCGCTGCAATCTCGCCTGCGCCGGCTGCGGCAAGATCGATTATCCCGATCCGATCCTCAACAAGCGCTTGAGCGTCGAGGAATGCCTGGAAGCGGTCGATGAATGCGGCGCGCCCATGGTCTCGATTCCGGGCGGCGAGCCGCTCCTGCACAAGGAGATCGGTGAAATCGTCAAGGGCATTACCGACCGCAAGAAATATGTGTCGCTGTGCACGAACGCCCTGCTTCTGGAAAAGAAACTGCATCTGTTCGAGCCGTCCGAATATCTGTTCTTCTCGGTGCACCTGGATGGTCTGCGTGAAGAACATGACAAGGCGGTCTGTCAGGACGGCGTGTTCGACCGGGCCATCAAGGCGATCAAGGTCGCCCGTGAAAAAGGCTTCACGGTCAATGCCAATGCGACGATCTTCGATGGCGCCGACCCGGACCGGGTTGCCGCGTTCCTCGATTACTGCACCGAGCTGGGCGTGGGCATCACCATCTCTCCGGGCTATGCCTATGAGCGGGCGCCGGATCAGGCCCACTTCCTCAGCCGGCAGAAGACCAAAACCCTGTTCCGCGACATCCTGAAAAAGGGTGACAAGGGCCGGAAATGGAACCTGAGCCATTCGCCGCTCTATCTGGATTTCATCACCGGCAACCAGCAATATCAGTGCACGCCCTGGGGCATGCCGACCCGGAACATTTTCGGCTGGCAGCGTCCGTGCTATCTGGTCGGCGAAGGCTATGCCTCATCCTTCCGTGAGCTGATGGACACCACCGACTGGGACAGCTACGGCACCGGCAAGTATGAAAAGTGCGCCGACTGTATGGCCCATTGCGGCTATGAGCCGACGGCGGTTCAGGACATGCTGGACAATCCGCTGAAGTCGTTCTGGGTGGCCATGCGCGGCCCGCGCGTCGAAGGTCCGATGGCGCCGGAAATCGATCTGTCCAATCAGCGTCCCGCCGACTTCGTGCATGAGGACATCGTGAAGGATCAGCTATCCGATGTTCACGACCCGAAGAAGAAGCGGGACGAGGTTGCGGGCGCAGCGGCGTAAGGCCTTATGGGCCGCGGCGCTGTCCTGACCGACGCGCATCAAATCAAGAAAGACCGCGGGGTCGCGCAGCGCGGCCCCGAGCACCGGCCAGGGCCGGACCGATCCATCCGGCGACACGCCGTTATGGGCCGCATCCGGAATAACCCGGTCCACCGGGTCGGCCACAGCCCGTAGCGCGCCGAACGGCACGCCCGCCTCTTGCGCGACTTGGGCCACCGCATGGCTTTCCATATCGACGGCGAGCGCGCCGGTTTCCTGGCCAAGCCGCGCTTTCTCGCCCGCGCTGCCGATGATCCGGTCCGAGCCCAGCACCGGGCCGAAATGCAGCGCGATCCCGCAGGCAAGCGCCCCGCCGCTCAGCGCATCGGCAAAACCATCATCGCCCGCAAGCCGCTCATCGCCCCACAGAATATCGGTTGCGAGCACCAGATCGCCCGGCGCGACGCGCGCCGACAGACCGCCCGAAACCCCAAAGCTCAACAGGCCCCTGGCGCCTTCGCGCACCAAATCCTGCGCCCGATCGGCCGCCCGGAGGGCACTGGCGCCGGACACGGCAACGCGGATTTTCGGGTGATGGCGCAGCGGTCCAAGAGCGCCCGCCTCGCTTTTCAGTCCGCAGACGATCCCGATGAAATCGGTCATGAGTCCTGTCCTTATTGCCGGAGCGCGCGCAACACATGGGCGCTGGCCTGCTCACCGGAGCGGATGGCGCTCTCGATGGTGGCCGGTAGCCCGGTGCGGGTCCAGTCGCCCGCCAGGGTCAGATTGGCAAGATGCGTGCCGGGGCCGCGCCGTTTGGCGATGCCGGCCGGCGATTGATCGAAGGTGGCCCGCTTTTCCTTGATGATCCGCGCGGTCTCGTAAGCCGCATCCGGACCGAGCCCGAGCGCCTTGGCGGTATCGGTCCACAGGCGCGGCGCCAGCAGTTCCGCGGGCTCGTCGGCAAGTGCGCCCGCGGCGCTGATCGTCAGGCTGACGATATCGCCGCGCAGAAAGATCCAATGGACCGGCGAATTGATGACGCCGATAAACGGCATGTCCTCGCCTGTGTCCAAGGGGTTGGCCAGGCGATAATGGGCATTCACGATGACGCCGCCATCGCCCGGCGGATCGAGTGCCGGCAGCACCTGGCCCGCGCGGGCCGGAGGCAGGGCGAACACGACTTGATCGTCCGGACCCACCGGTTCTTCGCCATTGTGAAAGCCAAGCGCGGCGATCCGGCCATCCGTGACCGTCACGCCCCCAAGGCGCCGCGCGAACTGCGGTTCGGTTCCGCGCCGTGTAAGAAACGCCAGCGCCGGGTCGATAAAGCTCGGCCCCAGCCCCTCACGGGCGATCATCGGGCGGCATGCCGCCTCGCCCTTCAGGAATGTCTCCTTCAGAACCGCCCACAGCAGCGACACATCGCCGTCATCGGCGGTCGTATTGAGCGCCGCGAGCACCAGCGGTTCCCAAAACCGGGTGTAGAGCGGGCCGGTAAGCGGCAGGACATCGGCAACGGTGCGGCCGCGCCCGGCCAGGGCCACGCCGGCCCCTCCCAGATAATCCGTCAACCGCGTATCGGGCACCCGGCGTTTGGGATCGAGCAGCCACCAGGGCAACGGCCCGGCATTCGGGCGCAGGGTCCAGCGCGCGCCGGTGCCGATATCCACAAAGCCATAGGCCGCTCTGGGCTGCATGATCATGGTATCGCGCGCGCCCACCAGATCGAGATAGGACAGCGCCGAGCGGTTGCCGCTCATGATCAGATGGTTGCCGTTATCGATCAGGGTACCGAGGGCTTTGTCCACGAAGGACCGGCACCGCCCGCCGGCATGGCCGGCCGCTTCATAGATCTTGACCCGAATGCCGGCATTGGTCAGCCGTAATGCCGTGGACAGGCCGGCAAGCCCGGCGCCGACGATATGAACCGTGCCCATGGCTGTGTGCCCCCTCGCGCTCATGCCCGCAGCGGCGGTGCCACCGCATAGCGCAGCGCGACCAGCAGCTTTTCAAGCTTGGACAGGCGGACCGGACCGGCGGACAGATCGAACCCGCGCGCCTCCAGGCGCGACAGGGTCGCCTCATAGGCGCCCATCATGAGGAGCGCCGGGCGCAGCACCCGCCAGTCGTCCATCTCGGCCATGGCGGTGCGCGCATCGGTGAAGCGGGCGCGGGCATGGGCCCCCAATTCGGTGCAGACGGCGGTCACGCGCGGATGGTACGCCACCGTGTCCGGATCATCGCTGTCGATGCCGTGCCGCTCCAAGAGATCGCGCGGCAGATAAAGCCGGCCGATATCCGCATCGGTGCGCACATCGCGCAGAATGTTCGTGAGCTGAAGGGCATCGGCCAGCGCCAGGGCGAACCGGTCCGACATGTCGCCCGGCGGTGCTCCGAAGATCGGCATGGACAGAAGGCCCACCGCACCGGCCACGCGGCGGCAATAGGCCATCAGCCGGTCCATGCTCGGGGCGCGGATCGGGCCGTCGGCGTCCATCTCCATGCCTTCGATCAGCAGGATGAATTCCTGTTGTGCCAGATCAAAGGCGCGGATCGGCTCTACCAAGGCAACCGCGGTCGGCTTTGTGGGGTGTCCGGCGTAAAGCGCGTCGATCTCGCGGCGCCAGTCGGCCAGGGCGGCGTGCTTCTCCTCACGCGTGCCGTCCTCATCGGCGATATCGTCGATCTCCCGGCAGAACGCATAGACCGCATACATCGCATCGCGCCGGTGGGGCGGCAGAATGCGCATGCCCAGACCGAAAGAGGTCTTGGACCGGTCGACAACATCGCGCACATGGCGCTTGGCGGTCTCCTCATCGACCGGCGGGGGCGCGGCGTGCGGATCCATTGGGGCGGTACCGGGTGCGGATAACTCGCTCGCAGACATCGCTTACGCCGCCTTCCGGGGGCCGAACAGGCCTTCGACCATTCCGCGCACGCCGGAGACGGCGAAATCGACCTTGGACAGGGCGACCCGCTCGGCAAGGGGGTCGCGTGCTTTCAGCTTGGCGCTCAACCGATGGGCCAGGCGGACGATGACCGCCGATTCCATCGCAAGACGGCGGCTTTTCAGCACGCCGGCCAGATTGTCGGCCTCCGCCAGCAGCACATCGACTTCCATCAGCATCCGGTCCAACACGCGGCGCATGCCGGGCTCGAGCGCGCCGTTGTCGAGATCGGTCATCGAGACGCCTTCGAGCGCCATCCAGTCGTCCGGGATATAGACCCGGTGCAACTCCCGCTGATCGTCCGCGCAATCCTGCAAGTGATTGAGCACCTGAAGCACCGTGCACAAGGCGTCCGATTGCGGATAAGCGTCTGGCGATTCGCCGTGCAGATCGAGCAGATAGCGGCCCACCGGGTTGGCCGAGAGCGCGCAATAGCCCATCAATTCCTGCCAGGAGGCATAGCGCAGTTTGACCGCGTCCTGACGAAACGCTTCCAGAAGGTCCCGCGCGTGCTGATCGGTGACCCCGCATTGGGCCAGGCTGTCCTTGAGGGCCAAGGCTTTCTCGAAGCCGGGGCCGGGCGCCTCGCCGCCGGTCAGGACCGTCTCGAGTCCGTTCAGCCGTTCGACCTTTTCAAAGGCCGTCAGGTCCGGATTGTCGGCAATATCGTCGGCCGCACGGGCGAAGGCGTAGAATGTCGCCACATGGGGCCGCAGGGGCGCCGCGATCAGGAAGGAGCCGACCGGGAAATTCTCGTCATCGGACGACTTGCCCGATGGGGTCTCCGGTCCGCCGCCCTGATCCGGGCCCGCGGCAGCAGTGGTTTCGGCGTGATGCATGATGACCCGGAGTTTTCCCTGGCGCTTGGAACGCATTGGAATCAAAGCCTATCGGGCGGTAACGCGGGGCACAAGACCGGCATGCGGGCGCAGCGCGCCGGGTGTGCCATGGTCACGGATGGATCGCACCGATAAGGCGAGGAGCAGGAGCCGATGAACGTGATTTTGGTGCTGGCGGGTCTGGCCGCGCTGGCCTGGGCTTATCTGCTGACGGCCCATGGCCGGTTTTGGCGGGCCGATCAGTGGCTCGCGGCCGAGCGGGCGGGATTGGTGCCGCAGCGGGCCGTCTGGCCGGCTGTGGCAGCGGTCATCCCCGCGCGCGACGAGGCGGACGTGATTGCCGCCAGCATCGAGAGCCATTTGCGCAGCCGCTACCCGGGGTCTTTCAGCGTCATTCTCGTGGATGACGCGAGTGCCGACGGCACGGCGGACAACGCCCGCGCCGTCTCGGTGCCCGGGACCCGCCATGGCCTCCATGTGATCGCCGCGCCGCCGCTGGCCCCGGGCTGGACCGGCAAGATCGCCGCCCAGCGGGCGGGGCTCGATGCCAGCCACCGGATCGCGCCGGATGCCCGTTATGTTCTCTTCACCGATGCCGACATCGTGCACGGGCCGGATACGCTCGCGCGTTTGGTGGCCAAGGCCGAGGAGGAGGACCGGGTGCTGGTGTCGCTGATGGCGCGGCTCGACGACCGGGGGCTGTGGGGCGGCCTCCTGATCCCGGCCTTCGTGTTCTTCTTCCAGATGCTCTACCCGTTTCCCAAGGTCAATGATCCGCGATCCTCCGTGGCCGGAGCGGCGGGCGGCTGCATGCTCGCGCGCCGGGATGTGTTCGCGGCCGCCGGCGGGTTCGAGGCCATGCGGACGGCCCTGATCGATGACTGCACCCTGGCCCGCCTGATGAAAGGTGTTCCGCCCCGCCATGCCATCTGGCTGGGCCTGACCCGTGAACTCACCTCCCAGCGCGACAACCGGTCGCTCGACTCGGTCTGGTCCATGGTCGCGCGTTCGGCCTATGCCCAACTCGACTATTCGCCGCTGCTCCTGGCTGGAACGCTGCTCGGCATGGTGCTGGTTTACCTGACAGGCCCGGTCCTGGTGCTGACCATGCCCTGGCATGGCTCGATGCTGGCCGCCGGTCTGGGGCTCGCGGTGTGGATCGCCATGGCCGTGAGTTATGCGCCGACCCTGCGTTTGTACGGACGATCCGCGCTACAGGGAGTGGCCCTGCCCCTGGCGGCGTGTCTTTACACGGCGATGACGGTATCCTCGGCGCTGCGGCACTGGCAGGGGCGCGGCGGCGCCTGGAAGGGCCGCACCTATTCGGATTTGAGCAAAGAGCCTTAACGGATAAAGCCGGGCAGGGGGCGCGTGACGAGCCCCTGGTCCATGAGCCAGGCGATGGCGTCGCTGAGGGCATCTTCGGCGGGCCGGGGCGCGAGCCCGAGGACATGGCGGGCCTTGGCGGTATCGAAGCGGACGGGACAGCCGGCAAGGCGCACACCGGTCAGGGGCGCCTGGGGCGGTGTGCGGCTCACCCGGTCGGACCAGAACTCCGCGACATGTCCGGCCATCAGCGCCACCGCATAGGGCACGCGGGAGCGCGGCATGGGCGCGCCGGTGAGACGCTCCAAGAGGCGCACCAGATCGCCCATGGTGATGTTCTGCCCGCCGAGGATATAGCGCTCACCCGGCGCGGCCTGGGTCCGCGCCCGCAGAATGCCTTCGGCCACATCGTCCACATGCACGATATTGTGGACGCAATCGAGATAGGCCGGGATCGCACCGTTGATTAGATCCAGGATCATCCGTGTCGGGGCCGTCATGGCCGCGTCGCCGGGGCCGACGGGCAGGGTCGGCAGGACCGCGCTGACCGAAAACGCCGGACCGTTGGCGCCCAGCGCGGCCCGTTCGGCCCGCAGCTTGGACAAGGGATACGGGCCGAGCATATCCTCATCGCCGAGGGCGGTCGTCTCCGAAACCGTCCGGACCCGCCCGTGCATGGTCTTGCCCACCAGCACGGTGAGGCTCGAGACATGGATGAAGCGCGCCGCGCCGGCGGCTTGGGCGGCGTCCAAAACCCGGCGTGTGCCGCCATGGTTGACGGTCTCGAAGACGGTCTTGTCGCCCGACCACAGATGGGGATTGGCGGCACAGTGAATGACCGTGTGCACGCCCTGCATGGCCTCTTCAACCACGGCCTTGTCGGTGATCGACCCGGTGACGATGTCGATGCCGTCCGGCCGATCCGGGCGGATGAGATCCAGCACCCGGACCGGGCCGCCTTCATCGACAAGGCGGGACACCACATGGCGTCCGACAAAGCCCGCGCCGCCTGTGACCAGCGTGACCATGGCTCAGCTGTCTCCGCCGGTGGGCCGGTGACAGATCAGCAGACCATCGGCCCCGACACTGCCCAGCAGCATGTGGTCCTTATACTGAAGACCAACGGTTGCGGCCGGATACCGGCTGCCGTCGGCATCGTCGAACACCACCGATTGGCTCGCATCGCGCATATCCACGCTGACGATGCGGCTGGGGGCGCTGGTCCGGTCCAGCCACCGGTTGCGGTAGAGCCCGATATCGAGCAGCGAGGGATGCACCGCCGCGATCACCCGGTCCGGGCCCGCCATGGTCAGATTGTCGGGGCCGCCCGGCAACACGACCTTGCCGACCGGTGTGCCGCCCGCGCCCGACAGGATCGTGTCGAGATCATAGACCAGCAGGGTCCGGTCCCGCGTGGCGGCGACCACAAGGCGCCGGCGCTCCCGGTCGATGGCGATGCCGTTGGCAAAGGCGATCCGGTCGGCGACCGGAACCGGCGCCCGGTCCAGGCCGCCTTGCTCGGTCACCTCGACGAAGATCACGCGGGCCCGCTTGAGGCCCAGAACATCCTCCATCCAGGTATCCGGCCCGCAGGTGCCGCGGTCGCGGGTGACAAGCAGGCGGCGGGGGCCCACGATCGCCAGATCATTCGCCTGACACAGGCTGGTATGGGCGATGCTCGCGCTGTGTTCGATCCCGGCGTCCGTGATCGTGAAGGTCTCGATCCCGGTGATCCGCTCCCAGCGCTCGCTCTCGCCGAGGCCGGTGCGCTCATACCGGTGCACCACTGCGCCCAGCACCCGCTGGCCCAGCGGCCCGGTGTATAGATCGATCCCGTGGGGCCGGATCTCGCGCTCGCCCAGCAGCGGCGTGAGAATATCGCGCACCTCGACCCGGTCCCGGTCGCCGCCGCGATAAACGAGATCTTGAAACGGGACCACATAGAGCCCGCCGCGCGGCAGGAAGCGCTGATCCGCCTTCAGAGCATCTTCCAGGGAAAAGCGGTCGAAGGCGGAAATGAACACCAGGCCGCTCGCCGGATCGACGGCGAGATCTTCCGCCCCCGTCACCGCGTGGCCATCGACGGCATCCACAAGGGTTACGGGCCGGCAGGCGGTATCGGCCAATTCGACGGGGCCTTGCGGCGCCTCGCCGCCGCACCCCGCCATGAGGCTCAAGGCCAGTCCAAGGCCAAGAGCGCGCCATGACCGGAGGGATCGCGCACCGCGGAAGGAGCCGGACATTGCGGGCCTCACACGCCAGGGGCCGGCGCGGGCTCGGCGCCGGGCCGGGTATAGCCCCAGCGTTTCAGGAACGGCCCCCAATGGGCTTCGACCAGCGCGGCGGCGTCGTCATCGCAGCGGAAGGCGTTCTTCTTATAAGTGCGCACGCTGTCGAGATAGGCCGAAAAAACCGGCCGGGCCGCCTCATATCCGTCGATTCCCAGCGTGGTGTAGATCTGCTGGATGCTGCCGAGCGGGTCGGCGTCGAGATCGTCATAGCACAGCTCCATCTGGAGATGGGCCGGGATCGCCGCCAGATCCTCCGTAAGCTGTCCCATCATGCGGGTATAGACGCTCAGAATGGTCTGATCGATATCCACATGGGCAAAGTCCTGAAGCGCGAACTCGGCCAGAAGCTTCTGCCAGAAATTCCGCATCGAGAGGAACACGGCATAGGGGTTCCGGTGAATATGGATGAACCGGGCGTCCGGAAAGATCTCATGGAGGAACGCGGCCCGGGCGGTATAGACCGGGTTCTTGATCAACAGGCGTTTCTTGTCCTGGTGCACATAAAGTTTGCGCATCAGATACTCGAAGCGCTCGCGCCATTGGCCGATCTGGCGCGCGGTCAACCCGTCGAAAAACAGGCCCTCGTCCAGATAGGCGTCGAACTGTTTGGGAAAATAGATGCCGTGATAGAAGGACACCGGCGTCATATTCGCCAGCGCGATCTCGTCTTCCTGAGGGGCATCCGGCGTGACCGGAATATTATCGATATAGCGGTGCTCCGGAAGCGCCTTCTCCAGCAGCGGACGAACCATGCGCGCCAGCAGCATCAGATCCCAGGGCAGGCCGGTCGCGACGGGCGGCACATAGCCGAACGCGTCCTTGCTCATGATGTTGTAAAGATGGGTCGTGCCGCTGCGCCAGTGTCCCAGGATGAACACCGGGGCGGGCAACTCCTCCAGCGGCGGCAGGCGCCCGGCGAGCCAGGCCCGCTCGGCCAGGGTGAAGGGCAGGCGGCCGACGGCCGCGCCCACAATGCCCGCGGTCTTGGCGAGGCGGTTGGGCGCG
The DNA here is from genome assembly GCA_964531285.1 of uncultured Alphaproteobacteria bacterium. Lineage (GTDB taxonomy): Bacteria > Pseudomonadota > Alphaproteobacteria > JAJFIK01 > JAJFIK01 > CAZHDI01. Next base: position 83,966 of record CAZHDI010000002.1, on the reverse strand, counting down.
ATGCCCCCGCTGCGCGACAAGACGCTCCATAAGGTGCCGAGATCGGCCCCGCTTAAGGGATGCATGGATCGTCCCCCAGGACGGCAACCGCGGCGGCCGGCCTGTGCCCCATGCCGGGCCCGCGCCGCGCGAATCACTGGGCAGAAGTCTTGCAGGCCGAGAGGGCCGAGGGCAAGCAACCCGTGGCCGGCTTGGGACCCAGGACCCTGGGACCGCGACCCGCGCCGCCGGTCACACTTGTGTGCAACCTGACGGTCTCGGGTCTGTTAAGGCTTTGGGCATTATCGCTTCTGCCTATATTTTGTCAGATGAAGAGGTGTCCGGCGGGGCCGGGCATGGGTAATGCGAGGAAGAGAGTCATGCAGCACGGCACAAGAGTATGGGGCGGGTGGCTGCGCGCCGGCATGATCGGGGCGGTCGCCGCCATGGTTGTCGGCGGTCCGGCGCCGCACAAGGCCGAGGCCAATGTGCCGCCGGAGGGCGAGGGGCCGCTGGCGAGCGATGTCCTTGGCGATTTACAGCTTTATTACGTGCAGGAAGGCGACACGATGCTCGACATCGCGATGCGCTACCGCATCGGCTATGTCGAACTGCTGGCCGCCAATCCGGACGTCGATCCGTGGCTGTTGCCGAAAGGCTCGGTGCTGGTCCTGCCCGAAAAGCATCTGCTGCCCAAAGATGCCGGGCCCGGGATCATGGTCAATCTCGGCGATCTGCGGGTCTATTACTTCCCGCCCGATGGCGGCGCGCCCCAGTCATGGCCGATCTCGGTGGGCCGCGAGGCCTATGAGACGCCGATCGGGATCGAGCGGGTGACCGAACTCACCAAGAACCCGACCTGGATTCCGACCAAGAGTTATCACGCCGACAATCCCGGCACGCCCTATTCATTCCCGCCGGGTCCCGATAACCCGCTGGGCGATTACCGGATCCGGGTCGGCTGGGACGGCTACGCGATCCACGGCACCAACAAGCCCGAGGGCCTGGGCCGCCGGGTGAGCCGGGGCTGTGTGCGGATGTATCCGGCGGATGTGGAGCAGTTCTTCCAGATGCTCAAGGTCGGCGTTCCCGTCGCGATCACCGATCAGCCGGTGAAATTCGGCTGGATCGACAACGAGCTTTACATGGAAGTGCATCCCTTCGGCGACGAGATCGACCAGATTGAGTTCCGCGAGCCGATCCAGAAGCAGGAGATCGCCAATCTCGATGAGCAGGTCTTCGAGGCCGCCGGCAAGGAGATCGGCCGGGTCGATTGGGCGGCGGTCTACCGGACCGTGGACGAGCGGCGCGGCATCCCGGTGCGCGTCACCCGCTGAGCCCCTGCGCTCGCTGAGCCCATGCCCGGCGGTTCAACGCCGGGCAGCGTCTCATCGGCCTAAGGCATACAACATGAGGCATACAAAAACCGGCCTGGATCGCTCCAGGCCGGTTTTGTCGTCACACCCGAGGGCGTGGCGGAATTACTTGCGCAGGCCGCGATTGAAAATCGCTTCGGCGCGGGCAGCAGCGTCTTCAGCGCGCGCAGCGGCGGCTTCGGCGCGGCGGGCAGCAGCTTCAGCCGACTCGGCGCTGCGAGCGGACGAAGAAGCAGAAGCGCTGGCCTGCGACTTGGCATTTTCAATGTAGGTACGATCTTCTTCGCTGAGCGACGCACAGGCGCCGAGCAGGCTCAGACCGAAAATCGCGGCGGAAACGCGCAGAGTATTCTTCAGCATCGTGTTAACCCTCTCCATAACAGGTTGCCTTCGGAGCCGATGTCGTTCTCTCCAGCCCCCCCAAAGAGCATAGTGCTCACTCCAAGGGATCTGTGACGTGGAGATATAACACACCTCGTGTGGCTAACTGACTATAATCAAAGTCGCTCGCACACAATAGATAGCCCCTCGTTCGTACCGGGTTTTTTTATACCCGTGACCCCCGAACAACGCGTTACGCCCGGAATAATTCCGGTGCCCGGGAGCAAACTTAGGCCTCAGACCTCGAAAAGGCGCCTGAGGTCCGGTGTAAAGGTCTGTACCGTCAGCTCTCACGTGCGGGACGGAGCATCTGACGCAGGGTCAGGCTGGCACCCGTCCGGCCGGTCCGCTGTCATCGCCGCGCCGTCCGGCCGCCGCCCGGGCCCGCGCTTCGAAGGTCTTCAACACAAAGAACAGAACCAGCGGCGCCAGCGCGCACAGGACGGCCATGGCGATGACGCCCATGGGCGTCAGATTGCGCGCGCCCGACATGATCACCGCCGAGATCACCAGCGTCACGAACGAGGTGCCGAGGGCAAGGCCCGACAGCAGATGCAGAGTGTCCACAAGGCTTGGTTTTTTCAGCGAGGCTTTCAGCCGTTCCGGCGCCGACTCTCGGTGGCGGTGAACCGGGCGCGGCGGCGGTGTGCTCGCGGCAGCGGTCTGACGGGCCGGGGGCGGCGGCTCGACCGGAGCCGTCGGAGCAGGGGCCGGCGCGGGCTCGGCGACGCGCGGTGCCACCGGCTGGGCCGGCTTTTGAAAGGTCGCAGGGATGTAATTGCCGCCGTCGTCGGACTGCACCTGACGCGGCAGATTGACTGAAAAGCCGCGGCGGGTCGCCGATTGCGCGGCGCGCGTGCCGGACGGCGGCGCCACCATCATTTCCTTGAAGAGTGTTGGGCGCCGCGCAGGGGCCGGCTGACTCTGCGCGTCGCGATCCGGGTCCGCCGCCGGATCGACGGCGACCTTGCGGCGCATCTGGCTGTCATTGTCCGCGCGCGCGCCGTTGATCTCCCAGGCCCGCACCCGCTGAAACGTGGCCGGGAGTTGAGGCGACCCGCGCAGGCACGCAAACAAAGTCAGCGCGCCTGTGTCCATTACATGATCGCGCCCGGTCTGGCGGCCGAATTCCTGGACAGCGTCCATCAGATCGTCGAGCCCGATCGGATCTTCGGAATAGACCGAATAAAGGCCGATGCGCTGGCTGGCGCGCTTGGCGAGGGCCTTGTAGGCCGCTTCCCCATCGTCGGTCGGCACATTCAGCCAGATGCGATAGCCCTCGCGCTCCAGGCCGCGGACCGACCGTTCCAGATGATCCGTGTCCACCTGATCATATTCCACGATGACGTCGAGCATGGACATTCGATCACTGCCCCTTTTGGTTCTCTGCCCCCGGCCGCTCAGTGCGGCACGGCGGGCGCGGTTTGCTTTGGCGAGCCGTTCAAGAATGGCGCCAAATGCGCGGCGCCGGCGCAGGGGCGGTCACGGCGGCGCGGTCGACCCGGATAAACGGTGAGGAAAACGGGGGACTTCGGGGCAGCATAACGCGTTCGAGGCCACCGGCGCGGCGAGGACGCAAAAGCGGCGATTGTCAGGGTTTGAACCACGGAACGCGACTGGAATCCCTCGAGCGGGCATGATCCACATCCTGACCAATGCCGGATCCTTGGTCCCTCTGCCATTCCGGTCTTGCAAAGACAATCCCAAGCCCGTGGGCGCTCTCTGCTTGCCAGGATATGGCACAGATCAAGTAATCGGTTGAGCCACTCCTCAACCGCCGGCAGGTTTCTCTTATGACAACTTTCGCCCCCGAAGTGCAGAATGACCCGAATATGGGGTCGGTGCACGCCGGTCCTCCCAACCGCCCAAACTGTACGCCCCAGGGCAGAAGGGTGGCAAGCTCTTTCGGCAGATTTGATGAGCCGCGCGCGCCGGAAGCGCGAAGCGCCGTGCAATGCGCGTCCGATTCGGCCAAACTGCGCCGGCGCCAGGGCCGAAAAGGGGTACCCGGGCCGTGACGCCGGGCCGCAACCCTGCCGCTTCCATCGTAAGAGGGGTCGAACCGATGACACTGTTGGACAGCGCGCGGCGCTTCGCCGTGTGCAGTGCCATTTTGAGCCTGGGGCTCATGGGCTGCGCCACTTTGAGTGAGGAAGAGTGCCGGAGCGCCGATTGGCGCACGATCGGCTATGAGGATGGTGTCGATGGCCGGCCCGAAAGCCGGATCGCCGATCATCGCAAGGCCTGCGCCGATGTCGGGATCGCCCCGGATCTCAGCCTCTACCAGGACGGGCGCATGCAGGGCCTGACCGTGTATTGCCAGCCCCGGCGCGGCTTCGAGGAGGGCGCGGACGGCAACACCTATCATGGCGTGTGCCCGCCCGATCTCGACTATGAATTCCGCGCCGCCTATGAGGACGGCCGCCGCCTCCATGACCTCACCAGCGACGCCGAGGACCTGCGCGACGAGATCGACGATATCGGCCGGGACATTCGCGAATGGCGCGACGAAATCGACCGCAAGCGTGACCGGCTGGCCGCCGGGGTGCCCGCCGACGAGGCCGACCGCCTGGAGCGGGATATCCGGAAACGGCGCCGGGACATCGAGCGGGCCCGCGACGAGCGCCGGTCCCTGGAGAACGATTTGTTCTATCTTGAGGGCCGGATTGACGAATTCAGCGGATCGGTCTGGTGGTGATAGGCTCGGCCCAGACCCTGACACAGACACAGCGGCGTGAGGCCGATAGAGGGGATTAGAATGTTCAAGGCTTGGTTCGGCATCAAACTCTGGAAGCGCGTGCTTGGCGCGCTCATTCTCGGCATCGTCGTCGGCTATCTGCTCAATCTGTCGGGCGCGTCCGAGGGCTGGCTTGTCGAGACATTCGAACTGATCGGTCAGATTTTCGTTCGGCTGATCCGGATGCTGGTCGTGCCGCTGATTTTCACCACCCTGGTGGCCGGCGTGATCGCCATGGGAGACCCGGCGCGGCTCGGGTCGATCGGGGTCAAAGCCGTCGGCTTGTTCCTGTTCACGACCGCCTGCGCCATCACCATCGGTCTCGTTGCCGGCACATTGTTGCAGCCGGGCATCGGTGTCGATCTGTCGGGGGCCACGCCGCAGACGCTCCAGGCGCAGCCCAATTCGGCCGCCGACAGCATTCTGTCGATCTTCCCGAGCAACCCGGTGGCGTCCATGGCCGACGGCCAGGTCCTGCCGATCATTGTGTTCTCGATCCTGCTCGGCGCCGGCATTCTGGCCGCCGGCGACAAGGGCCGCCCGGTCGCCGAGGTCATCACCTCGGCGTCCGAAGTCGTGCTGAAGGTCGCGTTGATGATCATGGAACTGGCCCCGTTCGGGGTGTTCGCGCTCATTGCCTGGGTCACGGCGACCAAGGGCGTGGACACGCTGACCAGCCTCTTCACCCTGACCGTCACGGTCTATGTCGGCTGCCTGCTGCACATTTTCATCACGCAGTTGGGGCTTGTGCGCTTCCTGGCCAATCTGCCGGTGATCACCTTCCTGCGCGGTGTCGTCGACCCGCAACTCGTCGCCTATTCGACCTCATCGAGCGCCGCGACCTTGCCGGTCACCCTGACCGCCGCGGAACGCAATCTCGGCATCAAGCCGGCGGTGGCGACCTCGGTCCTGCCCATGGGGGCGACCGTGAACATGGACGGCACGGCGCTTTATGTCGGGATCGTCGCGCTCTTCGCGGCCCAGGCGACTGGGATCGACTTGGCGATGAGCGATTATGTGACCATCGCGCTGATGACCACCCTGGTGTCCATCGGCACCGCCGCCGTGCCGTCGGCTTCGCTGTTTCTGATCGCCGGCGTGCTCGGCATGATCGGCATTCCCGAGGCGACCATCGCGGTGGTTGTCGGCTTTATCCTGCCGTTCGACCGCATTCTGGATATGATGCGCACCGCGACGAATGTGACCGGCGATTTGGCGGTTGCCACGGTTGTGTCGCGCTGGGAAGGCGAGTTCGACGAAGAGGTGTTTCGATCCAAGAACATCGCCTAGCGGTGCGAGTATTTGCGGCAAATCCGCCTATCGCCGCTGTGGATAAAGCGTGTGACTGAGGCCACGCGGGGCCGGTGATGACAGAGTCGCAACCTGTCAACTGGCAAGCTGTGTGCCAGATTAGGTCTCGACGGGTGGGCGCACCCGTCATCGCGCAGTCCTCAGTCCCGCGGCTTGAGCACCCGCGGGGCTGAGTCATGTCCCGGGTTTTCTGAAACACAGATCCGACGGATCAGGCGCGCGGTGTCCCGCTCGCGGACCGGCCGCGATAGCGCTTGACGGCCATCATCCCCAGCCGGAAAACGCTCAAGCCCGCAAGCCCGAAGATCAGCCAGCGATAGGCGTAGACCCAGATCCAGATAGTGTAGGGCATGTCTTCGGCGCGGATGGTGGACAGGCCCGGAAACAGCATGTCCCAGCCCACGGGCAGGCTGCGCAGCGTCTGGTCCAGGGTGAACAGCACCACATCGCGATTGAGCGCCGCACTGTAACCCTGAGCCTCGCCGCATTGGTAGTGTCGGGCGACGATCAGCGTCAGCACCACCGGCATGATCAGCAGAACCGCGAACGCATCGGCCCAACTGGCGCGGCGGATATGGCGGACGATCAGATGCACGGCGAAAACCACCGCGATGCCGGCATAGATGGTTGCCCAGCCGCCGAAGGGGCGGCAGGAAAAGGCGAACTGTCCCGGCGTGTCGGTATAGATCGCCCCCAGCGCGCCGCAGCAGAAGGCTGCGATCAGCACAGGCGTGCTCCAACCCGGCAGTCTGAGCGTTCTGAGCGGTATCCGGTCCGCCATCGTATGTCTGCCCCCAATCAGACAAGGAGGCGGGATCCTACGCGACCGGACGTCACTTGCCTACCGCCCGGGCTGCAACCGGGTCGCGAACCCAGCCTGACGCTCAAAGCTCCGGCAGACCCGGACCCGGCTGTTCGGGGAACCCCTTGATGGACCCGCGGTCCACCCGGTCGCGCGCGACGGCCGGCGGGGTCTGGACATAGATCGTCAAAAGCCGCGCCAGATGGATGAGCGCGTGAATGTTGGTCCGCTCATACCCATGGCTGGCATCGACCCCGAAGCACAACAGCGCGGTGCGGATATCGTTGCCCGCTTCCAGGGCCGAGGCGGCATCCGCCCGATAGAACCGGAACACATCGCGCTGGAACGGCACATTGTTCTTCCGGCACAGATCGATCAGCAGATGGGTCAGGTGATAATCGAACGGGCCGGTCATGTCGCCCATGCCGATGGTCACGCCGTATTCGGAGGAATTCTGGCCGGGCGCGGGGGTCGCGTTGTCCACCGCGACCATCTCCGCGACGTCCTGGTGCAGCACCGCCGAGGCGCCGAGACCGACCTCTTCGGAGATCGTGAACAGGAAATGGCAGTCCACCGGCAATGGCGGCTTGTGCACGAGCAAGGCTTCCAGGGCGGCCATCATGGCGGCCACGCCGGCCTTATCGTCCAGATGACGGCTGTTGATGAAGCCGTGGGCCGCAATCTCCGGAGCCGGATCGATGGCGATGATGTCGCCCACATGCAGGCCCAATTGCATCAGGTCGGCGACCGTGTGCACCGGCGCATCGATGCGCAGCTCCACATAATCCCAGCCGACCGGCTGAGTGTCGATTTCCTCGTTATAGGTGTGGCCTGACGCTTTGATGGGTAGAACCGTGCCGCGCACCTGTCCGTCATCGGAAAAAACCGTGGCGCGCGCGCCTTCGGCGAACCGGGCCGACCAATGCCCGATGGGCCGGATGGCGAGGCGCCCGTTCGGCTTCAACTGTGTCACCTGGGCACCGAGCGTATCCAGATGGCCGACGACCGCCCGGTCGGGGCTGTTCTGCACGCCGGACAGATTGACGCGGATCGCACCGCGCCGGGTCAGCTCGTAATTCGCGCCATGGGACTCCAGCCATTGGCACATATGGTGAACGATGCTGTCGGTGTAGCCGACGGGGCTCGGAATCGAGAGGAGGGTCAGCAGTTTTTCGATGATATCGTTGCTTTCGATCGGCAGCGGCCCAATAGGCTTCACGGCATCGCTCCTGTCTGGTCTGATCACTTGTCTGGTCGGTTTGTTGTCGTGTTCGGTCGATCCGGCCGTTCCGGCAAGCCTATTGTTGTCCGGACTCGCCGGCGCTGCTCCGGGCGGATTGCGGGAACAACAGATCGACAAAGCGTTCGGCGGTCGGCTGCGGTTCGTGGTTGGCAAGGCCCGGGCGCTCATTCGCTTCGATAATGACATAGTCCGGCTCGTCGATGGCAGGCACCAGAAAATCAAAGCCCACGACCGGAATGTTCAGCACCCGGGCCGCGTCCACGGCGACCTTGGCAAGGGTCGGGTGCAGATCCGGCGTCACATCGTGGATGGTCCCGCCGGTGTGGAGATTGGCCGTCTTGCGCACCGCCAAGGTCAGTCCTTGTTCGAGAATATCGTGGAGGCTGTAGCCCGCCGCCTCCACACAGCGCATGGTCTCGGCATCGAGCGGGATCGAGCTTTCCCCGCCGGTCGCGGCCCGGCGCCGCCGGCTCTGGCGATGGATGAGATCCTCGATGGTGTGGGTCCCGTCGCCCGTGACGCTGGCCGGCCGGCGCACGGCCGCCGCCACCATCTCCTCGCCGATCACGATGATCCGCAGATCGTCGCCCTCACAGAACTGCTCGATCAGCACCCGGTCGCACACCGCCCGCGCCAGGGCAATGGCGGTCAGCAAATGATCCGGGGTGCGCACATCGACGGAAATGCCGGCCCCCTGTTCGCCGCGCACCGGCTTGACGACCACCCGCTTGTGCCGGTCCAAAAACGCCAATGCGTCGTCCTGATCCTGAATCTCCAATTGATCCGGCACACTGATGCCATTGCGCCGCAACAGGCGGTGGGTGAGGGCCTTGTCATCGCAGCGTTGCAGGGCAACGGATGAGGTCAATTCGGACAGGGACTCCCGGCAGGCGATGCGGCGCCCGCCAAAGGTCAGGGTAAAGAGATTGGCCTCGGCATCCTCGACCGAGACGCCGATCCCGCGCCGGCGCGCCTCGTTGATGATGATCTGGGCGTAAGGATTGAGGCGCGTCTCCGGCGGCGGCGCGATGTATAACCGCTCATTCACCGGATTCTTGAATTTCAGCGTGAAGGTCGGCAGACGGACAAAGCCGAGTTTTTCATAAAGATGGATGGCCGCCTCGTTGTCGTACATGACGCTGAGATCCATGAAGGCCCGCCCGCGGCCACGGTAGAGTTCCGCCAGGTACCGCACCAGGCCCTCGCCGACGCGCGGCAGCGGGCATTGCGGATCGACCGCGAGACTCCACAGGCTCGACCCGTTGGCCGGGTCGTGAAAGGCGCGGTAATGATCGACTCCCATCACGGTGCCGACGATATCGCCCCGGTCTTCGTCCTGGGCCACCAGATAGGACAGGCGCTGAGCATCCCGGTTGCGGACCAGAAAATCGGCCTGGATCCCGACCATCTTGTGCTTGGCGAAGATTTGATTGATCGCGGCCGCATCCGACCGGGAGGTGGCGGGGCGCACGACAATGCCTTCGACGGGCTCCGTCGCGGTCGCATAGCGGTCAAGCCACAGGCGGTACATGTGGGAGGGATCGAGAAAGATCTCCTGCGGCGCCAGGGAGAGCGCGATATGCGGCTCGTCCACATAAACCGCCACGTCCCGGTCGTCCTCGGCTTCATGGTGCAAGGTCTCGACCAGGGCTTCGACACTCTCGAAGGTCTGCCCAAAGATCAACCGGCCCCAGCCCACATGCAGGGTGGCGTCGCGGTCGCCCTTGGGGCCGGGAGCATCCGGGCCACCCGTGCCCGGCTTGGCATCATCGGTCATGCTGGCCTACCGGATCTCGTGAACCTGGAGCCACAGCTCCAACAGAGCGACCTGCCACAGCTTTGAGCCGCGCAAGGGCGTGATGTGATCGGCGGGGTTTTGGAGCAGTGTGTCCACATAATCGCGCCGGAACAGCGTCCGGCCGCGCGCCGACGGAGAATCGAGCAGTCCCCGGACGAAATCGAGCACATCGCCCTCGATATATTTCAGCGCCGGGACCGGGAAATAGCCTTTCGGGCGGTCGATCACCTCGGTGGGAATGACCCGCCGGCCGGCGGCCTTCAGCACGCCCTTGCCGCCATCGGCTAGTTTCAGAGGGGCGGGCATGCGCGCGGCAAGTTCGATCACATCGTGATCGAGGAACGGCACGCGTGCCTCCAGGCCCCAGGCCATGGTCATGTTGTCCACGCGCTTGACCGGATCGTCGACCAGCATGATCTGCTGATCGATCCGCAAGGCCTTGTCGATCGCCGCCGGTGCGCCGTCCATGGCGAAATGGCCGTCGATGAAGGCCTGGGCGTGATCCGTGCCCACCAGGGCCGGGTCGATGGCCCGGGCATAGTCACTATGATCGCGGTCGCGGAATACGCGTGCATAATCCGCCGCCGGATCGCTGCTCTCCATCATGGGCGGATACCAGTGATACCCCGCGAACACCTCGTCGGCGCCCTGACCGGACTGGACCACTTTCAGATGCTTGGCGACTTCCTGGGACAGGAGGAAAAAGCCGATGGCGTCATGGCTGACCATGGGTTCGGCCATCGCGGCCACGCAGTCTTCCAGGTTCGGCAGGAGCTTGGCGCGGCTGTCCACATGGATCTTGTGGTGCTGCGTGCCATAGCGCTCGGCGATAATGTCCGAATACTGAAATTCGTCCCCGGCCTCGCCGCCGACGCTCTCGAAGCCCACCGAGAAGGTGTTGAGCCCGGTCTGACCTTCCTCTGACAAGAGGCCGACGATCAGACTGGAATCGAGCCCGCCGGAAAGCAGCACGCCCACCGGCACATCCGCCACCAGCCGCCGGCGGACCGCCCGGCGCAGCACATCGAGCGTCGCATCTTCCCAATCGCGCGCGCTCATGGCGCGATCCTCGGCGCGTTCGCCAAAGCCGACCGACCAATAAACCCGTTCGTCCCAGTTGCCGCGCGTGTCGATCTCGATGATCGTCGCCGGCGGGACCTTCCGTACGCCCTTGAGGATCGTCCACGGCGCGGGCACGACCGCATGGAAATTCATGTAGAACGACAGGGCTTCGGGATCGATGGAGGTATCGACGCCGCCGGCTTTGACGAGCGCCGGAAGGGACGAGGCGAACAGGAGATCGTCCGCAGTCTGTGCATAATAAAGCGGTTTGATGCCGAGGCGGTCGCGCGCCAGGGTCAGGCGCCCTGCGTCCCGGTCCCAGATCGCAAAGGCGAACATGCCATAGAACCGCTTGACGCAGTCAGGCCCCCAGGCATGGAACGCCTTGAGAATAACTTCGGTGTCGCCGGTCGAAAAGAACCGGTAGCCCTGGGCCTCCAGATCTTTGCGCAGTTCGGGATAGTTGTAGATGCAACCGTTAAAGGCGATGGCGAGCCCGAGCGCGCTGTCGATCATGGGCTGGGCCGCCCGTTCCGACAGATCAATGATCTTCAGGCGGCGATGGCCAAGCGCGAGCGGGCCTTGCGACCAGATGCCCGCGCCATCCGGCCCGCGCGGCGCCATGGCGTCGGTGATGGCGGTGACCGCCGGGATGTTCGCGAACGGACCATTCCGGCGGAAGGCACCGGCGATACCACACATGTCTCACCTCGTGATCTGGACGCAACGAACGGACTTTTGCCGGCATCAGCCGGACAACACCATCTGCATACAGAGCTTGATGAGCGTGTGGCGCATTCACGCACCGGTCCGGCGACCGGATCGCGTCATGTCTTGTCTTACCCCTATTGGTAGGGGTGCTGGCGGGTTGCGTCAAGCCAACCGCCCCGGCGCGCCGGGCAACGCCCGTACGCCAAGGCCTAAGCGAGATGTCTGAAAAAAGCGTGGATCAGCAGCGGCGCCGCTTGGGCATGCGCTTGTAGCTGTCCTGATCGACCCAGTCTTCCATGACCCAGTAGAAGCTGTTGGGGTCGGGAAACTTCATAACCCAGGTCGGGACCTCGCCCTTCTCGTTTTTGCGCTGGTCATTGTCATAGCGCAGGATCAGGACGTTCTCTTCGGAATTGATGATTTGACCTGTATAGGTCTGACCCGAGCGGCTGGTCTGGAACCGCATGGCCTGGGTGTCGATGGACACTACCAGCGGATCCCGGCCGCACACGAACGCGCCCCGGTCGGCAGTTTCGGCCGGATCGGCCTCCCATGTGCCGGCGGCCCACTGGATCGGTTCGGCCCGGGCCGGCAACCCGAACGCAAGCAGCGTCAAAAGGGCCGCCGCTGTCAGCTTCACACTGGTCATGATTGGTGTCTCCCCGTTGGCGCGCCGCGCGCGCGACGCCGTTGCATGTGCCAACAAGATGGCAAAACCATGAAACGGCACGGTCCAGGCCGATTAAAGGGCGGGGGCCGAGGCCCGAGGCGGTGCGAGGCCCGCCAGAAGGCCGGCGGCGAAGTCCGACAGGCTGTCGTCGCGTGCCCCCATCACCACGATGCGGTCGCCGGGGCGCGCCTCGTTCAACAGAAAGGCACCGCATGCGGACCGGTCCTCGAACCGTTGGGCGGTGCGCCCTTCGGCCCGCACCCCCTCGATAATATCCGCACTGGTCACACCGCGATCCGCCGTGCCGCCGAAATAGACCGGCTCGGGCATGACCAGGACATCCTCGGGCGTCAGGTGCGCGGCGAAGCTCTGGATGAGATCGGCGCGCATATGGTTGAGCGGCCCGAAGCCGTGGGGCTGGAACAGAACCAGAAGGCGCCCCGGCGTGCCGTGGAGGGTGGTGAGCGAGGCGGCGATCTTGTCCGGGTTATGGGCGAAATCGTCATAGACGGTGACGCCGTTCGCCGTGCCGACAAGCTCCAGGCGCCGCTTGATACCCGAAAAGCGGGTCAAGGCCGCCGCCGCATCGGTGAGTGTCGCGCCGCAGGCTTGCGCCGCGCCGATGGCGGCCAGGGCATTGGACACATTATGCCGTCCGGGCACGGACAAGGTGACCGGGGCCTCATCGCCGGTCCGGGTGCGGACAAGAAAGGCAATGCCGTCCTGGCGCGGCTGAAGATCCCGCGCCAACAGATCCGCGCCGCGATCGCTCAGGCTGAAGGTGACGGCAGTCCCGGCAGTCAGCGCCCCGATCAGAGCCGCGCTTTCCGCATTATCCAGATTGACCACGGCGGTCCGCGCGCGCCCGATGAACGCGGAGAACAGGGCGCGCAATTCGTCCATGGATTTATGGTCGAGCGCGATATTGTTCAGGACCGCAACGGTCGGATCGAACCGCGCGATGGACCCGTCGCTTTCATCGACCTCGCAGACCATCAGATCGGCCGATCCGGCCAGCGCGCTGGCGAAGGGCTGAGCCGGCGAGACAAAGTTCTTCATGACCGCGCCGTTGACAAGCGTCGGCGTCAGGCCGGTATCGTGCAGGATCCAGCCCGCCATGCCGGTCGTGGTGGATTTACCGCTGGTCCCGCCGATGGCGATCCGCTGCGCCGCCCGGTTGAACAGCGAGGCCAGCAATTCGGCCCGTGTCATCCGCGCCGCGCCCACACGGGCGGCGGCGGCCACGTCCGGCACGCTGTCTTCCACGGCGGCCGAGGCGACCAGAATCTGATCGCCCGCCGTGATCCCGCTGCCGTCCTGGGGATAAAGCGCGATCCCGGCGGCGCGCAGCGCGGCGAACTTCTCCGGCGTCCGGCCCTGATCGAGCGCCCGGTCCGAGCCCGCGACCTCATGGCCGTGCCCTTTGAGCAGCATCGCCAGGGGCAGCATGCCACTGCCGCCGATACCGCAGAAGAAATAACGCATGGCTGTCATGGCCGGTCCTGTGCTCGTGATCCCTGTCCTCGTGATCCCTGTGCTCGTGATCGGCGGGCGGGGCGGTTAAGGTGGCGCAGTCTGCCGTGATTCATTTAATTATGGACCAGCCCCATGCCGACCCACAACACGTCCGCCCGCCCAGGCCCGGTCCGGATCGGCGTGGTTGCGCCGGGCCGTGCCATCGAGCGCAGCGTTGCCGATCGCGTGACCGCGCTCATTAAGGAGCGATACGGGGCGGCGGCGGAGCTTGTCGTCCATCCCCAGTGTTTTGCGCAATCGGGTCATTTTGCGGGCAGCGATGCCATGCGCACAGATGCCTTTGTCGAAACCGCGAATGATCCGGACCTGCATGCGGTCTGGTTTGCCCGGGGCGGATATGGCTCGGTGCGGCTTGCCGACGATCTCATGGACCGGCTCGGCCCGGCGGCGCGGACCAAACCCTATCTCGGCTATTCCGATGTCGGGACCCTGTTGGCGCGTCTCTATCGCCATGGGATCGGATCACCCGTACACGGACCGATGCCGGTCGATATCATCCGCGACGGCGGCGCGGCGGCGGTCATCCGCGCGCTCGATTATCTGGTGCACGGCGACCGGGGCGGACTGGAGCCGGCGGTATCGTCCGGGCCGGTCGCGGCGTTCAATCTGTGCATTCTCAGCCATTTGATGGGCACGGCGGCGGAACCCGATCTGACCGGCCATGCGGTCATGGTCGAGGAGGTCGGCGAACATCTTTATCGGATCGACCGGTCGCTGGCCCATGTGACCGCGCAGCCCGGCTTTCAGGGCGTCGCGGGTCTCCTGCTGGGCCGGTGCAGCGCGATCCCCGATAATGATCCGGATTTCGGCGCTGACCCGGAAACCATCGCGCGCTTCTGGTGCGACCGGCGCGGCATCGCCTATCTGGGCCCGGCCGATATCGGCCATGACGCGGACAACAAGATCGTGCCCTTCGGCCGCCCGCCCGCGATCGCCTAAAAGGGGCAAGGGGCCTCGAACCGGCACCAGCGTCCGTCCTCGGGATGGCGCAGACGCAGCCGGGCCGCATGAAGCTGAAGCCGGTGCGCCGCCTGAAACCCCGCATCATCGGCATAGAGATTATCGCCCAGGATGGGGTGCCCAAGGCTTTGCATATGGACGCGGAGCTGGTGCGAGCGGCCGGTGACCGGGCGCAAGGCGACCCGCGTCGCATCCGCTTCCCGCGCCAGTACCCGCCAGCGCGTCCGCGCTGCCCGGCCGAGATCGGGATCGACCATCTGGCGGGGCCGGTTCGGCCAGTCGCAGCGCAGGGGAGCATCGACGCAGCCCCGGTCCTGAGCCATGACGCCCTGCACCCGGGCCAGATAGAGCTTTGCCGTGCGGCGTTTCTCGAATTGAAGGCCCAGATGGCGATGGGCACCGGCCGTCAGCGCCAGGATGATCACGCCGGAGGTGTCCATATCGAGCCGATGCACGATGCGCGCGGTCGGATGCACCGCCTGAGCCCGTGCCTCCAGACAGTCCGCATGGGCCGCCGGTTTGCCCGGAACCGTGAGCAGGCCCGACGGTTTGTTCAGCACCAGAAGATGCGCATCCTCATAAAGGACGGGCAGCGGCCCCGACGGCGGCGGGGTATAGACGAAGGGCCGGGGCGCGGGCCTCGACATATGGTAAGACATCCCGGGCATGGCGGATTGTATGGGCCGGGCGCCGCCCCAGAGCAAGAGACAATGGCAAGAGATAAGGGCAAGGGGCGGGCGCGACCGCGCTGAAAGGCTTGACGCGGGTCCCGGCGCGGTCATCATCGGGCTGGACTGTCAGGGGAGGACCGCACCATGGCGACACCCGCGCCGCCTGGATTTGATCTTGATCCGCGACTGGCCGATGAGTCCATCGTCCTCGACGAGTGGGACCTGTGCCGGGTGTTGCTGCGCGACGAGCACCGGTTTCCCTGGCTGGTTCTCGTGCCGCGCCGCGCCGGTCTGACCGAACTGTTTGATCTTTCCGCACCGGACCAGAGCGCGGTCATGGCGGAAACCGTGCGGGCGGCCCGGGCACTCGCCGCGCTGCCGGGCGTGGACAAGGTCAATACCGGCGCGCTCGGCAATATCGTCCGTCAACTGCATATCCATGTGGTGGGGCGCCGGGAGGGCGATCCGGCCTGGCCGGGCCCGGTCTGGGGGTTCGGACCACGCCAGCCCCATCCGCCGGGTGCCCTGGAGACCGTCCGGGCCCGCCTGATGCCGCTATTCAAGGAAGGATTACAGCGATGAATGGTCCCAGTGACCGGGAGCCGCCGGTACCGGCTGCCGCGGCCGATCTGTTTTCGCCGGCGGCGGTGCATGATCCGTATCCGGTCTATCATGCCTTACGGTCCGAGGCGCCCCTGTTCCGGTTGCCCGATACACAGATCTGGGTCGCCACGCGCTATGACGACTGTCAGGGCGCCTTGCGCAGTAAAAGCTTCGGGCATCGCATGCGGGACCGGCTCGCGACCGGCGATGCCGCCGCCGTCGATCAGCCCGCCTACGCCAATCTTTTGAACATGATGCTGGTCAATGATCCGCCCGATCACACGCGTCTGCGCGGACTTGTGGCCAAGGCCTTCGACCGCAACGGCGTGGAGCGGATGCGCGGGCGAATCCGCGCCATCGCCCATGATTTAATCGACCGCATGGGAGCAAGCGGGTCCGGGGATCTGGTCCGGGCGTTCACCCATCCGCTGCCGGTGATCGTAATCTGCGACATGCTCGGTATTCCGGAGGCGGACCGCAGCCGGTTCACCGATGAAACGACCGTCCGGGGACGGCTGATCGACCCGACGCCGATGACGCCGGAGGAATTGGCGGAGACCAACGCGGCCGTTCTGGACGGGCGCGCCTATTTCAACACGCTGTTCGAAGCGCGCCGCCGTGAGCCCCAGGACGATCTTCTGACCGCCCTTGTTGAATCCGAAACCGAGCATGGGCGGCTGACCCGCGAGGAACTCAGCGCCAATGTGGGGCTGTTGTTCGCCGCGGGTCATGAGACGACGGTGAATCTCATGGGCAACGCGCTGATCGCGCTCGCCCGGTCCCCGGACCAGTGGGAGGCGCTGCGGGCCTGCCGTAACGATCCGGATGCCATGGCCGGCGCGGTCGAGGAGTTTCTGCGGTTCGATTCGCCCGTACAACTCACCATGCGCACCGCGCTGGACCCGGTGACTGTCGCCGGGGTGGAGATCCCGGAAAACAGCTCGATCCTGTGCCTGATCGGGGCGGCGAACCGCGATCCCGATCAGTTCGCCGATCCCGACCGGCTCGATATTGCCCGGCCGAATGTCCGCCCGATGTCCTTCGGCGGCGGCATTCATTTTTGTCTGGGCGCGCAACTGGCGCGGATCGAGGCGGCCGAGGCGCTGGCCATCCTGATCGACCGGCTCCCGAACCTGCGCCTTCAGGATGCCGATCATCCGGATTGGAAGCACACGATTACGCTGCGCGGGCCGCGCACTCTGTCCGCGGTCTGGTAGGCCGGCGCGTCAGGTTTCGCTCTTGGCCCCATCCCCCTGGGCCCCATCCCCCTGGGCCCCATCCCCCTGGGCCCCATCCCCCTGGGCCTCGTCCTCTTTGGCCAGCGTCGCGACCTCGCCGTGATTGATCTTGCCGGTGCCCAGCAGGGGGATCGACTCCACCACGACCACCTTTTTCGGGATGGCCAGCGATGAGACCCCGTGGGTGCGGAACCAGTTGACCATATCGGAATGGTTGGCGCCGGGATATTCTGTGACTAGAATAATCTGCTCGCCCCGGCGCGGGTCGGGCACGGTGACGGCGGCGTGGAGATAATCCGGCCAGATGGCGGACGCGCAGTTTTCGACGACGGCCAGGGAGATCATCTCGCCGCTGATCTTGGCAAAGCGCTTCACCCTGTCGCGGATCGTGATGTAACCGTCCGCATCGATCGAGACCACATCGCCGGTATCGTGCCAGCCGTCGGGATCGAAGTCCCGGATCTTGCCAGGTTCATCCGTGGACAGATAGCCGACCATGACATTCGGGCCGCGCACGAACAGCCGCCCGCCGGCGCCCTCAAGGCCCTCGACCGGTTCCAGCCGGGTCTCGACCCCCGGCAGGGCCTGGCCGACCGTGCCGTTCCGCGTGGCGCCGGGCACATTCACCGCGATTACCGGCGCGGCTTCTGTGACGCCGTATCCTTCGAAGATATCCAGATTGAACCGGCGTTTCGCCATGGCCCGGGTCTCGTCGCGCACCCGTTCGGCGCCCAGCACCGCATAACGGATCGACTGCAAATCGTCGTCGTCGCTCGCCCGGGCATATTGCTGAAGGAAGCTGTCGGTGGCGAACATGAGGGTGGCCTGGGTTTCCTTGATCCGCTTAGGGATGATCTTGACCTGAAGCGGCGAAGGGTGGAGCACGATCTGGTACCCGCTCAGCAGGCCCAGAAGCGTGCCGCCGGTCAGGCCGTAGCAATGAAAGACCGGGAGCGGATTGAAGATGATGTCGCTGGGGTCAAGCTGGAAATGATGATTGATCTGGCTGATATTGGCCAGAATGTTGCCATGGGTGAGCACCACGCCCTTGGGGTCGCCTTCCGTACCCGACGTAAACAGGATCACGCCCGGCGCATCCGGCTTGATGCTGCCTTGCGTCAGCCACGGCAGGAACGGGCCGATGACGGCGAACGCCCTGTCGACGGGCGTCAGGGTCTCGCGGACATCCTCCAGATGGAGAAGTTCGGCGTGGTCGCCCAGCTCCTGGGCGAGGGCCTCGAGATTGCCGATTTCAATAAAGGCATGGGCCGTGACGACGGTCTTGATCTGGCCCGTGCGGATCGCGCTGATGATGTTGCGCGGGCCGGCGGTGAAATTGATCATCGCCGGGATGCGGCCATAGGCCAGGAGCGCGAAAAACGCGATTGTCGCGCCGGCGCCGGTCGGCAGCATCACGCCCACGACATCGCCGCGCTTGGTGTGCCGGGTCAAAGCGCGCCCCAAGGCCAGCGCGGCCCGCACGATCTCGGTATAGGTGAGCACCCGCCCGTCGGCATCGATCAGGATCTCGCGATTGCCGCCGAACCGGCTGCGCGCGCGCAGCAAGGCCGAAAACAGGGTCCGGCGGGCATCCCGTTTGATGGCGGCGACGGTGTCTTTCACGGTGTCCTCCCAGAACGGTGTCTTCGTGCTTTTGGGGGCTTGCGGGCGCGCGCACGGTCCTTCAGGCCCGTTCGCCACAATCTCCAAGCCGATAGTTGTGCGCAAGATTACACCGGAGTGCGTTTTGGAAAAGCTCCCAGCGGCGACTCACCCGGTTAAGCGGCGCTTCGTCTCAAAGCTGTACGGCGCGGATCCTGAACGAGATTTCATGAACACGCCGTATCGCGGGCTTTGCTGGACCGGGCGAATAAGCAAGGGTGTCGTTGCGTCAATTGGCCGAACTGGAGAGGCCGCACGCCGATCCCGCGCCGGGTGTGAGGGGCGGGTTTAGACTCGCCTGATGTGCCAATTCATGGCATGTTGATAACGGGTTTGTAAGCGCATGAGCCACAGGTCCCCGTGTCTGTACGCGGGCGGCACACGCGCCATCGGGACGGGCCGATATCGGACAAGGCGGTATCAGGCGAGGATAACGGCGCGGTTGCGCTTTGATTTTTCTGGCGGTCACGGACTGCCGCGGGAGAGCAGGGGAAACGGATGCGACTTCTGAATATGGGGCTGGTGGCCGCTGGGCTGTGTACCGCGCTTTCGATGACGGCTTTCCCGGCACAGGCCGATCAAATCGATTTTTCGACGTGGTACCTGAAAGCCGAAGGCGGTTGGAGCTTTGGGGCTGAGACCGAAGTCGAAAGCCCGGATACGTCCTTCGATCTCGATGATGATGTCGTGTTCGGCGGCGGTATCGGCTACCGCTTTGCCGACAACTGGCGCGCTGAACTCGATGTGGCCTATCAGAGCCACGACACGGACGCCGACGGCAACGCCTTCATCGTCGGCGGCGATGTCAGCGCCATCACGGCCATGCCGGTCGTTTATTACGATTTCAATTTCGGATCGCCGCTGAAGCCCTTTATTGGGGCCGGTATCGGTGCCGCGCGCATCGATGCCGATTACGGTGTGCTGAACCCGCCCTTCGAAAACCGGTCGGATGACGCCCAGTGGGCGCTGGCATGGCAGGGTACTGCCGGTGTGTCGTATCAGGCGACCCGCAACATCGCGCTGACCGCCCGGTACCGGTATCTCGACGCCGGCAATTACGATGTGGGCCGGGCTGAAGCCGATTACCGGAGCCATGCGGTGCTGGCCGGTCTGACCTTCACCTTCGGGGCGCCCGCACCGGCTCCCAAGAGCTACGATCCGGAGCCGGCGCCTGCCGCTCCGGCCCCGGCGCCGGTGGCTGAGCTTCCCAAGGAAGAGCAGATCATCATCTATTTCCGCTTCGACGATGCGGGCATCACGCCGCAGGCGGCCGCCAAGCTCGACGATGCGGCTGAAGCGATCCGCGACCGCGGCGTGGAGTCGGTCAAGGTCGTCGGGTACACCGACACCACCGGCCCGGCCTCCTATAACCAGTGGCTGTCGCAAGCGCGTGCTCTGGCGGTGCGGGCTGGCCTGATCGAGCGCGGCGTGGCCGCCTCTTTCATCGAAGTCGATGCCCGCGGTGAGACCGGCCTGCGCGTGCCGACCGCCGATGGGGTCAAGGAACAGGAAAACCGCCGCTCGGAAGTGTCGATCTTCTACATCGACTGATCCGGCACGGATTGATCCGGGCACCGACCCGGGTCTTTGAGCAAAAAAAGAAACCCTCCGCATGGATCCCATGCGGAGGGTTTTTCTGTTGAGATCCTGTCGGCCCTGTCAGGTGTCGAGGGTCCAGGACGGCCGGACGAAGTGGCAGGTATAGCCTTCCGGATAGTTCTCCAGGTAGTCCTGGTGATAGTCTTCCGCCCGGTAGAACGGCATTGCGGGCAGGATTTCCGTCACCACCTTGCCGGGCCAGCGGCCGGACGCATCGACCGCATCGATCACCGCGCGGGCCGTCTCGGCCTGAGCCTCATCCATCGCGAAAATGATCGAACGATACTGGGTGCCGACATCATTACCCTGACGATTGGCGGTCGTCGGATCGTGGATCTTGAAAAAGAACTCGAGCAGCGCCTGGTAGCTGATCGTGTCCGGATCGAAGGTTATCCTCAGGCTTTCGGCATGATTGGTGCGCCCGGTGCGGACATCCTCATAGCGCGGATCGGCCATCGCGCCGCCGGCATAACCGACCTCGGTTTCCAGGACGCCGGGCAGTTTGCGAAACAGGTCTTCCATGCCCCAGAAACACCCCCCGGCCAGCACAGCGGTTTGCGGGTTCGCCATGATTAGTCTCCTTTCTGCTTCGGGGCTTTGCCCCAGGTGCGCAGGATCGCCGACTGGCTCGCCGACGCGATCAACGTCCCGTCCTGCGCAAAAATCAGCATACGGCCATGAATAAAGCCGCCATGAACGCCGTGAATCCGGATATCGCATAAGACCCAGTCGGTCGGAACGATATGGCGAATACGGATCGTATTATCGAGACTGTTGCCGCCGGCCTGCCGCCCCAGGGCCGCGCTCGTGGCCGACGGCACATAATCGGCGATGATCGCCAGAAGGCCGGAGGTCATCGGCAGGCCCTCATCGGAGCGGATCCACAACAGCGTCTGCCCGTCCCCCGGTCCGTCCGGCATTTGCGACCAGTCGTGATGGCCCTTGGCGACCCGCGCCTCAAGGCGGGAATGAACATCGGTCCCGTCCGCCTTGAAGCGCGGCATGACCGGGCAGTCTTCCGGCGCGGGCACCTGAGGCATCTGTGCCCATTGTCCGGAAATCTCGCTCGGACGCGCGCCGAGGGCGGCGTTCACGGTGAAGATTTCCTGATCGCCCACATGGCCGATGACCCGGGCCTGCGTGTTGTATTTGCCGTGGACCGGTACAACCACATCGAGGTCGACGGTCGAGCCGGGCCGCGCATAGGACAGATATTGCGCCGTGGCCCAGACCGTCGGCCGCTCGGTGGTCCGCTCCATGGCGGTGATCGAGGCGGCCAGCCCGACGCCGCCGAATAGGAATTCGTGCCCTGGAGGACCCACCGTCAAGGACACCTCTACCGGCAGATACCAGCGGTGCGGATTATGGGTCGCCTGAAGGTCGAAGAAATGCTGGGCCGCCACTGCCGGATCCTCTCGTTCTGGTCATGCCGTCAAGCCGGGCGGCAGTCTCGCACAGATAGGCCCGGTCCCTCCCGGTGAAAAGGCCCGGCCATCCCCTTCGCCCAATCAGCCACTTGTGAACATGGCGATTTCGCCGCGCCCCTGGCATACTCCGCGCCGTCACGTCGCTGGGGCAAAAGGGGGACGCCATGCGCTGGATTATCGGATTGATCATCGTGGCCGCGCTGGTCGCGGGCGTGCTGTCGGTCATCCCGGCCCAGTCGATTGCCAGCCATCCCTATTTCACGGCCTTGCCCGACCGCCCGCTGGTCATCGCGCATCGGGGCGGCGTGGGTCTGCGGCCCGGCAATACGCTGTGGGCGTTTCATGCCGCCGAGGCCATGGGCGCCGATGTGCTCGAAGCCGATATTCATCAGACCGCCGACGGCGTGCTGGTCGTGATTCACGATGACACGCTTGACCGGACCACGGACCGCACCGGTGCGGTCGCGGCGCTGACGCTCGCTGACATTCGCGCGGCCGATGCCGGGGCCCGTTTCACCATGGCCGGCGGGCCGTCCTATGCTGGCCTCGGCATCCGGGTGCCGACCCTCGAAGAGGTGATCGCGGCTCATCCCGAGATGCCGCTGGTGCTGGAAATCAAGCCGGACGATGGCGAGACCGCCCGCGCGCTGTGCACCGAACTGCGAGATCGCGGCGCGGCCATGCGGACGCTGGTGGGCTCCTTTCATGACGAGGCCATCAAGGCGTTCCGCGCGGCCTGTCCTGAGATCGCCACGTCAATGGCGAGCGGCGAGATCCAAACCTTTTATGCCCTGGCCCATATCGGCTTGTCGCGGTTCTATCCGACCAAGGCCGTGGCGCTTCAAATCCCGGAGGAGGCCGGCGGCGTTCAGGTCGCCAATAGACGCCTGATGGATGCCGCCCATGCGCGCGGCTTTCAGGTCCAAATCTGGACGGTCAACGAGAGCGCCGACATGGAACGCCTGCTTGATCTGGGGGCGGACGGTATCATCACGGACCGGGTCGACCGGCTGACGGCTGTGCTGCGCGACCGGGCGGCGCGCGCCTCGTCCTGTGTGCTGACCGCGCCGACCCTCGATGCCGTGAGCGAGAGTTGCCGCGACGATTGGATCGATCACACAGTGGGCATGAACCAGATCCAGGCCATCGGCACCCATAACAGTTACAAGCTGGCCATTGATCCGGTGGAGATGGCGCTGATCCGGGCGCAGTCGCCGGAACTGGCCGACAGCATCGATTACAGCCATCGTGCGCTGACTTGGCAATTGGACGAGGGCGCGCGCCAGCTCGAACTCGATCTGTTCCATGATCCCGAAGGCGGGCGCTTTGCCGATCCGCTCGGCCCGCGGATCGCAGCGAGCCAGGGGCTCGAGACACTGCCCTTCGACACGGCGGATCTGATGGCACCGGGCTTCAAGGTCTTCCACACCCAGGACATTGATTACCGCAGTTCCTGCCTGACCTTTATCGGCTGTCTTGAGGAGATCCGGGGCTGGTCGCAGGCCAATCCGGCCCATGTGCCGCTGTTGATCCTCCTTAACCTGAAGGATGCCGCCATTCCGCTGCCCGGGTCCACGGATGCGCTGCCCTTCGATGCCGAGGCCTTCGCGGCGATGGATGCGGAGATCCGCTCGGTCTTCGGGTTGGATCGTCTGATCACCCCGGACGAAGTGCGCGGCGGTTATCCGACCTTGCGCGATGCGGTCCGGGCCGGCGGCTGGCCGCGTCTGGGCGAGGCTCGCGGCCGGGTGATGTTCGCGCTCGATACGGGGACGGACAATGCCGAGACTTATCGCGCCGGCTATCCCGCGCTGGAGACACGGGCGGTCTTTATCAATATCGGCAAGGATTCTCCGGCGGCGGCGTACCGGACGATGAACGATCCGATCGCTCAGGGCGAGGCGATCCGCGCCATGGTGCGCGAAGGTTATCTGGTGCGCACCCGCGCCGATGCCGATACGGTCGAGGCCCGGACCAACGACACCGCACGCCAGACCGCTGCTTTTGCCTCCGGTGCGCAGTATGTGTCGACGGATTATCTGGAGCCCGATATCCGCTTGAGCGCGTATACCGCCAGCCTGCCGGGCCGCGGTGTGGGGCGGTGCAATCCGGTCAGCGCGCCGGCTTGCGGGTTGGCGCAGGTGGAGTAAGCCGTCCGCGCGCGGGCGCAACACCGCAAGGATGGAACAATTGGGCCCGGCCGCTGTTGATGAGGTGCATCGAACGCGCACTGGCAACACTGGAGGCCGTCGCCATGAATGATTTCCTGAAGATCCTGATTGCGATCCTGCTGCCCCCGATCGGCGTTCTGCTGGAACGGGGCGTTGGCATGGATCTCCTGATCAACATCGTCCTGACCCTGCTGGGCTACATCCCCGGGATCGTCCACGCGGTCTATGTGATCGCCAAGGACTGACGCGCGCGGCCGATTTCTCCTTGCACCGAGCGATACGCCGATGCACAACCGGTTGAACGTCAACCGGAGGATCGATGCGTATACCGCTTGTCAGGGAATTCCGCTTCGTCCATGAGCCGAGCGGCATGCGCGCCAGCGACACGGCGGCCAGTCCCGCCCGCGGTGAAGCCCTGGCGCAACTCACATCCCGGATCATGCTGTCCCACGGCGGGGCCTTCCTGCTCGCCGGCTATCGCGGCGTAGGCAAGACGACGCTCGTTAATACGCTGATCGCCCGGGTCCAGGCCCGCGTTCAAGATCATGGGCGCAGCGATGAGCGGGGCGGGGTGCGGACCGGCGCCGGGACGGATGTCCGTCTGCTGCATATTCCGCTGACCCTGGCGCGCCCGGTTCCGCCCGACAAGCTTATGTACCGGCTCATCAGCGCGTTGCATGAAGAATTGGAGCGCCAGCGTCTTCTGGAGGTGCTGCCGCCGCGCTTGGCCGCCGACATCGCCCTGGCCGTGCGACGCACATCCATGTCGATCACGGTCAAGGATATGGCGAGTACGGATCGGTCGGGCACGTTCAGTTTCGATCTGCCGAAATGGATGGGGATCGGCACCGGCGTGAAACTGGGCGGTAAGCGCAGCCGGTCGCGCGGCGAGGACATGCGTTATCTTGTCTATGACGATGTGGCCGCCGAACAGGACCTGATCCGTATCGCACGGGCGCTGACCCGCGAGGGCGGCGTGCCCCAACGCCGCAAACAGGCCTGGAAATTCTGGCGCCGGTCCCGCCGCTTGCAGCTTAAGTTGCTCTTCGTCTTCGATGAGATGGACAAGCTGGACGAGATCCGTGAGAGCGGCGAGGCGGCCGAGGATCCGGTGCCCGGCGCGGCAGTCGATGAAATCCTCCAGACCCTGAAGACGTTGCTGACCACATCCGGTATCACCTTTTTGTTCGTGACCGGACGGGACCTTTATGACCGCTATCGCCGCGATGTGAGCCTGGGCGACAGCATCTATGAGAGCGTCTTTACGTTCGTGCAGTATGTCCCGGCGCTATGGGACGGGGTGCGCGGGCTGTGCGATCCGCTGGTGGATGAGACCGTCCGGTCCCGGTCGGATACGCTGTTGTTCGCGGCCTATGACGCCTTCCGGTCCTATTTGACTTTTCACGGACGGGGGATCCCGCGCCGGATCCTGCGCAGCCTGCACCGCTTCGTCACGGTTGAGGATGCCACCCGCGCCTTTCTTGAAATCAGTCCGGAAGATGTCCGCCGGTTCCGCTTCTTCGCCGATGTGGAGACCGCGCTCGGCGATGCGGAGGCGGCGCTGATCGAGCCGGGGCTCATCGAGCAGGAGGCCCACCGCATCGATCAGGAGCGCCTTGCGCTGCGCTACTTGACCGACTGGATTTTGAGCCAGCGGACCGGCTATTTCACCATCGAAGACGCGATCGCGGCGGCCCGCGATCTGAGTGCCCGTACCGCACCGACCGAGACGGCAGCGCCCCGGGTTGTCCGGGGGCTGATCGACGCGCTGGTGCGCCATGCGCTCCTGGAACGGATCGAGGAGGCGGGCCGGTCGGTCAAGGTCGCGGTCGTCGAAGGCACCGTCACCAGCGAGACCTATCGCATTCCCTGGCCGCGCCTTATCGAGTTGGGCCATCGCAGCCCGAGCGAGGAGGATGTGGGCTCCCAGGACTGGCGCGAGCGGACCGGCCTGCCGGAACGGTACATCGTGCTCAAACAATTAGCCGCCGGAGCCTTCAGCGAGGTCTATGAGGCGCGCGATTTACTCCTGGCGCGCCGGGTCGCGATCAAGCTGTTTCCGGCGGATCTGCCGCCGGAGGGCCGGCTCCAACTTCAGCGCGAAATCGATGCCCTGCGCGGACGGGGGCATCCCAATATCGTGGAATTCGTCGATGCCGATCTGGGCGCCGCGCGGCCCTTCATCGTCATGGCGCTGATCGATGGGCTGTCCTTGCGCGATCTGGCCCAGGGCCTGGGGGCGCTGGGCTGGGCCGAGGCGGTGACCATCACCGGTGCGATCCTGGCGGGCCTGGAGCATCTTCATGCTCAGGATATTCTCTGGCTCGATGCCAAGCCGGCCAATGTCATCGTGTCCGAGACCGGCCGGGTTACCATGATCGATTTCGGCGCGGCCCTTGAAATCGGCGCGGCCAGCCGGACCGCCACCCAGACGACCATCGGGACGCCGCGGTTCATGGCCCCCGAACGCATTCAGGGCGCGCCGCCTTCGGCGCAGGCGGATCTGTTTTCCGTCGGCGCCATCATCTTCGAACTGGTCACCGGTCGGCCTGCCTTTCCTGGACCCTCACCGACCCAGGCCTTGCAGGCGGTGTTGTCCGGCCGGATGGCGGAGTGGGAAGGCGCGGATGTCCCGCCGGCCCTCAAGGCGGTGATCGAGCGGGCGCTGGCCGCCAATCCGGAAGACCGGTTCGCCAGTGCCGCGGCCATGCGGGCGGCCTTGCCGGACGGCGCGCCGCCCGATGCGCTCGGATTGCTGGTGCGCGCCGGCCTTGCGGCGGAACAGGCCGCGGCGGAGCGCGAATCCGAACGCACGCAAATCATCGATTTTACGCCCGACGCCGATGTGTTGCCCGCTGGAACCACGATGGCGGAGGCGCCCGCGCCGCCACCCCCGCAGGCACCAGTCCCGCAGCCAACAGTCCCGCCGTCACCGGGCGCGGCGGCCCCAGACGACGATCCGCTCAGCGATAACGATGCGCAGGACCTTGACCTCGAAATGGCGCCCGCGCCGCCGATCGTGGACGATCCGTTCGCGCTCTCGGACGATGCCTGGCCCGATCCCGATGGCGGCGATCCGGGCAGCGCCTGGATCCTGCGACTCGAGGATGGCGCGCGCCTTGAGGACATCGCCGTGCCCGATCTGGGCATAAGGCCGCTGACGATCGGGCGCAGCGCCAGCAACGACATCATCATCTCCGATGCCGAGGCGTCGCGGTATCACGCGCAGATCAAAGCGGGGCCGGAAGGCATCCCCCAAATCGACGTTCTGAACACGCCGAACGGCGTTCTGCTCAATGGCCGGCGGGTCTACGGCGACCATTTGCTCACCGATGGCGCGGAAATGGAGATCGGCGCCGCGCGGTTGACCCTAAAGGCTCGCAGAGCCCGCACTTAGGGAAGAGAATCGTGGTTAACCCGAAAGCGCAGGCCCGGCAAAGGGGGCTGTGCCGGGCGCCGGTCAAATCGAACCGGACGCCTCATCCTGTCCCAATGGGGTACAACCGGGGGCAAAATCCTTTCCAATGCGGACATTCACATCTCCGTATTGGATTGTGCGCAAGAAACAGCTTGCGCGAATCTGCGACTTTCTCCAATAAGTGTGGGAGATTTAGGGCCGGAAATTGACTGCGTTTTAATCTTGATCTTCGACTAAAAGCGCAGTTTCCCAGCATTCCATACAACGTGGGGTTTTGCTCGGGTCCGGCTGTTGTAAGAGACCGGGGGGCCCGGCCGTGCTCAGTGCGTCCCCCGCGAGTCTGGGGATGCATTATCATGGCGACGTTTATCGTCAATTCGGCGAACGACCTGTCCAACCCGTTCGACCTGAACTTAACCCTGCGCGAAGCGATTGAACTGGCCAATTTGCTTCCGGGGACGGACGAAATCGTTTTCGCGCCCTTCCTGGAAGCCGAGACGATCCTGCTCAACGGCTTTGCTCCGGGTAACGACCTCGATATCACCGATGACCTGATCATCGACGGCGATCTCGACAACGACAATCGCCCCGATATACGGATCAACGGCCAGAACCTGTCGCGCGTCTTCGATGTCGCTGACGGCGTGAACGTGACCTTCGACGGTCTGCTGGTCACCGGTGGCGGCGTCCTCGGCGACGGTGCGGCCATCCGCGGGGGTGTCGGTTCGGACATCACGGTCGTCTCGAGCGAACTCCTCGGCAATGTGGCCGCCGGTGATGGCGGTGCGATCTACACGGAAGGAACGCTGAACGTCGAGCGCTCGACGATCGCGAATAACTTCGCGGGGGGCGACGGCGGCGGCATCTATGCCGACGATACCGAAGCGGTGATCGCCAACAGCGTGCTGTTCGACAATGTGGCCACCGGCGAGGGCGGCGGCCTTTACAACAATCTCGGTTTTGCCGCGGTGGTGAACTCCAGCGTGGTCAATAACCAGGCCGATCAGGGCGGCGGCATTTACAACACGAACGGCGATGTCACACTCGTTCAGGCCACGGTCACCGGCAACGAAGCCAACACGGTCGGCGGCGGTATCGCCAATACGACGGTGTCGGATGTTCTGCGCGTCGCCAACTCGATCGTTGCCGGTAATTCCGCCGGCGTGTCGTCTGACGATGTGGCCGGGCCGATCAATTTCCGCTTCGGCACGAATATCTACTCCCAGGCCGGTCTCGGCACCGTGGACGATATCCTGGCGACCGATCTGACCGATGTCTTCGCTCAGCTTGACGGCATCACCGGCGGCGGCCTGCTGACCTATAATGGCGGTTTCGTCAATTCGGTCGCGCTCAACCCGCTCGGCATCGCGGTCGATGCCGGCATCAACACCTTCGCGGTTGATCCGGGTCCGGATTTCGTGCCCCAGGGTTTCGATACCGCGCTGGTGACCGATACCCGCGGCTTCGGCTTCGACCGGATCGTCAACGGTCAGGGTCCGAACCGCGTCGATGTCGGCGCCTTCGAGGTGCAGAACAACGCCCCGACCATCACGATCAATACCGGCATCAGCGTTCTGGAAGGCGATGAGGAAGTCATCGACAATCTGGAACTGCGCGCGATCGACGCCGACGATGTGCCGGGCAACCGGATCTTCACGCTGGTCGAAGCTCCGGAAAACGGCGTGCTCGAACTGTTCGGGCTGGCGCTCGATGTGGGCGACACCTTCACCCAGGCGCATATCAACAATCTCAATGTCTCCTACCAGCATGACGACAGCGAGACCGAGACCGACAGCTTCCTTTTCAATGTGACCGATCCGAGCGGCGTTGGCGTCTTCAACCAGCTCTTCGAGATCACGGTGATCCCGGAGCTCGATGAACCGGAGTTGACCCGCAACACCGGCTTCGTGGTCCAGGAAGGCCAGGAAGTCGTCATCAGCGAGTTCAATCTGTTCGGGATCGACAGCGAGGATCAGCCGAACGAACTGCGCTTCGAGATCGACTCGGTGCCGATGGACGGCGTGTTGCGCCGCGGCGGGGCCGAACTTGGCATGGGCGAGAGCTTCACGGTTGAGGATGTCCAGCTTGGCATCATCACATATGAGCATGACGGGTCCGAGGCCGATCCGTCGGACAGCTTCGTCCTGTCGCTTATCGATAGTGACGGCCTGGAGCCGCTTGGGCTGCCGAGCTTCGTGGTCAATGTCGGGGTGGTCGAGGTCAGCGATGCGCCGTTCCTTGTCACGAGTAACGGCATTAACGTTATCGAGGACGACGATCCGGGCGGCACGATCGACGGCGCCGATCTGGATTTCGACGATGACGACAGCCCGGACAGCCAGATCGTTTATACGATCATCAACGGCACCGATGTCGGCACGCTGACCCGGGACGGCGCGGTGCTCACCGCCGGCCAGACCTTCACCCAGCAGGACATCGAAGACGGCCTGATCGAATTTTCCAGCACCGACGAGGAAGGCACCTCGGACAGCTTCGATTACATCGTCGCCAATCCGGGCGGGCCGGGCACCTTCGGTACCTTCTTCTTCTCGATCACCCCGGTGGACGACGCGCCGGAATACACCAGCTTCCTGACCTTCGGTGTCATGGAAGGCACCGCCGGCGTCATCACCAACGAGTTCCTGAACATCGAAGATCCGGACACGGATCCCTCGAAGCTGCGCTATGAGGTCACCGGCGCCGGGCC
This sequence comes from uncultured Alphaproteobacteria bacterium, assembly GCA_964531285.1. Taxonomy (GTDB): domain Bacteria; phylum Pseudomonadota; class Alphaproteobacteria; order JAJFIK01; family JAJFIK01; genus CAZHDI01. Next base: position 53,904 of record CAZHDI010000002.1, on the reverse strand, counting down.
GGAAGAAGGCGTGCTGGCGCGTCTCGGCGTTCAACTCAATGCGGGCGACAGCTTCACTCAGGCCGATGTCGATAGCGGCTTCATCACCTACAGCCACGACGGCTCGGAAGATCCGGACGACTTCTTCCGCTTCACGATCAGCGATGAAACCACCGATGACGGCACGGTCTACACCCTGCCCATCGCCATCGCGCTGAAGAACGACCTGCCGGTTCTGGTCAACAATTTCGAAGTGCTGGTCGAGGAATATCAGGAGGATCTGCTCGGCAATCCGATCACCTCGCCCTATCCGATCGCGATCACCTCGTCTCACCTGCTGGCCACCGACGACGATCTCGACGACGATCCGGTCGATATCGTCTACACGATCACCGAGAACACCGCCTATGGCACGCTGTTCCGTACCGACTCCGGGTTGGATGACCCGCTCACGGACGGCATTCCGCTGAAAGTCGGCAGCACCTTCACCCAGGAAGACGTGGATAACGGCTACCTGTTCTACGCCAATGACGGGTCGGAATTCTTCCAGGACGGCTTCAGCTACAAGATCTCCAATCCGGGCGAGCCGGACTTCATCACGGGCCTGACGGAAATCGTCATTCAGCCCGTCAACGACGTCCCCTATATCGCGCTGAACGAAGGCGCTCACACCATCGAGGGCGGCGAGATCGTCATTTCCTCGCTCAAGCTGTTCACCACGGACGCCGATCATCCGCCGTCGGATCTGGTCTACATCATCTGCGATCTGCCGCATCACGGCATGATCCTGAAGGACGGCAAGCCGCTGGCGGCGCACAAGCCGGGCCATCCGCTCAACAGCTTCACGACCTTCACCCAGGCCGATATCGACGCCGGCAAGATCACCTACAAGCACGACGGCTCGGAAGAGTGGGATTTCGACAACTTCACCTTTGTCGTGGCCGATGGCGACTGGGCCTATGCGCCGTACGATCCGCACAAGTTCGAAAAGGATCCGCTGTACCAGGATCTCATCATCGACTGGTACGACGTCTATGGCGACTGGCCGTGGTGGGATTGGCTCAATCTCGACTATGACGACATCGTCACGGACTATTACGACGACTACGAAACGCCGCCGATCCATAAGTTCAAGATCAAGATCTCGCCGGACAATGACGGTGCGACCTTGGAGATCAACAACGGCATCGAGGTGAATGAGGGCGGTTCGGCCACCTTCAACGCCCTGGATCTGCTGGCGATCGATGGCGACAGCCAAAGCGGCAACGACGATATCTTCTTCTTCCTGAAGGAACTGCCGGAGAACGGCTCGCTGTTCCTCGACGGCGTCAAGCTCAAGGTCGGCGACAGCTTCACGCAGACCGATATCAACGCCGGCAACGTGCAGTACATCCACGACGACTCGAACGGCGATTCGGATGTGTTCTTCGTCGATGTTCTCGACGAGGAAGGTGAAGGCATCACCAACCAGCCGGTCTTCGTTGCGGTGAACGGCACCAATGACGCGCCGGTGATGATCGCCAATACCGGTATCAAGCTGGGCCAGGACGAGATCGAGATCATCAATCCGTCCGAACTCGCTGCGTTCGACCCGGACAACACCGCTGCCGAGCTGACCTACACGCTGACCAAACTGCCGGAGAATGGCACGGTGAAGCGCGGCACGATCCCGCTGGAGTTGGGCGACAAGTTCACCCAGTCGGACATCAATGCCGGTCTTATCGGGTATGACCACAACGGGTCGAACACCGAGGCCGACAGCTTCCGAGTCAATCTGAAGGATCCCGCCGGGACCGGCCCGACCACGCAGACCATCGCGGTGCAGATCGTTCCGGATGCAGGCCCGGTGTTCAACGATCTGCCCATCGCGGTCGACGATGCGTTCGAGACCGGCAAGAACACGCCCGTTATCGCCAATGTCCTGGCGGACAATGGCAATGGCGCCGACTTCGATCCGGACGGCACCTTCCTTTCGGTCGCCGAGGTCGAGGGCAATGCCGCTCTCGTCGGCACGCAGATCCTGCTGCCCTCGGGCGCGCTGCTGTCGATCCAGGCCAATGGCGAGCTTTACTACGATCCGGACGGCAAGTTCGACTTCCTGCTCGACGGTCAGAAAACGACGGATAGCTTCAACTACACGGTGAGCGACGGCGAAGGCGGCTTCGATGACGCTGAAGTGGTCGTGGAACTGGTGGGCGGCAAGCCGCCGGTCGCGGACGGGATCCCGATCGTGTCGATTGCACCGGAAGACTCGGTCAAGGCCGAAGGCAATTCGGGCACGACCATCACCACCTTCAAGGTGACCCGGACCGGCGACACGACTGTTCCGGTTCTCGTGAACTACATCACCACCGGCATCAGCCCGTTCCCGGCCTCCGAACTGGACTTTGCCGGCGACAAGCTGCCGGCCGGCACGATCACCTTCGCGGCCGGCCAGACCGAAGCGCTCATCGCGCTGCCGATCGACGGCGACTTCGCCTTCGAGGAAGACGAAAACTTCCAGGTGCGTCTGGTGAATGCGTCGGCGCCGAACGGTGTCGCCATCGATCAGGACACGGCGCAAGGCACGATCATCAATGATGATCTGGTCGCCACCGTTGTCCTCAGTGCCGGCAAGGACAAGGACAAGGGCTCGACCGACGTCGATATCATGGAAGGCATGGCGGGCAAGGACAGCCTGTCGGGCGACATGGGCAACGACATCATCTTCGGCGGCGACGGCGGCGATAAGATCAAGGGCGAGGAGGGCAACGATGCGCTCTTCGGCGAAGCCGGCGACGACAAGCTGGATGGCGGCGACGGCGACGATGAGGTCGATGGCGGTGCCGGTGACGACAAGATGAAGGGCGGTGACGGCAACGACACCATCTTCGGCGATACCGGTGACGACAACATCAAGGCCGGTGACGGCAACGATACGGTCGCGGGCGGCGACGGCAACGACAGTATCCGCGGCGACGACGGCAATGACGAGATCAGTGGCGGGGCGGGGGCTGACGACCTCCGTGGTGGCGATGGCAACGACAGCCTGTCGGGCGGCGAGGGCAATGATGACCTCGACGGCGGCAAAGGGATGGATTGGCTGTTCGGTGGTGCGGGCCTCGACGAACTCAAGGGCGGCAAGGATGCCGACACCTTCGCGTTCGGGCCGGGCAGCGACACGGACGTCGTCACCGATTTCGACGCCGACGAGGACCGTTTGGACCTCACGGCCTGGGCCGCGTCGGATCAGGGGGCGGATTTCGATACCGCCGCCGAGATCAAGGCGCTGGCCGTGCAAAGCGGCAAGGATGTGCGGATCGAATTCTCCGACAGCGATGTGCTGATCCTGGAGAAAACCGATCTTGCCGATATCCAGGCGATGAACGCGGATCAGTTCGACTTCGTCTGATCACGGCTCTTTCCAACCGCACAAGGAAACAAAAGGCGCATCTCCGGGTGCGCCTTTTTTGATGGTCCGGTTCAGGTCCCGTCGAAGCTGACGCTTCGGATGAGCGCGAACACGCTCATGCCGGGCTCAAGAGCCAGATCGGCCGCCGCCGCCCGGGTGACCCGCGCCCGCAAGGGGGTGCCGTCGAGATCGAGGAAGACCTCGGCAAAGGCCGTTCCCGCCTGGTCATGGACCGCGGTGACCCGCGCGGGCAACACATTGCGGATGCTGAGGCCCTCGGGCCGGTGCGTGGCCAGCGCCACATCGCGCGCCAGGATCCGCAGGCGGACGGCCGCGCCAATGGCGAGATCGGATTTCATTGGCATGCTGACCTGCGCGCCGGCACAGGCCACATGGGTCAGCGTGAACGCCGGATCATGCCCCGTCACCCGGCCCGACAGCAGGGTGCCGGCTTCGAGCCGTCCGGCAAGGCCATCAAGATCGAGCCGTCCGATTATGGCCGCCGCCGCGCCTTCGGCCTCAATGCGCCCCTCGCGCAGCACGACGATGCGGTCGGCCAGACGGCTGACCTCCCCGAGATCGTGACTGACATAAAGGACTGGAACGCCGAACCGGCGGGGCAGATCGTCGAGAAAGGGCAGAATGTCGCCCTTGCGATGGGCATCGAGAGCGGCCAAGGGTTCATCGAGCAAGAGGAGGTCCGGTCCGCTCAGAAGCGTCCGCGCCAGGGCCACCCGCTGGCGCTCCCCTCCGGAAAGACTGTCCGTATGCCGCTCAAGCAAGGGGGCCAGGGCAAAGGCCGCAATGATATCGTCCATGCCATGGCGCCGGGAGCCGGCCCGGGCGCGCTTGGCGGCAAAGGCCAGATTGCCGGCAACGGTGAGATGGGGAAACAGGCGCGCATCCTGAAACATCAATCCGGCACGGCGCCGGTGCGCCGGCACGTCGATGCGCGCGGCCCGATCGAACCAGACGGACGATCCCAGCGCGATCCGGCCCGCCCGTGGCCGCTCCAGCCCGGCAATGAGCCGCAGAAGAGTGCTCTTGCCCGATCCGCTGGGGCCGAACAGGGCCGTAACCCCCTCAAGCGGGAGGTCCTGCTCGATATCCAGGGAAAATCCGGCCACGTCATACCGCAGCATGAGATGGAGCCGGTCAGCGGACATGGAACGGGAACCGCCGGTTGACCGTGTAGACGACAAGCAGCACGGCAAAGGAGAAGGCCAGCAGGATGGCGGCCAGCACATGGGCCTCGCCGTAGCGCAGCGTCTCCACATGCTCATAAATCGCGATGGAGATGACTTTGGTCTGACCCGGAATATTCCCGCCAACCATCAGCACCACGCCGAATTCTCCGACCGTATGGGCGAAGGTCAGGATGCCGGCGGTCAAGAACCCCCGCGCGCTCAACGGGGCGGCCACCGAGACGAAGGCATCGAGTGGGCCGGCGCGCAGGCTTGCGGCGGCTTCCAAGGGCGCGCGTCCCACGGCCTCGAAGGCGCTTTGGAGCGGCTGAACCATGAAGGGCAGGGAGTAGATGACCGACGCGATCACAAGGCCGGTGAAGGAAAAGGTCAATGTATCGCCGGTCACGCTGATCCAGAAGGCGCCGACGGGTGCGGACGGATTGAACGCCAGCAGCAGATAAAACCCCAGGACCGTCGGCGGCAAAACCAGGGGCAGGGCGGTGACGGCCTCGGCCACCGGCTTGAACCGTGAGCGCGTGGTCGCCAGCCACCAGGCGAGCGGCGTGCCGAGCGCATAAAGGACAAGCGTGGTCGCGGCGGCGAGCCAGAAGGTGAGCCAGAGCGGGCCGAGATCCGGCATGGCCTACTCCCGGTCCCAACGGGGCAGATAGCCGGCCGCCGTGATCAGCGACCGGGCATCCGCCCCGCGCAGATACGCGAGAAACGCCTGCGCGGCACTGTTGTCCTTGCCGTGATTGAGCAGCACCGCGTCCTGACGGATCGGGCGGTAGAGGCTGTCCGGCACGCGCCAGACCGGCCCGCCGCCGGGGACCATGCCGGCGCCCACAAAGCCAAGCTCTGTATTCCCGGTCGCGATCAGGGCGAAGGCCTGGCCGATATTCTCGCCCATGACGATCTTGGGCCGGAGCGCTTCGGCAAGACCGAGGGCAGTCAGGGTTTCCATCGCGGCCCGGCCATAGGGCGCCAGATCGGGGTTGGCAATCGCGATCCGGCGGAACGCGGCCTCCCGAAGCACGGCGGGCCCGTCCAGATCGTCGGCACCAGCGCCGGCCAGCCCGGGTGACCATAGGACCAATTGTCCGAAGGCGTAGGAAAACCGGCTATCGACGATGCCATAACCCTCCGCCTCCAGACGGGCCGGGCGATCCTGATCGGCACTGAGGAACACATCATAGGGCGCGCCGTTGACGATTTGCGCATACAGCTTTCCGGTCGATCCGGTGCTGACCTGCAAACGGTGCGGTGTCCGGACTTCGAAATCGGCTTTGAGCGTCAGGAGCGTGGTCTGGAAATTCGCGGCGACGGCGACGAGGCCCTCGCCGGCGCGCGCCGGTCCGGCGCCACCGAGAGCCGCGCAGAAAACCAGCAGGAGCACGGCGGTGCGACCCTTGAGCCTGCGTCGTCTGATGCTGCCTGCCATGGCCATGGGTGCCATCCCTTTTGCCGAACGTCTCTTGCCGGACGGGAAGTTTTGGGCCCGGGGGCGCCGGGTGCAAGCCCCGCACCGGTCGCCGCATCCGTGTTCGCGGCCCGGTCGGAATGATTGGCCAGAACGCGGCCAATCTACTACCGTTTCCCGAACCCTATAAAACCGGAGCGCGTGCCATCATGACTGTCACTTATGAGCTTAAGGATCAGGTTGCCTGGCTGACCATGGACGACGGCAAGGCGAACGCCATCGGCGATCAGATGCTTGCCGATCTCCACGAGGCCCTGGATCGCGCCGAGGGCGAAGCCAAAGTCGTCGTGCTGGTGGGACGTCCGGGCCGGTTTTCGGCCGGTTTCGACCTTAAAGTGATGCAAAGCGGCGGGCCGGACGCGGCCATGGCCCTGGTGACCAAGGGCGGGACTCTGGCGCTGCGCCTGTTCCGATATCCGCTGCCGGTGATCGGGGTGTGCACGGGCCACGCCATCGCAATGGGCGCGCTGATGATGCTGGCTTGCGACACCCGGATCGGTACACAGGGCGATTTCAAGATCGGCCTGAATGAGTCGGCCATCGGCATGGTGTTGCCGGAATTCGGCCTGGTGCTGCCGCGCGTCCGGCTGGACCCGCGCTTTTTGACCCAGGCGGTCGTCCAGGCGCATCTCTATGGGCCGGAGGGCGCGGTGGAAGCCGGATTCCTGGACCGCATCGGCGAACCCGAGCAGGTCATGATGATGGCCGAGGACGAGGCGGCGGTGCTGGCGAAGGTCTCCGGGCCGGCCTATCACGGCAACAAGATCAGCATACGCCAGAGCGCCATTGTCGATATCGAGGCGTCGCTCAAGACCTAACTGGTTCAGTTGGATCGGGCCTTGTCGATCAGGCCGAGGACGGTCGTCAGGGCACTGACCTGCCCGTTCGCGAAGCCGTGGGCATAACCGTCCGGCAGTTTGGCGCTGGATTTCAGATCGCTGCGCGCGGTAGCGAGCGCGGCGGCAATGTCGGCATGGAGGCGGGCAAGCCGCTCATCATCCGCCATGGACCAGTCTCCTCTTAACGCGTTTCTTCCGCAAACTGCCTGAGCGTCCGGCGGTCATGGATCACCACATGGCCATAGCCCACGGTGATCAGACCCCGGCGCTCGAGCGCCAGCAACAGCCGGTTCAGGGTCTGACGCGAGCATCCGGCGATGCGCGCGAGCGAGTCCTGGGTCGCGGTGATCCGAATGTTTTCATCGCGCGGGGTTGGCCCGCAATAGAACAGCAGCAGCCGGGCGGCGCGGGCCTCGCCGGCCGTGATGGTCGATTGCCACACCCACTCGAGCACATTGCGGAAGCGCTGGCCGATCTCGCCGATGGCCTGGCGGTAGATTTCCGGATGCCGGTCCGCCACGGCGCGCACCTCGCCGTTCGGGAACGCCAGATACTCCGCATCCTCCGAACTCCAATAATCCTGGGTCAGCGGATCGTCGGTGAAACACGGCAGCCACGCCGCCCAGTGGCCGCTGCGGATCGCGCCATACGCGACTTCGGATCCGTCGGCCGCGCGCTGCTTCAGCACCACCTGACCGGCCATCACATAGCGCAGCAGATCGACCTGGGTGCCCGCGGATGCCAGCAGGGTCGGCACCTTATAGCGCTCCAGCCGGGAGACCGCCGCCAATTGCGCCACGGCCGCCGCGGGCAGAGACGCGAACACCGGGGAGGCGCGCAAGGCAGCTTTGGCGATTGTCAGACGATCGATTTCGCTCATGGGATAAGCCGGCTGCCCCTGCGCGGTGTTCAATTGTTGTCTGCACGACATTTTAGCATGAGTTTCGGTGGAATGCGCCGGTTTTGCGTACGGAGACGGCGTACGATCTCGGCGGATAGAGACGCGCGCGCCGGATGCGGTGCGGCGGCGGCGGACATGCGCATAAGGCGGGGGAACGCCCGCCCAAGAGGGAGAGGCGGATCATGACACGAAGCATCGGACGGGCGGGACTGATGAGCGGCGTTGCTGCGTTGGCGATGGGTTTGACCCTGATCGGCGCACGGGCCGGCGAAGCGGTCGAGGCCCAGACGCCGGATTTCGATCCGAACCGGCAGGCGTTTTTCGGCGATCTGCACATCCATACGAAATACTCGTTCGATGCGTTTATCTTCAACGTGCGTGCAACACCCGATGATGCCTACCGCTATGCCAAGGGCGAAACGATCCGCCATGCGGCGGGCTTCGATGTGCGCCTGTCCGGTCCGCCGCTCGATTTTATCGCGGTGACCGACCACGCCGAATATATGGGCGTGCTGCCTGCCATGACGGACCCGGACAATCCGCTGTCGCAAGTGTCCTATGCCGCCGATCTGGTCAGTTCCGACCCTGAAAAGATCTCGGCGGCCTTCCAACTCGTCGGTCAAAGCCTTGCCGACGGGGTGTATCGTCCGGAGCTGCGCCATATGCCGACCCTGAAATCGGCCTGGCAGGACCAGATCGACGCGGCGGAACGGCACAACGATCCGGGCACGTTCACCACCTTTATCGCCTATGAATACACCTCGCCGCCGGACGGTCAGAACCTGCACCGGAACGTAATCTTCGAAGGCAGCGATGCCCCTGAGCTGCCATTCAGCGCGCTCGACAGTCAAAACCCGGAAGATCTGTGGGCATGGCTGGACGGTCTGCGCGCGGAGGGTATCGA
>CAZHDI010000002.1:24794-45123 GCA_964531285.1 uncultured Alphaproteobacteria bacterium | reverse complement strand
TATGTGCGCAAGGCCATCAAGGACGGCCTGATGTTCGCCGAACGCGAGGGGTTCAACCCCTATCAGCAGGGGTTCGTCGCGGCGAGCGACACCCACAATGCCGGCGGTTCCTTCGACGAGGACGACTATTTCTCCAAGATCGGTGTTCCCGACGGCACGCCGGTCGACCGGGGCTCGGTGCCGCCCGAGGGCGAGACCTGGGAAACCTATGAGATGGCGGCCAATACCCAGCGCTTCTCGACCTGGGGCGCGTCGGGTCTAGCCGGTGTTTGGGCCGAGGAGAATACCCGCGAGGCGATCTATGCCGCGTTCCGCCGCAAGGAAACCTTCGCCACATCGGGCCCGCGCATCCGTGTGCGGTTCTTCGCGGGCTACGACATTCCGGACGATATCTGGTCGGCCCCCGATATGATGGCGCAGGCCTATGACGCGGCCGTGCCCATGGGCGGCGAGCTAGCGCGTGACGGCCGTCAGTCACCGGACTTTCTGGTCTGGGCGGTGCGCGATCCCCGGTCGGGCTGGCTGCAACGTCTGCAAGTGGTCAAGGGCTGGATCGAGGATGGCGAAGCCAAGGAAAAGGTGTTCGACGTGGCTTGTTCCGATGGCCTGAACCCGGATCCGGACACGCATCGCTGCCCGGACAATGGGGCGACGGTCGATATCGACACCTGCGCCATCTCCCGGCACAAGGGCGATGTGGAACTGAAGACCACATGGCAGGACCCCGAGTTCGACCGCCGTCAGCGGGCCTTCTATTATGTCCGTGTGCTGGAGAACCCGTCCTGCCGCTGGTCGACCTGGGACGCGCTGCGCGCCGGCGTGCCGCCGAACCCGGCTCTGCCGGCCACCATCCAGGAACGGGCCTGGTCCTCGCCGATCTGGTATCTGCCGGACGCGTAAAGGCAAGGCGCCTGGGCGACAGGCGCCCGAGGTGAGGGAAGACCGCTCCATGGCCGGACTGATCGCGAACCGGGCGCTGGGGATCCTGCGGGATCCCCTCGCTCATTTTGTCATTCTCGGCGTGGTGCTGTTCACCGCCGCTCTGATCAGCGAGCCCGGCCCCCGGCGTGAAGCCGGGCAGGCCATCGTGCATGTCACCGAAAGTCAGGCCGAGGCCATCCGCTCGGCCTGGACCATCCAGCACGGCAGCCCGCCGTCCCCGGATCAATTGGCCGGTCTCATCGAGAAAGCGGTGGAGGACGAAATCCTCTATCGCGAGGCGCTGCGCCTTGGTCTTGACCGGGACGATCAGATCGTCCGCCGCCGCTTGGCCCAGAAGCTGCGCTTTCTCATTGAAGGCACGGTGAGCCCGGACGAGCCGGACGCGGCCACCCTGCAAGCCTATTTCGAGGCCCACCGGGACCGGTATATTCAACCGGCCACGATCAGCTTCGAGCATGTCTATCTGTCTCCGGATGGCCGGCCCGATATCCGGCAAGATGCGCAGGGTCTTCTGGCGCGCCTGAAGGCGGGCGAGACGGGCCTTGGCGATCCGAGCATGGTACAGCGCCGGTTCCGCGGCGCCGAAGCGCGCATAGTCGATGGAGTCATGGGCGACGGCTTCACCGGCCGGCTTGCGGATCTGCCGACCGGAGCATGGTCCGGGCCCGTTGCATCCGCTTTCGGTCTTCATCTGGTGCGCATCACCGACCGGACGCCGCAGCGCGCGGCGGATCTGGCGGCTGTCGAGGACCGGGTGCGCGACGATTTGATGGCAGACCGCCGTGTGACGGCGGAAGCGCAGATGCTTGCCGATATCAAGGCGCGCTATCGGGTCACCTACGATCCGGGCCTGGAGACCGTGCCGTGACCAGTGCCGGACGCATCCTTGCCGGGCTTCTCTTTGGACTGATCATGGCGGCCGGCGGCCTGACCCCCGCGCTGGCCCCCGCGCTGGCCCATGAGGTGCGCCCCGGTCTGTTGCAGATCGAAAGCCTGGGCAGCGAGCGGTTCGACATCACCCTGCGCCAGCCCCAGCGGGACGGCCGCTGGCTCGCCATTGCAGCCGCGCTGCCGGACACCTGCACCGATGAGGGGCTGCGGGCCCGGGACATCGCACCGGCCGCGGTCACCGAACGCTGGACTGTGGCCTGCGCGGGGGGCCTGCGCGGCGCGGAGATCGCGCTGCCGGGACTGGAGCGCACCCTGACGGATGTGTTTGTCCGCATCACGCTTGAGGACGGCACGACCATTTCCGGATTGGTCAAACCGGACGCGCCGGTTTTCCGGATTGACGAAGGCGCGCCCAAAGCGGGCCGCTATTTCGACCTCGGAGTGTGGCACATCCTGGTGGGGCTCGATCACATTCTGTTCGTCGTGCTGCTGGTGCTTCTGATCGGCGCAAGCTGGCGGCTGGTCAAAGCGGTCACGGCCTTCACGGTCGCCCATTCCCTGACCCTCGGCGCATCGGCGCTGGGCGTTGTCGGCCTGCCGCAGCGTCCGGTCGAGGTGATCATCGCGCTCTCCATCGTGTTTTTGGCCTATGAGGTGCGTCTGGCCGCGGTGGGCCGCGAAACCGTGAGTATGCGCGCGCCCTGGCTCGCGGCCTTTGCCTTTGGCCTGCTGCATGGATTCGGCTTTGCAGGCGTCCTCACCGATCTCGGCCTGCCGCCGGACGCGCGAATCGAAGCGCTGCTGTTGTTCAATCTGGGTGTCGAAGCTGGCCAACTGGCCATTGTCGCAGCGGCGATTCCGGCGCTTGCGCTGGCCCGCCGCGTCTCGGCGGACGCCACCCGCTGGGCTGCCACGGCCGCGGCGACCCTGATTGGCGGGATCGCGGTTTTCTGGGTTCTGGAGCGCCTGATCGGGGTGCCCGGCGCCTGACGCCGGCGGCCGCGGCGCCAATTGCGTTTCACAATGATCCGTCAGAGCCTGCCGCCCCCTTGCGGGCGCGCGCCGTGAAGGTTATCCCGGCGTCATGACGCCGTGGCCATATCCGCTGCGGCCCCAGTTTGCCGGACGCTGCCGTCCGCTCCGCCCTTGCGTATCAGGACCCCGCCATGCCTTTGGACTCCGCGCGCGCCTTCGACCTTCCCGATGCGGCCTCCCGGGCCCTGAACGGCGTTTCCGATCTGGCGATCGCCGAGGTGGGCGCGGCCACCTATCTGATCACGTCCGGGTTCCAGGATGATGGCCTCAGCGTCTTCGCGCTCCAGGAAGACGGCAGTCTCACCGATGTGATGAGCGTGTTCGACGGGCCGGGAACGGATGTGGCCGGTCCGTTCAGCGTGACGACCGTGACGGTGGGCGGCGCGGTCTATGTGCTGACGGCGGCCTCCGGCGATGATGCGGTCACCGTCTTCGCCATCGATGCCGACGGCATGCTGACCCTCACCGACAGTTTTGCCGATACCGATGAGTTGGGCCTGGAGGGCGTGGCCAACCTGACCACCGCCGACATCGCCGGGACGACCTTCGTCATCGCCGCCGGCGCCACCGGCGACACCGTCACGGTGCTGACATTGGCTGAGGACGGCACTCTGGGCTTTGCCGGATCGGTCGCCGCGCCAGAGCCGGGGGATCCTCCCGAGAACGGCGTGGGAGGCGGCGAAGGCGGCGGCGGCGCGGGCGGCGGCGAGGGCGGCGGCGATGTCCCGCCGGCCGAAAGCCCGCCGCCCGAGCCCGACCTGCCGCTCGATGAGCCCTTCGGCCTGGAGGCCGTCACGATTGGCGACAGCACCTATCTTTATGTCACCGCGCGGCTCGACAATACGCTCACCGCTTTCTCGATGGACGCCGACGGGTCCCTGACCGTCATCGAGACCGTTGAAGACACCGATGATCTGGCTCTGGCTGGCGCCTACGGGCTGCAAAAATTCACCGCGGACGGCACGACCTATCTGGCCGTGGCCGGGCTCGACGACAGCGGCCTGTCCACCTTTACGGTGAACCCGGATGGGACGCTGACGCCGAAGCAGACCCTGTTCGACGGGCCCACCGAAACCCTGGGCGGTGCGGCGCGCATGACCGTGGCCGAGGTGGCCGGCATTGCCTATCTGTTCGTGACCTCGTTCAGCGAGGATGCGATCGGCGCTTATGCGATCACGCCCGAGGGCGACCTCGAATATGTCGGCAGTCTGTTTGATGATGGCGATATCAACCTCGGCGGCGCGTTCTCTGTCGTGACGGCGGCGGTCGGTGACGCGTCCTACATGATCGGCGGCGGCTTCGATGACGACGGCGTCAGCGTGTTCGAAATCTTCGACACCATCCCGGCCATCGATCCGGACCTCGGCTTCACCGTTGCCGAGAATGCGCCGACGGAAACCTTCGTTGGCGATGCCAATGCCCGGATCGGCACGGGCGTTGTCGATGAGGGTGTGACCTTCGCGATCCTGGCTGGCAACACCGACTATGACGGCGACGGCGTTGATCCATTTGCCATCGATCCCGAGACCGGCGTGGTAACGGTCGTCGATGGCGGCGATCTCGATTTTGAATCCGACCCCTTGTTCACGGTATTGTTCGAGGCGTTCAACACCGCGACGGGCGACGCGGCGACAGCCGAATTTACGGTCAACCTGACGGATGCGGACGACTTGCCGGTGGCCGTCGATGACGCGGTCTCGACCGAGGAAGATTCGACCGTTACCGGAAACCTGTTCGACGATAACGGGTTCGGTGTCGATACCGATGACGGCATCTTTGCGCTTGCCGAGATTGGCGGCACGCTCGTTGACGGTCCGACAACGGTCGATCTGCCGTCGGGCGCGCGCATCACGGCGTCGCCGAACGGCGCCTTCACCTATGATCCCAACGGGATTTTCAAGGAACTGCGCGCCGGCGAGTCCGTGACCGACACGATTGCCTATCGGATCGATGACGGGATCAGCGGCAGCGCGGTCGCCGAATTGACGGTGACCATCAATGGCGAGGACGCGCTGATCGATCTCGATCCGCTGACGGAAGAAGCCAGCGAAGGCAATATCGAGGGCGCGACCTTCTCCTTTGTCGTGCGCCGGACCGGCCAGACGGACTCGCTGATCACAATGAATTACGGCGTGGTGTCGGGCACCGGCGCCGGCGTCAATGGCGTTGATTTTCCCTCAGGGGTGCTGCCCGGCGGCGAAATCATTCTGCTGCCCGGTCAGACCGAGGCGACTTTCGAGGTTCAGGTTAGCGGCGATTTCGTCTTCGAAGACGACGAGACGATCACGGTCGGTCTCAGCCAGCTCAATGCCGCCGAGGGCGTCGCCACCATTGTGGACGGTCTGGCACAGGCCCGGGTGTTGAACGATGATAGCTTCGCGGCGCTGGGCACCATCTCGAAGGACAAGTTCAAGGGCGAGGATGTCGCCGAAGTGGTCGATGCCCTGGAGGGACGCGACACGCTCAAGCTCAAGGGCGGTGACGATATCGGCTTCGGCGGGGCCGGGCGCGACAAGCTCGACGGCGGTGATGGCAATGACGTGCTGCTCGGCGATGCGGGCGATGACAAGATCAAGGGCGGCGACGGCGCGGATATTCTGCGCGGCGGCCTGGGCAACGACAAGATCCGCGGCGATGACGGCAATGACCGCATCGACGGGGATGGCGGCGACGATAAGATCCGCGGCGGGGACGGCGCGGACATCCTGCGCGGCGGGGCCGGCGACGATGAACTGCGCGGCGACAAGGGCTCGGACATCTTTGTCTTTGCCGGCGGCGACGAGCGGGTCACGGTGCGCGATTTCGATCTTGAGGAGGACCTTCTGGATCTCACCGGTGTCGGCCGCGATATTGGGGATTTCCAGGAACTGCTCGGCTTCGTGACCAGCGACGGCAAGGATCTGGTGTTCACCTTCGGCGAGGGCGATGTGCTCACCTTGCGCAAGGTCGATGCCGATGACCTGTCCTTCGATCTCGTTCTGATCTGATCCGCCGAGGGCCCACCCGCCCTCGTCATCGCTTCAGGCACAAAAAAACCGCCCCGGCAGCACCGGGGCGGTTTCCTGTTTTCTGGCCATCCGGCTTAGAGGCCGATCGGCTCATTCGACGGCTGGGCCGGCGGCGCGGGTGGCGCCACGGCGTCGCGGTCCTGATACCGCACGAAGATCTGCACGAAGCGGTTCGACTGTTCGCGCACGCCATCTTCGGTCGGCACCCGCGGATCGCCTTCACCCTTGGCAGAGATCACCACATTCCCGGCCGGCACGCCCCGCGCGATCAGCCCGTTGCGGACCGACTCGGCACGGCGCTGGCTGAGCCGCAGATTGTAGTCAACCGCACCCGACCGGTCGGCATGGCCTTCCAGACGGATCGCCTGGATGTTCTCATCCCGGATCGTCGCGGCCACCTGGTCGAGCACAAGGCCCGCATCGGCGGTGATCTGGGCGGAATCCAGCCCGAAGAACACCAGCTCAAGCAGCTCTTCCGGACCCGACGGGGCGGGCGGCGGCGGCGGCGGTGCGGGCTGAACGACCGGCGGCGGCGGGGGCGGGGGCGGCGGCGCGGGCTGGCGCACACTGCCCAGATGGAACCTCAGACCCGCCAGAACCGAGTGGTTCTGATAGCGCGCTTCGGCCTGTTGGAATTCGTAGTCGGTGGTCTTCAGGAACCGGTACTTGGTCTCGAACACCAGCCGCTCGGTCAGATCGTAGGACACGCCCGCCATGGCCTGCCAGGCGAATTCGAAATCGCTGTCCTCGTCCCGCAGGGTCGTGACCGGGTTCGGCTTGATATTGTAGTCCTTGTTGATCAAGGCCGCGCCGATACCGGCACCCACGAAGGTCCGCAGGCGGGTCGTCAGCGGAATATCGTAGAGCAGGTTGGTCATCGCCGTGACGGTCCGGATATCACCTTCGGCACGGACCGCCGGGCCAAGCGCCCGGTCCACCGACGAGGTGTGATATTGGGCCTCGGCCTCGGTCCGCAGGTTCGGCATCAGATAGAAACCGATTGCGCCGCCGGCAACGATGCCTTCGTTCAACTCCAGATCCGTCAGGATCGCCTTATTCTCAAACTTGCTGTCCCAATCGAAGGTGTAGCCGCCTTCGATTTTGACATACGGGGTGGTATTGCGCTCCTGCGCTGCGGCCGGGGCAATCGCGACCCCCGCCAGCACCGCCGCAATACCGGCCCGCCTAATAACTCGCCACATCCATCTCTCCTTATACGCAAGGGAGTTACAATCGCGCTGGAGCCTACAGCCAAAGCACGTAATGGTGAGCAATAGGTTACCAACGCCGCGCAAATACCCTGGCCTGTTGCATTAAGGCAACGGAATTTTACGGCCAAAGAGGTGGGCGCGCGCGCGTTCGGAGTAGGCGGGCGGCCCTGGCCCCGCGGATCGCGGATCTGTTTGACGATCATGATCGCCGCCGCCCTTAAGGCCTGAATATCCGCCATGGGCATGGACAGGTGGGCCCCGATCCTTTGCCCGGCGCCGTCGCGTCCGGAACCCTGCCGGCCGCCCGCCGGAGCAGCGCCTCGTTATTGATTTCCATAAGGATGAAATTCCCGCCGCCCGCCGCAGTAGCGCGGGGACTTTCGCCGGTGCGCCCCGGCGACCGCGCCGGAAACGAGGCCTGCGTCTTTGGTAACGGGCGGGGCTGGTTCCGCGCGCGCTGATAGGCTTAACTATGGGCCAAGTGGGTATGAACCAACAAGGAGACCATGATGCGTGTTGCTCTGACCCGGGCTTGGACGCCCTATCCGATGTGTGCCGCGCTGGCGTTTCTCGCGGCGGCTTGCGTGCCGGTCGAGGCCGATGGCACCGGCGACAAGGCCCAACTTGCGGCGAACAGCGCACAGACTGCGACGAGCGACGCATCATCCTCCGAGACTGCGGCGCAAACGGAAGGCGAGCGGCTGAATGCGTTCTTCGCGCGCACCTATCAGGAGGATCTCGACCGGTCGCCGGAACTCCAGAGCTATCGCGGCATCAAGACCGATTATGACAAGTGGGACGATCTGTCGGATGCCTTCACCGACAGGACCGCCGCCCTCATGCGCGCCCGCATGGCGGAACTGGAGGCCTTCGATCTGGAGGCCCTCAGTGAGGCCGATAAACTCAGTTACGACGTTTACAAAGTAAATTTGGAGCGCTGGCTCGCCGCCGATGAGTACCGTCACCACGATTATGTGATGAACCAGTTCCGGGCACGGCATACAAGCATGCCGAGCTTTATGGTCAATATTCACCGGGTGAACGCGCTTTCCGATCTGGAAGCCTATATTGGCCGTCTGGAGAAGGTCGGTACGCTGTTCGATCAGGTGATCGACCAGATGCAGATCCGCGAAGAGATGGGCATCTTCCCGCCGCGCTGGACCTATCCGATGATGATCGAAGCCGCGCGCAATGTGATCACGGGCGCGCCTTATGGCGATGGCGATGCCTCGATCCTGTGGACCGATTTCCTGGAAAAACTCGACGGTCTGGATCTCGATGACGAGACGGCGGCGGCCTTGCGCACCCGCGGCGAGGCGGCCTTGACCGGTGTGGTCCAGCCGGCTTATGAGCGTCTGATTGCCGCGCTTGAACGTCAGCAGCCCCTGGCCAGCACCGATGACGGTGCGTGGAAGCTGCCAGACGGCGATGCCTATTATGCCGAGCGGCTGTCTTATTATACGACGACGGACATGACGGCCGACGAGGTTCACGAGATGGGCCTTGCCAATGTCGAACGCATCCACAGCGCCATGGAAGAGATCATGGTGCAGGTCGGTTTCGATGGCACGCTTCAGGAGTTCTTCGAGTTCATGCGGACCGATCCGCAGTTCTATTATCCGACGACGGATGAGGGACGGGCACGCTATCTCGCAGAGGCGACCGAACTCATCGACATCATGACCGAGCGGCTGCCCGAGGTGTTCCTGCGCTTCCCCGAAGCCGAGCTTGTGGTCAAGCGGGTCGAACCGTTCCGCGAACGCTCCGCCGGCAAGGCTTTCTATCAGCGGCCCGCCGTGGACGGATCGCGCCCGGGCACCTATTACGCCAATCTTTATGACATGAGCCAGATGCCGATCTATCAGATGGAGGCGCTGGCCTATCACGAGGGCAATCCCGGCCATCACATGCAGATCGCCATTGCCCAGGAACTCGACGGGCTTCCCGAGTTCCGCAAGCATGTGCGCTTCACGGCCTATACCGAGGGCTGGGGTCTTTACAGCGAGTATCTGCCCAAGGAAATGGGGTTCTATGAAGATCCGTATTCGGACTTCGGGCGTCTTGCCATGGAGCTGTGGCGGGCCTGCCGTCTTGTGGTCGATACCGGCATTCATGCGCGCAAATGGACCCGCGAAGAAGCGGTCGATTATCTCGTCGAGAATACGCCCAATCCGCGCGCAGATGCGCAGAAGGCCATCGAGCGGTATATCGTCTACACGGGTCAGGCCACGGCCTATCTGATCGGTAAGGAGAAAATCCTCCAGTTGCGCGAGGACGCCAAGGCGGACCTCGGCGATGCCTTCGACATCCGCGCCTATCACGATGTGGTGCTCAAGGACGGGCCACTGCCCCTGTCGATCCTGGAGGACCGGGTCGCGGCTTGGGTCGCGCAAACCAAGGAAGCGGCCACGCCGTGATTGATCTGCCTCCCGCCATGAAGGGCGGCATGGACGCGATCGATGAGGTTGTGTCGCTGACACGGGCCGATGCGGCGATGATCGGAGAGATCATCGCCGACGCCTTTCAGGACGATCCTGTCATGGTGTGGGCGCTCGGGGGTACAGCCGCCTTGCGGCCGGTCAATACGCTCCTGGCCCGTCACATCTATTTGACCCATGGCTTCGGCCATCGCAGCACCGATGGGGCTGCGGGAACCTTATGGATGCCGCCGGATGCCCGGGCCGATCTCTCGATGGCCGCGCGGTTCACGATTGCCGGCGCGCTTGTGCGTCATGGCGGGCTGACCGGATTGAAACGCGCATTTGCGGTCGGTGAGTTTCTGGCGGCCAGTAAGCCGAAGGATCCGCATTATTATCTGTATGCGATCGGTGTGCGCTCGGGGAATCAGGGCCGGGGACTGGGCGGCAAGATGATGCGTGCGGGCCTCGCCCTGGCCGACGCGGCCGGTATGCCGGCCTATCTGGAAAATTCCAAGGAGCGCAATCTGTCCTTCTACCGGGCTCATGGCTTCGAGGTGATCCGCCAGGAGACGCCGGCACCGGGCTGTCCGCCCATGTGGCCGATGTGGCGCGAGGCCCGGCCGGTGTAAGCGGCCGGACCCGTCGTCATCGTTGCGGACCCTGAGCGGGTCAGTTCCGGTTGAACATGCCGATGATCACCACCAGGATGACCGCCCCGATGACGGCAGCAAACAATTCTCCCAGAACACCGCCTACGGCGATACCGAGAAACGCGAACAGATAGTTGCCGATAACAGCACCGACGATGCCGATGATGATGCTGCCCAGGATGCCGAAGCTCGCTCCGGTGATGGCGCCTGCGATGAGACCCGCGACGGCCCCCAGCAGCAGCACCACGACAATCGCCGGCAGAACGACGCCGAAAACTTCCATGGTTCAACTCCCCCCTTTTGGGATTGCGTGTCACGCGGGGTCTCGCGCCCCGCGCGCTCAGAGTAAACCGCGGCGGATCGGCGCACAATCAAGTGCGGTGACAAATAGTCAGTAAGTGGGCATGCGCCGGTGGATTCTCAGCGGTGTTCCGTTCCGGAACAATTGGGTCTTTAAGGCAGCCGGCCTCTCATAATCGTAAGGCGACAGTCCACCCGTCGGCGAGATAAGGCGAGGACCATAGACACGCTTGCCCCGCAATTGCCCCTTTCTCGTGGTCTTCACGCCGCAGCCAGGGTGGGGGGCATCCAGGGAGATTGAAAGACGATGCACGCGTTCCTCAGGCCGCCCGGTGCGGCGCGCCGCTTTGTTGCCCCGCTGCGCACCGTGATGGCGCCGATTGCCGCCGCCTTGGTGTTTGCCGTGCCGGCCACGGCATTGGCCACTCCGGCCACCGAGTCCGATCTTGTCGAGATCCGCGAGGGGGTGGTCAGCGTCAATGCCACCGCGGGCTATCAGTCCGCGCGGGTGTTCCGGGGCGTCACACAAGACTCCGACACCGCGACGCTTCAACTCAAAACCAGCCTCGACACAGGGCTCTTGACCGTCGAAGGCGGCGCCAAAGGCTTTGTACCGCTTCAGGACAGCAATAACGGGCTCGATGAGCCGACCGAGGTGGACATCTTCGCCAAGGCGCGGGTGAACCTGGCTGAGTTGATCGTCGCCGAGGCCGGCGCGACCTATTATTACTATCCGGGTGCAGAGGATACCGGCGGCGCCGATCCTCATTCCTTCGAGGTATTCGCCGGTCTGGATCTGCCCGTGATCATCCCGGTGCTGATCCGGGCCTATTACGATGTGGATTTGGAAAACGTCACGGTCGAGACCAAAGGCCGCTGGCGTCTGGCGATCCTGGGCGACCAGCTCAAGCTGGAGATCAACAGTGTCGCGGGCTATGTGAATATTGGCGACGAAGACGCCAACCGGAATGCCGCGCTGGCCGGCGCCCGCAGCTTTGTGGGCGATGACCTGGGCAATCTGGCCACGGCGGAGATCGACGACAGCCGGGTCTATTACGGCGTCGGAGCCGGGATCAGCTCGCGCCTGACCGATCATGTCAGTGTCGGCGCAAACGTGAACTGGTCGGGCACGACCGGGGAGTTCTCGTTCGACGGCGCGGAGGACAACGAGGTCCTTTATGGCGGTGTCTCAGTGAATGTCGGCCTCTGACGATCCGTCCACGCGTCCGGTCTTCTCCCTTGAAGGCCGGACGGCGCTGGTCACCGGCGCGGCGCGGGGGCTCGGCTTCGAGATCGCCCGAGCCATCGCGCTCGCCGGAGCCCGCGTGCTGATCAATGGACGCGACGGGCAGGCGGTGGCCCATGCGGTGCGCCTGATCGGCGATGCCGGCGGCGCGGCCGATCCTCTGGTCTTCGATATCGCCGATGAGAGGGCGGCATCAGACGCCATGCAGGCGCTTGGCCCCGGCGGGCTGGATATTCTCATCAATAATGTCGGCCAGCGCGACCGCCGCGCCTTTCTCGATTTTCAGTCGGATGATATCCGCACCCTGATGGATGTGAATCTGGTGGCGCCGATCCATCTGTGCCGGGAAGCCATTCGTCTCATGACGGCGGCGCCCCCCGAGAGCCGATATGGACGGATCATCAACATCACATCCATCGCGGGGCCGATCGCCCGCTCCGGCGATGCGGTCTATACGGCCACAAAGGGCGCGCTGACGGCGCTCACCCATGCCCTGGCCGCCGAAGTGGGGCCCCAGGGAATCACCGTGAACGCCATCGCGCCGGGCTATTTCGCCACCGAGGCCAATGCGGCCATGGCGGATGACACGGCCGTTGCCGACTGGCTGGCGCGGCGGACATCGCTCGGCCGGTGGGGGCGCCCTGAAGAGATCGCCGGAGCGGCGGTGTTCCTGGCGTCGCCCGCGGCGTCGTACATCACCGGGCAGACCCTCGCCGTCGATGGCGGCTATCTCACGCATTTCTGACAACCAGTCGGTTGTGTTCGGAGCAATCCCCTTCGCGTCACCATCTTGCCCCTGGGATACCTTGGTGTCAGACTGCCCAGCGCCGTGGAGCGGATCCGAAGACGGCGTGGGGATATCACCGCGAAAGAAGAGGGGGAAACACGAGATGAAAATGACTGTCCGTCACGGATTGATCCTGATGATGGCCCTGGTGATCACGGCCTGCGCAACGGGGCCGTCGCCTTATCAGCGCGCCACCGGCCAGTCTGGCTTCGGCTATCGCGAGCAGAGTTTGGAGACGGATCGTTTCCGGGTCACCTATCGCGGCGATTCCCTCACCGACCGGGAGACGGTCGAGAATTACCTCCTGTACCGGTCGGCCGAACTGACCGTGGAACGCGGCGGCGATTATTTCATTGTCGAGCGTCAGCAAACGGAACGGGAAGAGCGCGTTTACAGCACCGCGACCGTGCCGCGCTATCCGGGATTTTACTACTCCGTGTATGGCGGCTATTGGCACCGCAACCGGCTGTATCACATGGATACCTACCGGCTTGTCGAGCGTTATGAGGCATCGGCCGTGATCAAGATCTACAGCGGCGAGGTGCCGCGCAACGATGTCAGCGCTTATGACGCGCGCGATGTGCTGCGGACGCTGGAGACGCTGGTGTTGCGTCCGGGTGAGCCGAGCGCCGGTAGCTGACCGGCAGCATCGTCACTGTGCACCGGAAGGGGCGCCGCGCGGCGCGCCTTCCAGGGCATCGGCGGTTTGCGTAGCCGCCAGCACCGCGCCCTAGAAAGTCGGCCATGCCAGAGCCGACCGGCCGGTGCGATCAAAGATCCAGGATCATGCGGATATTGGCGCGGGCGTAAGGCGAGGGGGTGTCGTCCTCAATCGTCCGGAAGCCGACTGAGCGATACAGCGTCAGCGCGGGCGTCAACCGTGTGTTGCTCTCCAAATAAAGCTGCTTTGCGCCACGCTCGCGCGCCCAGGCAATTGCCGCATCCATCAGCGCACGGCCGATTCCGAGTCCCTGAGCGCCGTCGTCGACTGCCATTTTGGCCAGTTCGAACCGATCCCCGCCCATGGCCATGAGCGCCACGCATCCCACCGGCCGGTCGCCGGCCTCGGCCATGAGAATTTCACCGCCCGGATCGAGGATCGCCGTCTGCGGATGATCGAGGCTCTCATTGTCCTTGTCTTCCAGAACGAAGTATCGGGTGATCCACGCGTGATTGAGACGCCGGAAGGCATCGGCGTTCCTGTCCTCGAACGGCCGGATGGTCACGGCCCGGTTATCGCTCATGACGGCCTCCCTTGCGCTTGGACGTGTCCTGTTCGGTAATCCGTGTGGTGAGCGGTGCCTCCGCAAGGCGGGCTTCCACATGAGCGATCTGGTCCATCAACGTCCCCTGCGCCCTGCCGATCACATCGGCGATCGCCGCATCCACGCTCACCAGAAACCCGCGCTCCAGCCGGTCGACCAAACGGCGCCCCGCCGCGCTGAGCCGCACCGGGCTCCGGCGCGCATCGCTATTGTCCTCGGCCTCTTCGATGCGCCCCTGAGCCTTCAGGGCCGTGACCATGCGGGTCACCGCCGGTTGGCTGATCCCAAGGCGCGCGGCCAGATCGCCGACCGTCAGCGTTCCCGCATGATGCAGATCGAGCAGCACGACGAGCTGGCTCGGGACAAGATCATCCGCCTCGCGCGCGAGGGCCGCGGCGGCCTGGGCCTGGAGCGCATCGCCCAGGCGCTTGATCCGGCTGCCCAGGGCAATCAGCCCCATCCGGGCCAGGGCGTCCTCGTCTCGGATCTTTTTCATAACAAGATATATAACGCGCTATGAATATGAGCGCAAGAGGGTACGGACACAGAAAACCGCCGCTCGGTGGAGCGGCGGTGCGCAAGGCTTGAACGGGGGCAGGCGGGTCAGTGGCCGCCGGACTCCCAACTGCCATACATCGGATTGGGCAGCACGAAATAGCTGATGCCGAACGGCCCGTCGATGCCGTCGGGAAAAGACATCTGATCCAGATCCGGAAAATCCGTAATTTGATCGCCCATATAGATCACGACCTGCGTATCCGCATAACCCCGCTCGGCGAGCAGGGCAGGCACCGCCTCGAACCGGGCTTCCTTTTCGCCGGTCGCACCCTCGGCATCGCCGCGGTAGAGCACGAATTCATGCTGGAAGCCGCCCGCCTCCAGGATTGGCGCCGTCCACGGACCTTCGCTTTCACGCCGGTTGGTCACGCCGACAACAAGGCCGCCCTGGGCATAGACCAGATCGGCAAAGGCCGTGGCCCCCGGCAGCAGGGTCGCCTGTTGCGCCCGCGACCAGTCCGCCCATGACGCCCGGGAATAGCCGCGTCCGCAGCGCTCCCGTTCATAATTATAGGGCGCATTGGAGAGCACGGTCTCATCGAGATCGACCACGACGGCCCAGGTGCCGGGCGCGCGTTCCTGGCCCAATTGCAGGGCGCGCAGGCTGGCAAAATGGAAGGTCTGATCGACAAGGGCCTGATATTCCGCCGAGTGGCGCACCCAATAGCTGCCCCGCGCCGGCGCACAGGCCGTTTCAGCCTCACAGATCCAAGTGTCGGGATCATCGTCCGGATGCGGCGCACAGGTCCCGCCGGCCGATGCCGACCCTTGATCCGCATTGAGTGCCGGTGTGGTTTCGGCGGCGAGTTGGCTCTGATAAGCCCGCGCCGCCGACATCCGGTCCTTGAGGCCGGCCGGGCGCACAGGGTCGCGCGCGGCCGCGCTGCCCAACACCGCCGTCAACACCATGGCGCCTGCCGCAACAGCCGCGCCTGCCGCCAGGACCCTTATCCGCTGTGCCGCCATCGCCCGATCTCCCTGAAGTGTATAAACCCGGATCAGGTCCTAATAGCGCGACATGACGCTTGCATGACAAGGTGTCCGCAGCGTGCATCCGTCACCGCAGATCGCCGCTGTCGTCCTTGCGCTCGATGGAATAGGTGCTTTCCAGGAAGCTCTGCTGGGACACATTGACGAGGCGGGCGGTCTTCTGGAAGTCCGGGATCGAGGTCGAGCCGCAATTGCACATGGTCGCCGCCAGCTTGGCCCGGGTACGGGCCACATTGCTTTTCAGATCGCCGGCATAGGGCACATATCCGTCGACGCCTTCCTCGAATTGCAACTTTTTCTCGCCGCCCAGATCGTAGCGCGCCCAGTTCCGGGCCCGCTCCGAGCCCTCGGCCCAGTACTCCTTCACATAGCGCGAGCCCAGACGCACCTTGCGGCCCGGGCTTTCATCGAACCGGGCGAAGTAGCGGCCGAGCATGACGAAATCCGCACCCATCGCGAGCGCCAGCGTGATGTGGTAATCGTGCTGAATGCCACCGTCCGAGCACAGAGGAATATAGGTACCGGTCTCCTGGAAGTACCGATCGCGCGCTTCGGCCACGGCGATCACGGCGGACGCTTGGCCGCGCCCCAGACCTTTTTGTTCGCGGGTGATGCAGATCGACCCGCCGCCGATGCCCACCTTGACGAAATCGGCCCCCGCATCGGCGAGATACCGGAAGCCGTCTTCTTCGACGACATTGCCGCCGCCGACAATCACGCTGTCGCCGAATTTCGAGCGGATGTCGTCGAAGGCCTTCTTCTGCCATTCGGAAAACCCGTCGGATGCATCGATGCACAGGGCATCGGCGCCGGCGGCAATGAGTTCGGGAACCCGCTCCGTATAGTCATGGGTGTTGATGCCGCCGCCCACGAGAATGCGCTTATGGCTGTCCGTCAGTTCGTGGGGGAACAGTTCCTGCGCCTCGAAATCCCGGCGGAACACCAGATGCAGCAGATTGCCGGTCTCGTCCAGAACCGGCAGGCATTTCTGTTTGGAGGCCCAGATCATGTCCTGCGCCGCATGAAGCGTGACGTCCGCCTTGGCCGTCGCCAGATTATCGACCGGCGTCATCCACTGGCCGACCCGGTCATTGCGGGCATCGCCGCGGATCGGAATGTCCTGACGCGTCAGAATACCATGGAGGCGCCCATGGGGCGTGCCGTCCGCCGTGACCGCGATGGTCGAGTGGCCGGTGCGCTGCGCCAGCGCGATCCCGTCGGCCACGGTCGCGGTCGGCTCCAGATTGGAATCCGACACCACGAACCCCGCCTTGAACGACTTGACCTTGCGGATCATGTCGGCCTGGGACTCGATAGGCTGGGAATGGAAGATGAACGACAGACCGCCGCTGCCGGCCAGGGCGATGGCAAGGTCCGGACCCGACACCGCCTGCATCACAGCCGAAGCCATGGGAAGCTTCAGGCGCAGGCGCGGGCCGCCGCCGCGGGTGAACCGGTCGAGCGGGGTGCTCAGATCCACCTTGTCGGGCGTGTCGCCGGCCTTGGTCAGATTGGGCAGTAGCAGGAATTCGTTGAAGGTGCGCGAGGTCGCTTCGATATAGGTGGCCATCGCCGGAATGCCTCTGGTATTGCGGCGCCCGGGCGGATCAGGCTCAGCCCCGGGGCGGGCCAAGCCGGGATCAGGCGGGCGCCATGATCATGGGGCCGGCGCACCGATCAGCAGAATCGGACTGTGCGATGGAGCGGGCTCGCCCGTGGCGGGACCCGCGCGCGCCGCGCCGGTCACGCCCGCGAGCGACTCCGGTCTGGCGGCGGCCAGGCGGGGTACCCCCGGCGAGCGTGGCGTCCTCTAGCACGGTTGGCGACAAGCGCCAAGGGCGTCGCCGTCAGGAGCCTGGGCGGGGCGGCCGGCGCAGGGGGACCTGACGGACCGGACGGGCCGCCGCGCCGCGGGTCTCATGGACCTCGCGGGCCAGACGGTCCACCACCCGGCGCAGATCATGCACCTGATCGATCAGCGACAGGATCACCGGCATGGCATTATCGTCGATGGCGAGGTCATGGCGCAGTTCGCGAATGAGCCGGATCCGCGCCACGTCGATTTCGAGATAATAGACCGCGCCGTCGTCCCGCTTGGGCTTGATCCAGCCGCGCGCCACAAGATCTTCCAGTTCGCCGTGCCCGAGCCCGTCAATGGCCCGGAACAGATCGCTGGCGGTCATCATCACAGATAGCCCTCCCAATCCGCACGCGGATCGTCTCCGGTCCGCTTCTGCCATTGCTCCAAGGCATCCGACAGGCGCTGGTCGCTCCGGGTCGGCAGGACGATCTTGACCCGGGCCAATTGGTCGCCGTGCTCCCCGGTCGCGGTGCGCTCCAGGCCCTTGCCCTTCAGACGCAGCACAGTATCGGTATTGGATCCCGCCGGCAGGCGCGCGCTCACCGGCCCATGAACCGTCGGTACACGGATCCGCCCGCCCAAAACCGCTTCGGCCATGGTCACCGGCAGATCGATATGAATGTCGAGCCCGTCGCGCCGGAACAGAGGGTGGTCGCCCAATGTCACCTGAAACAGCGCATCGCCCGCCGGGCCGCCATGAATGCCGGGCAGGCCCTGGCCGCGCACACGGATGATCTGGCCGTGTTCGATACCGGCCGGAATGGTGATCTCGATCGTGCGGTTATCGGCGAGGATCACGGTCCGCCGGCCGCCGCGCGCGGCGTCCATGAAGGCCACATCGAGATCGTAGCGGACATTGGCGCCGCGCCGCTCCCGCCGTGCCGTGCGGAAAAAGTCCGCGCCGAACAAGTCCTCGAACAGACCGGACATCTCGCCGAAGGCGTCCGGGTCGAATCCGGGCCGGTATTTGTCCGCGTCTGGCCCATCCGCATGGGTCCGGTAGAAGCCCTGGGGCCCGCGCTCGGCGCCCGCCTCGTCGATCGCACCGGCATCGTAACGGCGTCGCTGGTCAGGATCGCTTAGAATGCGATAAGCCGCCGCAATGGTCTGGAAGCGCTCCTCGGCTGCCGAATCGTTGGGATTGAGGTCCGGATGATGCTCTTTGGCCAGGCGCCGGTAGGCGGCCTTGATCTCGGCCTCGCTCGCTGTGCGGGGGATTTGAAGAACATCATATAAGGACATTGGGTCTGGTCTTTGGTCCATCGTTCGAGATGCCGTGCTTTCACGCCCGCCGGAACGGGGGCCATTGACCATAGGTTAGCGCACGCCACAGCCATTCAAGAGGGCCGAATTGGAAGATGCTCAGCCAGAGCGGCGACCAGATGAGCTGCGCCAGCCACACCGCCAGCGTGACATAGAACAAGTCCGTCACGCCCATCGTGCCGAACAGACCGAAGCCCCAGCCGAAAAAGAGGGTCGCGCCGATCACCGACTGCATGATGTAGTTGGTGAAGGCCATCCGCCCGGCGGCGGCGAAGGCCCGGCGTACAACGCCCAGCGTGCCGGATTTCACGAACAGCATCACGAGGCCCATCCAGCCCATGGCCATGGCGAGACTGGCCCAATAGGTCCACGCCTCGCCGAATGCCATGACCTGGACGAAGTCCCAGCCGCTGGCCTCGCGGATCGCCAGGGACTGGGCCATCATCGGCGCGCCGACGGCGAACCCGATGACCATGCAGATCGCGTAGAAGACCGTCGAGCGGTTCCCGGTCAGCACGTCCCATTTGTAAAGCGCCATGCCGAGCGCCATCAGCCCGCAGATCCGCCAGCCGGTTTGCAGCGGCAGGGCGACGGTCTGGAAAAACAGCGCCTGCTCGATGTTGATCGGGATATGGGCAAGGAACGACCCCTGCCGGCGCTGGTCGATCTCGGCGTCGATGGCCTCCTGCGACGGGGCCCAGACGCTCGCGGTCGTCTCGGCCAGCACATCGGGCGGGGCAAAGGTGACGCTGTAGATGAACAAAAACTGGATGATCGCGCCGATGGCCAGCAGGATCGCCGCAAGGATGACGAGCCCGCGCGGGGTCCAGGACCGGATGCCGATGACCAGCAGTCCGCAGATGGCATAGGTCACGAGGATATCGCCGGGCCACAGGAGATAGGCATGGGCGAGGCCGAACACCAGGAGCCAGACCATGCGCGGCACATGACGTTTGCCGCTGTTTTTGCCCGCCATTAGGGCGATGCCGGCGCCGAACATCAGCGAGAACAGGGTCACGAACTTCTGGGCGATCAAGAAGGTGATGCCGGTCCAGACGGTTTGGTCCGTGCCGGTGAGCGGACCCAATGCGGTGCCATTGATGTAGAACGCCTCGGGCAGCGCCATGAACCAGATATTGATCGCAAAAATGCCGAGGACCGCGAAGCCGCGCAGCACATCGAGCGCATCGAGGCGTCCGGCCGCGCCGAGCGGGGCAGGACGGTCCGCAAATGTGGTGTTCAACGCTGGGTCCCCCTTCTTGGCCGCCGCGGGCATCATACGACAAATGGCGGCCCCTGACAGGGCGTCCCCCCTTGGGCGATTCCGGCGCTGAGGCCCGAACGCGGCGGTTTGCACCCTGGACGGCGGGCGGCGCGGCACCGATATGACGGACATGGCTGTTACGAACGACGAGACCTCAAAGGACAAGAACCGCATGGCCGAGCCGATCAGTGCGCTCTACAGCCGGGAGATCCTGCGCCATACCACGGATATGACCCGCCTGGGCCGTCTGGACGCACCGGATGCCAGCGCCAGTGCGGTGAGCCGCATGTGCGGCAGCAAGATCACGGTGGATCTGGTGCTGGACGGCGACCGGGTGAGCGATTACGCCCATGAGGTGCAGGCCTGCGCCCTGGGCCAATGCGCGGCATCGATTCTGGCCAAGACCATCATCGGTGCCTCGGCGGCCGATCTGCGGGCGTTGCGGGCGGCTATGCTGGCCATGCTCAAAGAAAACGGCCCGCCGCCCGGCGAGCCGTTTCAGGATCTGGCAATACTGGAAAGCGTGCGCGACTACGCCGCCCGCCATGGCTCGGTGATGCTGCCGTTCCAGGCCGTCACCGATGCCCTGGATCAGGCGGGGCTCTGACTCACGGCGCTCCGTCGCTCTCCTTATCCTT
>CAZHDI010000002.1:16179-24694 GCA_964531285.1 uncultured Alphaproteobacteria bacterium | reverse complement strand
AGCGCGTCGCCCGCCGACGGGGCCCGCTCACCGCCTTCCGCCTCGTCCTCGGATTGGCCGCCCAGAAGATCGCGCAGGCCGTCACGCACCGCGCCTTGCGGATCGCGGAGCAACTGGCCGGCGCCTTCGCCGACTTCCCGGTCAAGCAGATCCGCGCCGATGCCGCGCACATCCGGGCTGAAACGCAGCTTGTCCCAGGTGCCGGAGATACGGACCGGCACGCCGATGCCGTTGACGTCGGCCTGACCGCCCTGACCTTCGAGCGAGCCGACCGCGCGCGGGTCGAGATAGAAATCGACCGTACGGGACAGGATGTTCGTCTCGCCTTGACCCAGGAGGCGGATCAACGGGTTCAAGAGCCGCATATCGTCCGTCTTCAGAACGCCGTTCTCGATGAGGAACGAGGCGCTCAACTCGGCGAAGTCGGTCTTCTGATTGCTCGACTCGATATTGTCGCGGGTCAGGTCGAGGGTGAGGGCGGCAATCGCTTCGGCCGGGCTGCGGATGAGTTGAGCCAGATTAACGCCGAACAGCGACCCGTCATTGAAAGCAAGCTTACCCTGGCCATTGAGCGCATTCACAAGGTCATAAGCGCTGCCGCCCCGGGTGGTGACATCGACTTCCAGATTGCCGATCCCTGCCAGCACGCCGGACTCGATCAGATCCCGCAGCAAGGGCTGAGCCTGGATGACATTGAAGCTGGTCCGGTTACGGATGGTCGGCGTGGCCGAGCGCGCATCGATTTCGAGGAACAGCTCGCCCCGGCCCTCATAAAGCGCCAATTCCTTCAAATCGGCCTGAAGGCGCCCGTTCTCTAGGCTGAGGTTCAGCCCGCTTTCGCCCATCTTGAGGGTCGATGTGATGACCCGGCCCACCATGACCTGGATATCCGCATCCACGGTCTTCAGGCTCGAGAAATCAATCGGCTCGCGGCTCCATTCCTGGGACTGGGCCGGTGCGGACGATCCGCCGCCGCCGCTGCCCGGCCCGTTTTCGACCGGGGCCGGTTCATAGGGCCGCGTGTCGATTTGATCGAGCGTCATGGTCCCCTTGACGGCCGGGCGCGCGCCTGCCAGCTCCAGCACGAGATCGCCTTGCCCCCGCATATCGTCAAGGCGCAGATCCGCATCGCCGAACGCGATCCGGTCGGTTTGCGTGCGCACCGTTCCGCTGACCGCGAGGGGGCCCAAGCCTTCGCCCTCGGGCAGGGGCGAGCCGAGCCAGGCACTCAGTGCCCGGATCGACGGCACATTGAGGTCCGCCGTGCCGGTGCTGTCGAGGGGCAGGGTGGCGCCGTCCGCGCCGGTCATGGCCGCGGACCCGGTGAAATCCAGATTGATATGCTTGGAGGCAATATCGGCGGAAACGTCCGTAGACTGTTGTTCCAGGAAGGCCCTGGGATTGGCGACGGTGGTGTCGAGATTGACGCGCTCGCCGTTATAAACCACCGATCCGTCGACGCCGAGCGGTCCGTCGAGGCTCGGCAGGGTGACGGTCACATTGATATCGCGCGCCTCGTACCGGTCGCCGGTCTGACGGTTCACATAATTGACCGTGCCATTAACCAGCCGCACATCGCCGAGGCTGATCTCTTGGAGTTGAATGTCGCCGGAGCCAGTGGGCGCAGGGTCGGGACCCGGATCGGACGGCGCGCCTTCGGCCATGGTCTCGAACACCCAGTTGGGTTCGCCCCGGGCATCGACTTCAAGATTGATCCGCGGATCTTCCAAAACGAAGCGCGAGACCGCAATGCGGTTTTCCAGGAGGAAGGGCAGCACATCGACGCCGATGGACAGCGAGCCGATTTCGGCCATCAGCGGGTCCTCGGCGCCGTCGGCATTCGCGAAGCTGACATCCTCGACCGAGATCGTCGCCGGCGGGAAGAACGACAGGCTCATATCGCCCTTGATCGACAGCTCCCGGCCCGTCGCCTCGGACGCCACCGTCTCGATCTGCGAGCGATAGGTCTCGACCGGAATGAGGAACGGCAGGACGACAGCGGCGACCAGTAGCAGGATCACGGCCATGACGAGAACGAGAATAATGCGGCCCATAACGGCGCCTCCTCGGTTTGCATCGCGGGATCTCTCGGCGCGCAGCATACACATCGGGCGTGCGCGCGCTACCGCTTCCACACATGGACCGGGCAGTGTGCTTGCCAAGGCCTGCCTGTTTTTGCTAGTCATTCGCAACAACGCGCAGGCGTGCGCGCGAAAGGGCAAATGGAAGGACACATTTCATGACACGGTCTTGGCGGGCGCTGATCGGCGCCGTGGCGATGGTCTCCGGCATCTGGACCGGATCGGCCGCGGCGGAAGAGGTGGTCAACATCTATTCCTCGCGCCATTACGACACCGATGAGCGGCTCTATACGGACTTTACCGAGGCCACCGGCATCAAGATCAACCGGATCGAGGACAAAGCCGATGTGCTGCTCGCCCGGATCGAGGCAGAAGGCCGTAATTCGCCGGCCGATGTTCTGCTGACCACCGATGCCGGGCGCCTCTGGGCCGCCGAGGAGGCCGGTCTGCTCCAGCCCATCGACTCCGATGTGCTGGTCGAACGCATCCCTGCGGATTTGCGCCATCCGGACAATCTGTGGTTCGGCTATTCCACCCGCGCGCGGGTCATCTTCTACGCCAAGGACCGGGTTGATCCCGCCGGGCTTCAGACTTATGCCGCACTCGCCGATCCGGCCTATGAAGGTCTGGTCTGTACACGGAGCAGCAGCAATATCTACATGCTCTCGCTCATGGCCGCGCTTGTGCATCACAAGGGCAGTGACGGAGCGCGGGAGTGGGCCCAAGGCGCTTGGAACAACCGTGCCCGTCCGCCCCAGGGCGGGGATACCGACCAGTTGCGCGGCATTGTCTCGGGTGAATGCGATATCGCCGTCGGCAACACGTATTATTATGCCCGCGCGTTCCGGCTCGATGTCCGTGGTCTGAGCCACCCCGATGACACGGCCAAGGTCGGCGTGATCTTTCCCAATCAGGACACGACGGGCACCCATGTGAATGTGTCGGGCGGCGGCGTTCTGAAACATGCGCCGCATAAGGAGAATGCGATCCGGTTCCTGGAATATCTGGCATCCGAGTCGGCCCAGGAGTATTTCGCCGCCGGGAATGACGAATATCCCGTGGTCGAGGGCGTCGGCCTGTCGGCAACGGTCACGGGGCTGGGCGAGTTCAAGCGCGACACCATCAATCTGCGGATCCTGGGCGAGAATCAGGCCGAGGCGCAGCGGATCTTCAATGAGGTCGGCTACCGCTGACTAGAGCGCACGGCGGTCCGGTCCGGCTTATCCGCCGGGCCGGGATCGTGCGATGGCCCGCGACAGAATCAGCACCGGGAGCAGTCCGGCGGCCATGATCGCCAGCGACGCGGTGGAAGCTTCGGCCAGGCGTTCATCCGAGGCCAGACGATAAGCCTGGGTTGCCAGCGTATCGAAATTGAAGGGCCGCAGGATCAGCGTGGCCGGCAGCTCCTTCATCACTTCCACGAACGCGATCAGCCCTGCGGTCAAGAGCCCGCCGCTGATCATCGGCACATGCACCCGCCGCAGGGTGCGCCATGGTCCGGCGCCGAGTGAGCGCGCGGCGGCTTCCATGCTGGGGGTCACCCGCTGGAGCGCGGCATCCACCGGATTGAGCGAGACCGCCAGGAAGCGCACCAGATAGGCATAGATCAGCGCGGCAATCCCGCCGGTGAGGATCAGCCCGGTGGAGATCCCCGTCAGGCTGCGCATCGCCGCATCGAGGGCATTGTCGAACTGCGCCAGCGGCACCAGGACGCCGACCGCGATGACCGTGCCGGGCAGGGCATAGCCGAGCCCTGCGATGCGGTTGACCCATCCGGTCAGCCGACCGGGCCGCAGGCGCGTTGCAAAGGCAATCAGAAGCGCGATCATCACCGCGCAGGCCGCCGTGATCCCCGCAAGCGTCAGACTGTTGAGCGTCAGGGTGATGTAACGCGGGCTGAGGATATCGTGGCCGGCCGTCAGGCTCAGATGCACCAGGACGCCGAGCGGCACAAGAAAGCCGATGGTCAAAGGGATCAGGCAGACCGCGATGGCCGCCACGCTCTGAGCCGGCCCGAGGCGATAGGCGCTGAGCTGATCGAACCGGGCGCGCGAGACCTCGAAGCCGGCGCGCCCCCGGTTCATCCGCTCCAGGACCAAAAGCAGGATCACGAGGCTCAAAAGGCCGGCCGCGAGTTGAACGCCCAGGGTCCGGTCGCCCATCGAGAACCAGGCCTGATAGATGCCCGTGGTGAATGTCTGAAGGCCGAAATGGGCCGACGCGCCGAAATCGGCCAGCGTTTCCATCAGCGCCAGCGCCACGCCCGCGACAATCGCCGGGCGCGCGAGCGGCAGCGCGACATGCACGAAACTCCGCCAGGGCGTGCAGCCCAGGGACCGGCTGGCATCCAGCACGCAAACCGACTGGTTCAGGAACGCGGCCCGCGCCAAAAGATAGACATAAGGGTAAAACACGGAAGAAAAGATCAGCACCGCGCCGCCGGTGGAGCGGATCTCCGGGAACCAATAATCGCGCGGCCCCCAGCCGGTCAGATCCCGCAAGGCGGTCTGCACGAGGCCCGAATGCTGGAGAAAATCCGTATACGCATAGGCCAGCACATAGGCCGGAAAGGCCAGCGGCAGGATCAGGGCCCATTCGAACAGCGCCCGGCCCGGAAACCGGCACATGGTGACGAGCCATGCGGCGGTGACGCCGAACAGGGTGACGCCGATGGCGGTCCCCACCGTCAACACCGCTGTGGTGGCGATCATCTCGGGCAGGACCGTCTCGGCCAGATGGCTCCAATTGCTGCTGAGCGGCGCGGCGAGGCTCAACAGCACGCCGAGAATGGGCAGGGCGATCAGAGCGGCCGCGGCGATGGCGGCGATACTGAGCGCAAGGCCCGGCCCCCCGCGGGGGCTCAGGCCCAAAGCCGACCGCAGCGGCCGGGATGGCGCCGCGGTCCCGCTCATCCGTCGTCCGAGTCGCCGTCACCCATCATGGACTGGCAATAATTCTCGATGCCGATGCGCTCGATCAACTCAAGCTGGGTGTCGAGCCAGTCGATGTGCTCTTCCTCGTCCTCGAGGATCCGCACGAAAATCTCCCGGCTGACGAAATCCTTGACCTCTTCGCAATAGGCCGCCGCTTCCTGATACAGCGGATGGGCCTTGTGCTCCAGCTTGAGATCGCCCTGGAGGCACTCCTTCACGGTCTCGCCGATATGGAGTTTGTCGAGCTGCTGGAGGTTCGGCAGACCGTCGAGGAACAGAATGCGCTCGATGAGCACATCCGCGTGGTTCATCTCCTCGATGGACTCTTTATAGAGCTTGGCGCCCAGCCGCATCAGACCCCAGTTCTTATACATCCGCGCATGCAGGAAATACTGGTTGATGGCGGTCAGTTCGAGGGTGAGGGCCTTGTTGAGATACTCAACGACCTTGGGATCGATCGGTTTCATGGGGCGACGCGGTCCTTCCTGGCGCGGGGCCGGCGAGGCGGGCGGAGGCCGGTCAGTCCTGAGGCTCGCGCACCTGCTCGTCGACGGTTTCGGCAATCGTCTGAGCCATGGTGCCTACGCAGGTGCCGCAGCGGGGACGGCAGCCGAGACGCTTATAGACACCCGCCATCGTGATCTCGCCGTCGCACACGACACGGCGCACATCGCTCTCACGAATAGCGTGGCAAATGCAGACATACATGAGCCGAAACCCTTCCGCTACCGGTCCGGGACGCGGGGTGCGCCCTGTTAATGCGAATGATTATTAGTGAGCGGGCGGAGAGTCAACAATGCATTTTGTTCGCAACTGGAGCCGGGCTCAAAGCCCCGGAATTCAGCGCTTTTTCGGGGTCTTCGGGGGCTTGGTGCCAGCCCCTCCGGCGCGCGCGATTTCGACCGCAGTCATAAGTTCTGCGGCAATTTCTTCCGCCTCGTCGGGCGTGAAATCCATCGGCAGGTCCATGCCCTGGCCCGAGACGTAAAGCCGGACCATGCCCTGATCGGTCGGGCCGATCTGAAGGGTGCCTTCGTCGTCGCTGTTGCGGTTGATGCCCATGGGGAGCGTCCTTGGCTGGGAGCGGGTGGATCGCCGGGTGACCGGGATGCCTTATCGCCCGGCGGCGCGGGCGGCAAGTCCGGCTCTGGCCCGGAAGACAGCCGCGCATCCATACAAACGTTGAAATGCGCGGGCGATCCGGCTAGCGTGCCCACCCATTCCGAACAGGGCCGCCTTTTTCGCGGCCCCCGGCTCCTGTGCCGCCTTAGCTCAGTTGGTTAGAGCGCTAGATTGTGGATCTAGAGGTCGCCCGTTCAACCCGGGCAGGCGGTACCACCCCCTTCCGTGCTCACCACCGCCACTGTACAGGGTGCTTGATGCGCCTCCGTAGGCGTGCATGATCTCAAAACCGGCAAGCGAGGGGATGCGATCATGGTCAAGTGGCAGGGACGGCGGCGCAGCGACAATGTCGAGGACCGGCGCGGCCGATCCAGCGCGGGCCGTGCCGGCGCCGGCGCTGCGGGGCTGGCCATTCCCTTGATCCGCTTCGTCATGGGCCGCTTCGGTATTGGCGGCATTGTCGTTCTGGTCGGCGGGTTCTTCTTGTTGCAGTCGATGGGCGTTGACCCTCTGGCCCTGCTGTCCGGCCAGCCGGGATCCCAGCAGCAGGCACAGCCCCTGTCCGAGGCCGACCGGCAGGCGGGCGCCTTCTCGGAAGTCATCCTCGCCGAGACCGAGGACACCTGGACCCGGCTCTTTGCCGAGGCGGGCGAGCAGTATAAGGCGCCGCGCATGGTGTTGTTTTCGGGCGGCGTGCGTTCGGCTTGCGGGTCGGCCTCCTCGGCCATGGGGCCGTTCTACTGCCCGGCGGATCAGACGATTTATCTCGATACGACCTTTTTCCAGGAACTGGCGCAGCGGTTCGGCGCTCCCGGCGATTTCGGCGGGGCCTATGTGATCGCCCACGAGGTGGGCCATCACGTGCAGACGATCACCGGGATCTCGAACCGGGTCCGCGCAGCCCAGGCACGCGCGAGTCAGGTGGAGCAGAACGGCCTACAGGTGCGCATGGAACTCCAGGCCGACTGTTATGCCGGGATCTGGGCCCATGATGCAGACCGGACGGCCGGCATTCTCGAACCCGGCGATATCGAGGAGGGTCTTGCGGCGGCAAGCGCCATCGGGGACGACACGCTCCAGCGTCAGGCGGGCCAGCAGGTCCATCCCGAAAGCTTCACCCATGGCGCCTCCGAGCAGCGGGTGCGCTGGTTCACCACGGGTTATCGCACCGGCAGCCTCGAGGCGTGCGATACATTCGCCGCCCAAACCCTCTAACGTACACCCCCCCTGCGCTGAGACCCTCTCATCGCGTGGCCCGGCGGATCTCAGGCCGTCGGGTCGAGCGCGCCGTGCTCCTGCGCAACCGCTTTGAGGAGGGCTTGAGCCTCCGGCGTGCGCATCAACTCCATGAACAGGTCCGATTCCAGCGCGAGCATGTCCTTGGTCACCGGCGCGACGGCGGCGCGGGCCAGGCGCTTGATATGGGCGACCGCCAGCGCGGGCCGCGCGGCGATCTCGGCGGCGATGCCCTGGGCGCGCTCCAGGGCGGTTTCCGGATCGTCCGCCGGCACCAGGTCTTCGATGAGGCCGTATGCCAGCGCTTCGGACGGCGTGATCAGCCGGGCCCGGAGCATCATCTCCATGGCCCGGTTGCGGCCCACAAGCAGGGGCAGGCGTTGGGTGCCCCCGCCGCCCGGCAGAATGCCGACCGAGATTTCCGGCAGACCGAAACGGAACGGCCCGTCCTTGGCGACCCGGATATCGCAGGCCATGGCGAATTCGAGCCCGCCGCCCATGGCCGTTCCGTTCAGGGCCGCGATCACCGGCTTGGGGAAATGCTCCATCGCATAGACCACCTCGTCGAGG
Organism: uncultured Alphaproteobacteria bacterium; assembly: GCA_964531285.1. Classification (GTDB taxonomy): domain Bacteria; phylum Pseudomonadota; class Alphaproteobacteria; order JAJFIK01; family JAJFIK01; genus CAZHDI01. The sequence goes on along the minus strand of CAZHDI010000002.1, from coordinate 16,752 downwards.
CTGGCCTCCCAGGTCTCGCCCTCGCCCCGGTTGATCGCATCCAGTTCCTGGACGGAGAAATGCCGGATGAAGAACTCCGCGTCCGAACCGGTAAACACGATCGCGCCGACATCCGGCTCGCCGAGGCGCGGTAGCATGGCATTGAGTTCGTTGATGGTCGTCGGCGTCATGACTTGAAGCGGCGGATTGGCGAAGGTGATCGTCGCGACCCGCTCGGCAATGTCCAAAGTCAGTTGCGTCATGATCGTTTCCTCCCTGACGAGTAAGGATCTGCTACCAGCCGCCGCTGCCGGGTTCGCCCTTGATCGGGCCGGTCAGGTCTTGCGTGACCCAGCCGGCATAAAATCCGCCCGGCTGCGGCGTGACCCGTTCGGTACCGATGAAACAGCCGTCAAGCCGTGAGGCATAAAAGGCGATCCACCCGGCGATCCGGTCGTAACCCTGGCCCAGATCGTCGAACGGATCGGGATAGGTGAACGCGCCGTCGCGCACCGTGCCGCCTGGCATCGCAATGTCGAAATGAACCGCGACGCCCTTCCATTCGCACACGGACAGGTTTCGCGTCGGATGAAG
>CAZHDI010000002.1:8217-16079 GCA_964531285.1 uncultured Alphaproteobacteria bacterium | reverse complement strand
TGTTCGAGGAGCGCGTCCTTGTCCGGCAGGTCTCTGGGATCGATCATCGCGTTGCTCCCGTCAGCCGCCGGGCACCCGCTCAAAGCTCGGCACACCGTCCGGCATCAGATGGAAGGGCTGGCTGTCGACCGTATAGATGATGGCCTGGGGGCCGCCGAACGCCGCCGGGTCGTCGAGCGTGCCGACCTTGAGCAGGGCGATGCCCGGCACCCCCGGCGCGCGGCTCAGGAGATGCGTGCCGCATGTGCCGCAGAACTCACGGGTGACCGGATTGTCGAGATCGGGGCGGCGAAACTGCGCCGGCGTGCCCTTTGTATAGATGAAGTCAGACTCCGGCACGCCCATGGTCAGGTTCGGGCCGCCACCGGCCAGATATTGGCATTCCCGGCAGTGACATTGCAGTCTCAGCGCGGGGTCCCCATCGCTCCGATAGCGGATCGCACCGCAGTAACAGCCGCCTTCCAGGGACATGGCATCCTCCTCCATTCGCAACACCCACCTAGCGGACCATTCCGGGGCGCCGAAGGCAAGGGGCAAGCCTGATCCCGGGACGGGGCGGTTGCCACGGCGCCGGGCGGACGGCACACTCCGGCCGGATGATGGGGACACACCGCACAAGGGGGATGCGATGTTGCATAGATTGATGGGGGTGGCCGCGGCGGCGGCGCTGACCGGTCTCGGTGCCTGCGTACCGGCCACCACAACGCTGAACGACCCGTCTGCGGCGCCCGATGGCGGGACGGTCCGTGTCGCGGTCATCGCCGACATCCCGTATAATGACGATCAGAAATTCGGTCTCCGGTTGATCTCCGACGCGGTCGCGGCATCGGATATGCCGTTCGCGATTCACCTTGGGGATTACAAGGCTGGCCGTGGTCCGTGTACCGCCAAAGTGGATGCGGAGTTCCTTGCCTGGCGCGAGGGGCTTGCGCCTGTGCCGGTGTTTTATACGCCGGGCGACAATGACTGGACCGATTGCGACCGCGACAGCACCGGGGCTCCGGTGTCCGAACTCACCCGCCTCGAAACCGTACGCAGGCTGATGTTCGGCAAGACGGTTTCCCTGGCCGGTGTTCAGGGCACCATGGGGCCGATGGTGCAGGACGACTTTCCCGAAAATCTGATCTGGGCCGTGGGCGATGTCGTCTTCGCCACGATGCATGTGGTCGGCACGAACAATGGCCGGGCGCAAATCCTGCTCGATGACCGCAAGACCGCGCTGGACGAGGTCGCGGCGCGGGAGGCCGCCGCTGCGGGCTGGCTCGACCGGGCCTTCGATCTGGCGCAAGACCGGGGGGCGGGTGCGGTGGTTCTGTTCCACCATGCGGACCCCACCGTGGCCATGGACAAACCGGCCTGCTCGTCGGAGGTGCCGACGGACTGTGACGGTTATGCCGGCCTGCGCGACCGGATGGCCGCGCGCGCGGGGGCCTTTGGGAAGCCGGTGCTGCTGGTTCACGGCGACACGGCGCCCTACTGCCTGGATCGCGGGTTCGGCGGCGAGACCGCACCGGCCCTTTGGCGGCTCAATGCCGGGGGCGATTATATCCTGATCGACGGGGTGGATCTGACCATCGCACCGAGCGATAGGGCGGCGCCGTTCCGGGTGCAAAGTTTCGTCCACCGCATTCCGCCCGCCAGCGGGTGCTGATGCCGGTCATGCCATTCTTTACCGGCAATTAAGGTCTGTCGGCCATCACGGCAGGCATGAGGAGCAGTGGCAGCAACGGTACCATGACGGGGGCGGGTGTCTGGCTCGCTTTTGCCGGCTTTGCGCTTGGCCTGATGGGCAGCGTCGCGGCCCGGTCGGACGGGCTTGGTGAACGGCCCGGCGCCAAGCCGGCCCACGGGCCCACCTGTCTCACCACGGAAGACATGCCCCTTTCCGAGCGCACACGGACCGTTTCGACGGCCATGGAAGCGTCGGCTCGGGACAGACCCGCGGGCTGCGCGCCGCGCCTTTTCAGCCTCTAACGGGTGCTGAAACGAAGAAACCGGCCACAAGGGCCGGTTTCCCGAAGATCACACCGTGGTGCGGGCAATCAGTTGCCGCGCACGATGGTGCAGCGCTTGCCGTACAGCGTCCAGATGCTGAACACGTCGGCGTCGACGCTGGTGACCTGCGTGATGCCGCCGTTGCGCTTGGCAGCATCGATCGAGTGGTCGCCGGTGGCGATCAGGCCCAGGATGTTTTCACCGCAGGCTTCGCCACGCTTGGACGCGACCGACGCTTCGGTGGCCAGCAGCGGCTGCTGGGATTCCTGATAGAAGGCATAGCCGAGATCCGAAGCCACGCCGGCACAGCCGCCGAGACCGAGAGCGGCAACCGCCGAGATCGCGAGAAGACGAAGTTTCATGACGTTCCCCCATCTTTGAGGATTGTGAAACCGAATGGCGGCACTGCAAGGAATAGTTCGCGCCCGCCGTGAGCGTTCGCGCCCCAGCCAATGTTTTGACGGACGCATAGCGCCCGTTCATAGCGGCATTTTTCGCGAACAATCAAGGGTGGTTGTCTGTTTATCTGCCGGAATCGGCATCACAAACGGCGAAAATCCGCCTGTCTGTTCCGTCATGAAACGGCTTGGCGTGTTTTTGCCCGAAAAATGCCCCTCGGACGGAGTATCCCCTACCTCTTCTGGGCGATGAGTGGGGCCAAACGCGCCCAAAGACACGTGGCTGCGGCTGGACCGGACCCTGCATACCCTGTGCGACCGGTTGCCCATAGGCCAGGGGCGGCGAATCAGTCTCCCTGCGAACAAGTGTCCCGGTACGGCCCGAAGACGTGTGACGGTGGGTCCATCCGGACGAATGAGTGAGTGAAGGCAGGAGCCATGACCACGGTGTTGCAGTTCACCCATGCGGTGGCATTCGCGGCGGATCGTCATGCCCATCAGCGGCGCAAGGGCGAGGCGGGCGAGCCGTATATCAATCATCTGGCCGATGTTGCCCGGATCGTCGCCGAGGCGACCGGCGGCCGCGACCCGGCTTTGGTCATCGCTGCCCTGCTGCACGACACCCTGGAAGACACGCGCACGACCTTCGATGAGTTGTCGCAGGAGTTCGGAGAGAATGTCGCGCTGTTGGTCCGCGAACTGAGTCAGGACAAGTCCTTGTCCAAGGCCGAGCGGAAGCAGCGCGAGATCGACGAGGCTGCGTCCAAGTCCAACCGTGCCAAGGTCATCAAGCTTGCCGATCTGCTGTCGAACCTGCGGTCGGTGATCCACAGTCCGCCGGCGGACTGGTCGGCGGACGAGCGCGAGGCCTATGTGGATTGGGCAGAGGCTGTCGCCCGCGGCATGACGGGGGCGAGCCGGATCCTGGAAACCGAACTGCGCACCGCCTTCGGCGAGGCGCGTCATGCGGTGCGCCTGGCCCGCTATGGGCGGTGAGCGGGCTTGTGGTGGACATGCGCTGCATGCGCATGTCCGGATGCCTGGCCGGCCCGCACCCCCTCCCGACCACCCACAAGGGTACCCTCACTGGGTGGGCGGGAGGGTGAGCGGGCCGGTGATGCGTTATCCCAAGAACCAACACGCCGTCAGGCGGCGCCCGCCGCCGGCCCGGTCACATCGAACACCTTGCCTGGATTGAGGATGCCCTTGGGGTCGAGCGCCAGCTTGATCGCCCGCATGGCCGCGACCTCTTCGTCCGAGCGGGTCAGATGCAGATAGGCTTTCTTTTCGATGCCGATGCCGTGTTCCGCCGACACGCTGCCCGACCGGCCCTCCAGACAACCGTAAACGATCTCTTCGATGCCGTGGCGCGCCGCGTCGCTGCCGTCGTCCACCCCGACGATCACATGGATGTTGCCGTCGCCCAGATGGCCGAACACACAATGCTTGTAGTCCGGCCAACGCGCGCCCAGACGCTCGCGCAACTGGTCCACATAGGGTTCGATCTCGGTGATCGGCATACTGATGTCGAACGTGCAGATCGGGCCGAACTGAAGCACCTGGCCCACATCGTCGCGCATCGCCCAGATCGCGGCGCGTTCGGACTCGCTCTTGGCAATGACCGCATCGCTCAGGAGCCCGTCCTCCAGACAGGTCATCAGAACCGTCTCGAAGCGCGCCAGATCGGCCGCCGCATCGCCGCCCATGGCCTCGATGATCAGATAATAGGGATAGCCCTGCCCGAGGATCGGCGCGGACGCGGCCGGCGGCGTCGTGACCAGCCGGTAGAACCCGTTCCACATGACCTCAAAAGCGCTCAGCGTACCGCCTAATTCGGAATCCGCCCGCTTCAACAGGGTGCGTACCTGCGCCATGCTGTCGGCTGCCACCAGGGCGGTGCACACGCTGCGCGGCTTTTCGCGCAGGCGCAGCACCGCGCGGGTCACAACGCCAAGTGTGCCTTCGGCTCCGATAAACAGATGCTTCAGGTCATAGCCGGTGTTGTTCTTCAGGACCCGGTTCATGGCGGGGAGCACCGTGCCGTCGGCCAGCACCGCTTCGAGCCCCAGCACCATGTCCCGCATCATCCCGAACCGGATGACCCGGTTGCCGCCCGCATTGGTCGAGATCGTGCCGCCGATGGTGGCCGTGCCCCGCGAGCCCAGATCGAGCGGCAGGAACAGCCCGCGCGCCTCGACCGCTTCCTGGACCGCCTGGACCGGCGCGCCGGCCTGGGTGACGGCGATCCGATTGGCCTCGTCGATCGATTCCAATTCGGTCATCAGTTCCATCGACAAGGAGACTTCCGCGCCGCCGGTCAGATTGCCCTGGACGAGGCCCGTCGATCCGCCGAGCGGGACGATCGGCTGGCCGCGCTCATTGCACAGCCGCAGGATCGCCGACACCTCCTCGGTGCTGCGCGGACGCACGATGGCCCGCGCGCCTTTCGGGCCCACGCCGCCCCACACGCCGGTGCGTTCGCTGACATCGGTGCCGGTCAGGACACCGCCCTTGGGCAACAGGGCTTCAAGGCTGGTGACGATATCGCTCATGGCTGCGCTCTCCCGTGATTGGGACCGGTGGGCAACGGTCTCTCATTCACGGTCCAGTGTGACGGGATGCAGCCTTAAAAACTAGACTCCCGCTGCGCATGCGGTCACAACCGGTGGCGGTGATGTCATTGGGGGTACGGCCATGCAGGGTGTGATCGGACGATGGGGCCGGGGGCTGGCGCTTGGTCTTGTGACCGCAGGCTTGTTCGCAGCGGCGCCGGCCTTGAGCGCCGACAAGGCACGCGGCCATGTGCGGCTCGCGACCTGGAACATCGCCAATCTGCATCATGAGGAAGGGGTCTCGGTGCCGGGCCGGGGGGTCTATCGCACCCGGGAAGACTTCACCTGGCTGCGCCATTACGCCTTCAAGCTCAATGCCGACATTGTGGCGCTTCAGGAAATCAACAGCCGCGCCGCCGCCCACCGTCTGTTTTCCCGTGGCGGCTGGACCGTGCTGATCTCGGGCCGCAAGGCGGTGGATCTGGACACCTACGACCTCACCGGCGAATGGCCCGATGCCTCGATCTATACCGGCATCGCGGTGCGCAAGGGCCTCACCATTCTGAACCACAGGGATGTGGCGAGCCTTGAGGTCATGCATGTGGATCCCGATGACGGGGTCGCCCGGCCGACCCGACGGGCGGTTGAAGTCGAGATCGAGAAGGACGGTCAGCGCCTGATCGTGCTGTCGGTGCATCTCAAATCGGGGTGCTTCACCGGACCGATGAGCACCGCCGAAACCGGCGATCATGACTGCGACACCCTGGCCAATCAGATGGGTCCGTTGCGGGCCTGGATCGAGGAAAAGGCCGCGGGCGCGGTGCCGTTTGTGATCCTGGGGGATTTCAACCGCGCCATCGATGTCGCCGGGGATGAGGACGCGCTGTGGCAGGCGATCGCGGACGGCGGTCCGGCCTTGACCCGCTTTCCCGGCAAGCGGGCCGGCGAATGCTGGAAGGACTCACCGCCGGCGCCCTATTACCGCGACCCGATCGATCACATTGTCCTGAGCCCCGGCGCGGCGGCGCTGGCCGTCGAGTCGAGCTTCGGCTGGATCACCTTCGATCCGTCGCTCGGTCCGCACTATCAGCGGATCAGCGACCATTGCCCGGCCTATATCGATCTTGAGTTCCGGCGGGACGACGCCCGGAGATCGATTCCGGCCCTTCGGCGCGCCGGGCTCGCCCTGCTGCGCAACGGCCTGTCCCATGCCGGGCCCCAAGCGGATGCGGTCCGGGTTACGGCGAACGGATCGTGATCGGCGGGTCGCCGTCCGGGCCGCCATCGTCGTTATCATCGCTTGAGGGATCGTCGCTTGACGGCGCGGCCCCGTCGGTGCCGCCGGCCTGGGCCTCGGCATGCTGCTCGGCGATGGCGTCGAACAAAGAGATCAGCAGTTCGCGCAGTTCCGGCTGACCGATGCGTTGAAACGCCCGGTTGAGATCCACAAACTCCCGCGTGCCGAACCGGGGTGAGGCGGCCCGGTAGGCCGCGATCAGGGAATTTTCATGGTGATTGGCGGCTTCGCCGTCCTCCAGGCCGTCGAAGAAAAAATTGACATCGACGCCCAGGAAATTCGCCAGCTCATAGAGCCGCGAGGCGCCGATCCGGTTGGCGCCTTTTTCATATTTCTGGATTTGTTGAAAGGTAAGACCCAGCTTTTGAGCCAGTTCCTGTTGGCTGACACCCAGACTGAGGCGTCTGACCCGCATGCGGTTGCCCACATGCTTATCGATACCAGTCGCAGACGTCATGGGCTGCGTTGCGCCTCCGGAAACTCGGCCGATGACGCTTACAGTTGGGTGCGCCCACGACCACGCGTAATGAGAGTAGGCTTGAACTAATCCCGCACAAATGTCTACCCCATGCCGTGTACCGGGTCTCAGATTTCACCCGCTGTCGCGCATCGCGTCACGCCCCGGTTTCGGCCCTTGCCCTACGCCTGTGGCGCGCAGCGCGACAAAGAGGGTGTTCTGGCGCGCGCTTTCGATTATTGTCCCGGCCCAGTCGGCGTCCTTGTGGGGCCGGCATGCGAATTCACCCGGGATGCGCCGGACCATCGTCTGGCCGCGGCCCGTGACCGGCGCGGTGTCGCGCCGGGAACACCTCCAGATATCCAGGGGATAAGGTATGAGTGACCAACAACAGCCCGCGACCGGTGGCGGCGCCATTCTCTACACCAAGGTCGAGCCACTCGCGCCCGCGCTGCACGGCGAGTTGGGCTTGAAAAAGATCGACCATCCGCTCGATTTTGCCCGGGGTGCCCATGCGGTGCCGCTCAACACGGTCGAGTTCAATTTCGCGCTCAAGCATTATCCGATCGTGTTTGCCGGCACCGAGACGCCGATGCCGGTTGCGGTGCTGGGCATGCAGGAAAAGGAAAACCTGTTTGTCACCCAGGACGGCAAGTGGACCGACTCGGTCTACATCCCGGCCTATATCCGCCGCTATCCGTTCATCTTCGGTCAGAACCAGGATCAATCCCAATTGACCCTGTGTATCGACCGGGAATCGCCGCTGGTGGGCGACAAGGCGGATTTCCCGTTCTTCAACGAGGGTCAGGCGACCGACACCGTCAACAAGGCGGTGGAATTCTGTAAGACCTTCCACCAGCACCATCTGGCGACCCAGCGCTTCGGCACGATCGTCAAGGATCTCGATCTGTTCACCAATCAGCAGGTCACCATGCGCGGTCCGGACGGCGACCAGTATGTGGTCGGCACCTATCTCGCCATCGACGAGAACAAGTTCAACGAGCTGACCGACGAGCAGTTCCTGAGCCTGCGCAAGTCGGGCGCGCTGCCGTTTATCTTCATGCACCTGAGCTCGCTGTCGAACTGGCAGGTTCTGTCGGGCCGCCGTCAGGCCGCCTTGGGCGCGCCGTTCCCGGAAGGCGCACCGAAAGTGCAGGCCAACT
>CAZHDI010000002.1:0-8117 GCA_964531285.1 uncultured Alphaproteobacteria bacterium | reverse complement strand
GACCCGCCCGCCATTCCGGCCGGCGGGTCCGTCCGTCTCAGGACCTATTCGTAGCGCAGGGCGCCGGCCGGCGGCGCTGAGGCGACCCGCCAGCCATGGGCCAGGACGGTGATGAGCGCGATGATCAGCGTCAGGACGCTCGCGGCCAGGAAATAGCCCGGGTGCAGAACGATCCGATAGGCAAATCCGTCGAGCCAGGCCGCCATGAGCCCATAGGCGAGCGGCCAGGCAATCAGATTGGCAATGAGCACCGGCTTGGCGAAGCGCCACATCATCAGCCCCAGGACATGGGCGGTGCTGGCGCCGAGGGCCTTGCGGATGCCGATCTCCTTGGTGCGCCGCTCGGCGGTCAGGGCCGCAAGGCCGAACAGGCCCAGGCAGGCCACGAACAGGGTGAGCATCGCGAACAACGCCAGAAGCAGGCCCTGGCGATCCTCCGCCGCATAGAGCCGGGCAAAACTGTCGGCGATATCGCGCCGCTGGATCGCGCTGCCGTCCATCAGATCCTGCCAGATCCCGTCAATGGCCGCCACCGCTGCCGGCCGCCGACCCGGCGCGGTGCGCACGGTCATGTCCCAAAACCCGTCCGAGGCCAGCGCATACAGCGTCGGCACGATGGGCTGGCGGATGGAATGGAAATGCGTGTTGCGGACGATGGCGGCAATCCGGCTGGGCGTGCTTTGGGGCGTGCGCACCCCGATATAGATCATCGCGCCCAAGGCGTCGCCGGGCGTGTCATAGCCCATGGCATAGGCCGCGGCCTCATTGATGGCCACCTGACGCTCGCCCAGGGGCGCAGGCCCCAGCGGGTCGCCGGCGAGCGCGCCGGGCAGGGCCGCCGCCACGCCGATATCGTAGACGTCGAAAAAGTTCCGCGCGACGGTCAGAATGCGCATGAGCGTCGAGCCATCATCGGATATATCGTCAGCCCGCTGAACGAAAACATTTCCCTCCCAGTCCTCGGTCGGCACGCTCGTTGAGAAGGTCACGCCCGAGACCGACGGGGTCTCAACAAGCCGGTCGCGATAGGCGCGCACCCGCTCAACCGCAGGCTCGCGTCCCATGCCGGAGACCACGATCATGCCGTCCTTGTGCCACCCGATATCGATGGTCTTGGCGAAGGTCGTCTGTCCGGTCACGACGAGGGTTGCGCTGATCAAGGTGACGGCGGCGGCGAATTGGGTGATCACCAGGACGGTCTGAAGCCGGGTCATGCCGCCCGTGGCGCGCTCGCCCTTGAGAACCGCCACGGGGTCGAACCGCGTCGCGGTAATTGCCGGATAGGCCGCGCCGGCACCGGCCGCGAGCCCGGCCAGGATCAGCAGGAGCAGCATCAATCCGGGTGCGGCATAAGGCGGCGCGAGGTCCTTGTTCACAAAGTCGTTGAACAGCGGCAGGGCCAGTTCCACACCGGCAACGGCAATGACCAGCGCGGCGAGCGTGACCGCCAGCGCCTCGATGAAGAGTTGCACCGCCAGATCGCCGGGGCGCGCCCCGAGCACCTTGCGGATGCTCATTTCCTTTGCCCGCTGGACCGCCTGCACCGTCGCCATATTCGCAAAGTTCATGATCGCGATGACCAGGATGGCCGCCGCAGCCGCGCTCAATGCCATGACGGTCAGCAGGCTGCCGGGCGGGCGCACCTCGCCGCGCCTGTTGGAGGTTAGATGGATGCCGGGCACCGATTGCGCGGTGAGTTCGGCAAAACGCCCCGCGCGCAGCGTCGCACCCATCATTTCGATGTCCGGAATCGCGGCCTCGCTCCAGGCGCGCACCCGCTTCTGGAAGGCCGCACCATCCGTACCGGGACGGACCCGGACATAGGTGAGCAGGTTTCCCGTTGCCCATTCGTCATAGGCTTGCGCCGGCCAGCCGTTCGACGGGGCGCTAATGGGTGCCAGCGCGGTAAACAGAAGATGAGTGTCCGCCGGAAGATCCGCCATCACCCCCGTCACGGTCAGGCGGGTGAGGCCCGGCTCGTTAAAGCGCCGGACAAGGACGGTTTGCCCAAGCGCCGGACGGCCGGGAAAATACCGTTCGGCCAGGCTCTGGGTGAGGATCAGGCCGTCCGGCCGGTCGAGCGCGGCCGCCGGATCCCCGGCAAGCAAGGGAAAATCGAAAATATCGAGAAAGGCCGGATCCACATAGCTGACCGTATCGGTGAACACGCGCCCGTCGACATCGAAGGTCTCGCCTTGATAGATCATCCGCGCCATATGGGTGATCTCGGGCAAGGCGCCCGCGAGGCCCGGGCCGGCGGGCGGCGGGCTGCTGGCCAGGTCGATCGGGTCACGCCCCGGGACCTTATAGGTCACCACGATGCGGTAGAGATCGTCCGGGTGGGAAAAAAACCGGTCGAAGCCGGTTTCATCGCGCACGAACAGGAGGATCAGGATCGCCGCGAAGAAGCCGACCGCAAGGCCGGTCAGTGTGATCGCCACATGGAGCGGGCGGTGGGCGAGGGCGCGCAGGGCGCAGGCGAAGCGGCAGCCGATCGCCTGGGATGTGAAGGCCGGGCCGGTCATGACAGATCCGGGGCCCGCCCGCGCACATTCTCCGCGACGATCCGCCCGTCGAGCAGATTGACCGTACGCTGTGCATAATGGGCATGGGCCGGAGAGTGGGTGACCATGACAATGGTCGTACCCTGATCGTTGACCCGCCGCAGGATACCCATGACATCCTCACCGGTCTGAGAATCCAGATTGCCGGTGGGTTCGTCCGCAAGCAGAAGACGCGGGCGGGTCACCAGGGCCCGGGCGATGGCGACGCGCTGCTGTTGTCCGCCCGAGAGCGACTGCGGCCGGCTGTCGGCCCGGTGACTGATGCCCAGATCCTCCAGCACGGCATCGACGCGGGCACGTCGGCGGGACGGCGCCAGACCGTGATAGACGAGGGCGAGATCGACATTCTCGCGCACCGTCAGATCCTCGATCAGATTGAAATTCTGGAAGATAAAGCCGATCCGCGCCTTGCGGATCTGCGCCCGGCGCGCTTCGCCTGCGCGTTCCACCCGCTCGCCCATGAAGGCATAGGTCCCGCCATCGGGCATATCGAGCAGGCCGGCGATGTTCAGCAGGGTGGATTTTCCGCAGCCGGACGGCCCCATGATCGCGACGAAATCGCCTTCGGCCACGCGCAGGTCCACGGTATCAAGCGCATGGGTCACCACGGCGCGCGACCGGTAGGATTTGGTAATCTGGCGCATGTCAATCATGGCGGCGCCCGGCGGTTGGGATCGTGCTGTCAAAGGCGCAGACTAACGCGGGGAGCCGGGCCAAAGCCAGTCCCTCGGGCGCGCCGGGAGTGTCCGCTGGCGGACACTGGTGCGGGTCAGGTCCCGGGCATATATGCTTGGGACGACAAGACGCTTCCAAGGCGCAAGGGAGACCGTGAGATGAGCGCTGGCCTGGGCCGCATTCTGATCGTCGATGACGACCATGACGTGCTGGTGGCCGCGCGCCTGCTCCTCAAACGCCATTATCCGTTTGTCCGTACTGAAAGCGATCCCGCCGTGCTGCCCCGGCTGCTCAGCGAGGAGCACTTTGATGTCATCATTCTCGACATGAACTTCGCGACCGGCGCCTCCAGCGGGCAGGAAGGGCTCGACTGGTTAAGCCGGGTGCTCAACGCCGACCGCGATGCGGTGGTGATCATGGTGACCGCTTACGGGGATGTGGATCTCGCGGTCGAGGCCATGAAACGCGGCGCGGCCGATTTCATCGTCAAACCCTGGAAGAACGACAAGCTCCTGGCGACGGTGCGGCGCGGTCTCGATATGCGGGACGGACGCGCGGCGCAAACGCAGGCACCCCGGTCCGATGGCGGCCCCGATCCGCGGGCCAGCGCGATGATCGGCAACAGCCGGGCCATGCGCGAGGTCTGGGACCTGATCGCCCGGGCCGCGCCGACGGATGCGAATGTGCTGATCACAGGGGAGAACGGCACCGGCAAGGAACTGGTCGCGCGCGAGATCCACCGGTTCTCCAAGCGCGCCGCGCAGCTCTTTTTGCCCGTCGATATGGGCGAGATTGCCGAACCCTTGTTCGAGAGTGAGCTTTACGGCCATCGCAAGGGCTCGTTCACCGGAGCCAGCGAGGACCGGATGGGGCGCTTCGAGGCGGCGAGCCGGGGCACGCTGTTTCTCGATGAGATCGGCAATCTGCCGCTTCATCTCCAGGCCAAGCTCTTGAGCGTGCTGGAGCGCCGGGAGGTCCGTCCCGTGGGTGCGGCCAAACCGGTCCCGGTCGATGTGCGGCTGATCAGCGCGACCAATGTGGCCCCCGGCGATCTTCAGCGCGAGGAGGTGTTCCGCCAGGATCTGCTCTATCGGATCAACACGGTCGAGATTGCCCTGCCGCCCCTGCGCGAACGCACCGAGGACATCCCCGCTTTGGTCGAGCATTTTCAGGGAATTTTCTCACGCAAATACAACTTCCCGGAAAAGCCGTTGTCGGAGGCCGCCCGCGACCGCCTCAAATGCCATGGCTGGCCCGGCAACATCCGGGAATTGCGCCATGCGGTAGAGCGCGCCACGATCATGAGCCGGGGCACGATGCTCGAGCCGGGCGACTTCCCGTTACAGCCGGGTCTCGACGCGGGCGAGCTGCGCGAGGGCGAGGGGATCGATCTGGACTCCTATAACCTCGATACGGTGGAGCGGGCGGTGATCGAGCGGGCCTTGAAGAAACACGGCGGCAATGTCTCGCGCTCCGCCCGGGATTTGGGCCTGACGCGGGCCTCGCTCTATCGGCGGATGGAGAAATATGGGCTCTAGCCGGACCATGGATGACCGCCGCGCGGGGCCGCCCGGCGCCGGTCTGCGCCGCCTGTTGGGCGCGCCGGACGTCCGGCTGGCGCTGCGCATCGCTGTGCTGTTCGCAACCTTGCTGGCTCTGGCCCTGTTGATCGCGTTCACCCGGGCCTATGTGGCCATGGCCCTGATGGCCGCGGCGGCGCTTTGGCAAGGCTGGGCGCTGCATCGCCATGTGCACCGCGCGGGTGAGCAGGTCGCCCGGTTCGCCGAGGCACTGGATCAGGACGATTTTTCGCATCACTGGGCGGGCGGCGAGACTGACGCCGTTCAGGGCGCGGTGGCGCGCGCGGTCGACCGGGTGCGGGCGGCCCGGTCCGCCCAGGAAGCCGAAGCGCTGGCCTTGCGGGCGCTCATCGAACGGGTGCCGGTGGCGCTTCTCGTGCGCGACGCGGAGGGCCGGTTCGATCCGGTGAACACGGCGGCCCGCAAGCTGTTCGGCCCCGCGGCCGGCCCGATCGCGGCCGAGCGCGGTCCCGACCTGGCGGATGCCTTGGCCGGCATCGGGCCCGGCGAGACCCGGCTCGTGCCGATGATCACGCGGGGCGGCATGGTGCGCGTCAAATTGACCGCAAGCGCCGTCGTGGCGCGCGGCGAGACCCGCCACATCCTGTCGGTCGAGAATATCCAGACCGAACTCGACAGCACGCGGCTCGAGGCCTGGCACGATCTCGTGCGCGTCCTGACCCATGAGATGATGAATTCTCTGACCCCGGTGTCCTCGCTGGCCGAGACGGTCCACGGCCTTGTCGACGATGTGAAGGATCAGGTGGCCCGCGACAGCGCCGCCGCCGGGCCGCTCACCGACATTCAGGATGCCGTGGACACCATCGGGCGGCGGGCCGAAGGGCTTTTGCGCTTCGTCCAGGGCTATCGGCGGCTGACCCGGGTGCCCGCGCCGACACGCCAGCGCTTCCGGCTCGATGAGGTGTTCGACCGGCTGCACCGGCTCATGGCGCCCGATCTCGACCAGCGCGGTATTGCCTTTGAAGCCGTCACGGAGCCGCAGGATCTCCTGCTCAATGCCGACCCGGATCTGTTGGAACAGGCGCTGATCAATCTGGTTCGCAATGCCGCCGACGCCATGACCGGTCAGGCGGCGCCGGCCCGGATCTCGTTGCGGGCCGCGCTTGACGCCGACGAGGCCGTTGTCATCGATGTCGCCGACACAGGACCGGGAATCCCCGGCGACATTGCCGAGCGGATTTTCGTGCCGTTCTTCACCACCAAGGCGTCGGGCAGCGGTGTCGGGTTGTCGATCGCCAAACAGGTGATGGCGGCCCATGGCGGATCTCTCGGGGTCCGATCCGGCGGAGTCCGGTCCGGCCCGGGGGACGGCGACACACCCTGCGGGGCGGTGTTCACCTTGCGCTTCCCGTGACGGGGGACGAGCGGGCGTCGAGGCGTCAACGGTTTTGTGCTAGAAGCCAGTTTGGATGGCATCAAAGGGGGTAGTCCCATGTGGAGATTTTTGAGCCAGGTGCTCGCGACGCTTATCGCGTTCGTGCTGCTCCTGATCCTCGTGCCCGTGATTTTCGGGATCATCGCGGCGGCGAACCAGGAAGCGCCTCCGGGCACCATGGTGCTCACGCTCGACATGCGCGCGCCCCTGCCGGACAAGGCGCCGGTCAATCCGCTGCGCATGGCGGGCCCGATCACGGCCCGGTCGGCCGTCGGTGTGGTGCAGACTCTGCGCGAAGCCGAGACCGATGACCGGGTGAAGGGTCTTTATCTGCGCGTCGGCGGGGTCGGCCTGCCCATCGCCCAGGTGCAGGAACTGCGCGAGGCCGTCGCCTCCTTCAAAGCGTCCGGCAAATTCGTCGTCGCGCATACCCAGAGCATCTATTCGACGGGTTTGGGATCGTATTATCTCGGTGCGTCCGCGGATGATTTCTGGATGCAGCCCAACGGCCAGATCTATGCCTCCGGCACGGCATCCTCGACCCTGTTCATGAAAGACCTGTTCGACAAGATCGGCGTTGAAGCCGATTTCAAGGCCCTCAAGGAATACAAGAACGCGCCCGATACCTTCCGGGAAACCGACTATACCGATCCGATGCGCGAGGCGAGCACGGCGCTCGTCAACACGGTCTATGACGCCGTGATCGGCGATCTGGCGGCGGACCGCGAAATGGGTGTCGATGCGCTGATGGCGCGGTTCAACAACAGCCCGAGCGTCGGGGACAACGCGCTTGAGCGCGGCCTTATCGATGATCTCGTCTATGAGGCCGACGCCCGCGAGACCGTGTTGAGCCGGGCCGGCGACGGCGCCGAACTTGTCGAACTCGACGATTATCTCGATCTGACGGCCATGAGCCGTATGGGGACGAATGGCGACGGGGTGATCGCGCTTATCCATGGCGATGGATCTATCCTGGAAGGTGAATCCACCGAGATTTCGCCGTTTGGCGGCGAATCCGTGATCGGCGGGGACACCATGGCCCGGGCGATCCGTACGGCTGCGGATGACCGCGAGGTCAAGGCCATCGTGCTCCGGGTGAATTCGCCCGGCGGCTCGGCCGTGGCATCCGAACAGATCCGCTATGCCGTGGCCCATGCGCGCGACGCCGGCAAGCCGGTGATCGTCAGCATGGGGAATGTGGCGGCCTCGGGCGGGTATTGGATTTCCATGACCGCCGATAAGATCGTGGCCCATCCGGCGACCCTGACCGGGTCGATCGGCGTGTTTCTCGGCAAATTCGTGATTGCGGACATGTTCGAGAAGATCGGCCTCAATCAGGGCGAAATTGCCAAGGGCGACGGCGCGCTGCTGTTCTCGGCCCAAGCACCGTTCACGGACGATGAGTGGTCGCGGATCGACCGGGGGCTCGACGCCATTTATGACGAGTTCGTCTCCCGGGCCGCCGAAGGCCGGGACATGAGCGAGGCGGAGCTGGAACGCTATGCCCGCGGCCGGGTCTGGGCCGGGGCGGATGCCCGGGCGCGCGGTCTTGTCGACGAGTTCGGCGGTGTGCGCACGGCCATCGCGCTCGCCCAGGAGGCGGCCGGCATCGATCCGAGCATCAAGGTCGAGTTGCGGACCTATCCGAAACCGCCGGGCATCGAGGAATTCTTCGAGGATCTGTTCCAGACCTCGGGCGAGTTCGCCAAGGTGATCCGGACCCTGCACAGCATCCTGGCTCTGCCGCCCATCGCCGCGCTCACCCAGGCCGCCGATGCCGCTGAGCGAGATGGGATCATGGCGGTCGAGGAGGCCGAACCGGTCCACTGACCGGGCCCGCCTCCGCGGCGCCGTCATGGCCGCAATCCCCAATGACAAACGCCCCGGCTGTGCAGCCGGGGC
>CAZHDI010000001.1:83058-118079 GCA_964531285.1 uncultured Alphaproteobacteria bacterium | reverse complement strand
TCATCACCATTGATGGCGGCCATGAGGTGAACGAGGTCTATTTCGACAATGTCGAGGTGCCGGCCGAGAACCTCATCGGCAAGGAGAACGAGGGCTGGACCTATGCCAAGTTCCTCTTGGGCAACGAGCGTTCCGGCATTGCGGGCGTCGCCCGCTCCAAGCGCGGCATCGAGCGCCTTCGGGACATCGCCCGGACCGAACAGTCGAACGGGCGTCCGCTGATCGACGATCCGGAATTCGCGCGCAAGATGTCCGAGCTTGAGATCGACCTGACCGCGCTCGAATTCACCGAACTGCGCACCCTGGCCTCTGAACAGGCGGGCGAGGGGCCGGGGCCGGAAAGCTCCATCCTCAAGATCCGCGGCACCGAGATCCAGCAGCGGCTCACCGAACTCACCCTCGAGGCGGTCGGCTATTACGGCATGCCGTTCGAGGATGCGCCGGAAGAGGGCTCGAACGAATTTCCGGTCGGCCCGGACTATGCGGACGGCGCCGCGCCCATCTACTTCAATATGCGCAAGACCTCCATTTATGGCGGCTCGAACGAGATTCAGCGTAATATCATCGCCAAGATGGTGCTTGGCCTGTAACGGGCGGCAACGGAGGATAGGCCATGGATTTCTCATTCACCGAAGAGCAAACGCTGCTCCGCAATTCCGTCCAGCGGTTCGTCCAGGACCGGTATGACTTCGACACCCGCCGGGCGATCATCTCGAGCCCGGACGGCTGGCGCCAGGACTACTGGCAGCAATTCGCCGAGCTTGGCCTTCTGGCCGCGCCGTTCCCTGAAGAGGTCGGCGGTCTCGGCGGGTCGCCCGTCGATACCATGGTGGTCATGGAAGAGTTCGGCCGCGGTCTCGTGGTCGAACCTTATGTGCCGACGGTGGTGCTGTGCGGCGGGGCGATCCTGCATGGCGGCAGTCAGGCGCAGAAGGAAACCCTGCTTGGCGAGATCGTCGGCGGCGAGCGGGTCATGGCGCTGGCCTTTGCCGAACCGAAGAGCCGGTTCGCCCTGGAAGACGTCTCGACGACCGCGAAGAAGAGCGGTGCGGGCTATGTGCTGGACGGTCATAAGGCGGTCGTGATCGGCGCGCCTTGGGCCGACAGTCTGATCGTCTCGGCCCGGACGGCCGGCGGTCAGCACGACCGCAGCGGGATCACGCTGTTCCTGGTACCGAAAAATGCCTCCGGCGTGTCCTGCCGCGATTATCCGACCGTGGACGGTCTGCGCGCCAGCGAGGTTACGCTGGAAAGTGTCTCGGTGGACGCCGACGCGGTGATCGGGCCGGTCGATGGCGGCCTTGCCTTGCTGGAGCGGGTCATTGACGAGGGCATTGCCGCGATCAGCGCGGAAGCCTCCGGCGCCATGAAGGTCCTGACCGACAAGACGGTCGATTATTCCAAGAACCGCAAGCAGTTCGGCGTGGCCATCGGCAAGTTCCAGGTGCTCCAGCACCGCATGGTCGACATGTACATGATGTACGAGCAGGCCATGTCGATGACCTATATGGTCACGCTGAAGCTCGGTCTGGATGAGGCCGAACGCAAGCGGGCTGCCTCCGCCGCCAAGGTGCAGATCGGCAAGTCCGCACGGTTCGTCGGTCAGTCGGCGGTGCAGATCCATGGCGGCATGGGCGTCACCAATGAGCTTGACGTGGGCCACTACTTCAAGCGCCTGACCATGATCGACACCCTGTTCGGCAATGTCGATTATCACATGACCCGCTACACCGCGCTGAGCCGGGAGCTTGGCCTCTAAACAGCCCCGTGCGTGTGCTCACAATGAAGCGGCGGTCCTTTCGGGCCGCCGTTTTTGTATGCCGGTTCGACACCGGCGCGGCGGGGCCGTAAACTTCGCAACCGGGGGATGATTCGCGGCGGTTCGCATGAGCCGATATCTGACGCCTATCATCATCCGCATGCGGCTTTTCTTGCGCCGACATGCCAGCCTCCCGGACGTGACACATGCCCCAATCCTCCGCTGACCAACCGTTCGAAATCGCCCTTGTGATGGCCGGTGCCGTCTCCGCCGGTGCCTATACCGCGGGTGTCATGGATTTCCTGTTCGAGGCCCTGGACGCGTGGGCCGAAGCGCAAGGGGGGGCCGAAGCGCAAGGCGGGGCCGTCCCGTCGCTCGATGTGCGGGTCCAGGCCATGAGCGGGGCATCCGCGGGCGGCATGAACGCCGCCATCGCCGCGGCGGCGGCGCATCTGGATTTTCCGCCCATCCGTCTGGGGGCGGAACGCGAGGCAGCGCTCAATCCGTTCTACCGGACCTGGGTCGATGGCATTTCGATCTCGCCGCTTCTGAGCGTTCAGGACCTCAAGGTCGGCAAGCCGGTGCTGTCGATCCTGAATGCAGGCGTGCTTGATGTGCTCGCGCGGGAAATCGTGGATTTCGGCGCGTTGTTCCATGTGCCCGCTCTTGATCCGGACGCGGCCGTCAAGCGGGCCTGGCTGGCGGACCCGTTCCATCTGGATCTTGTGGTCACCAATCTCCAGGGCGTGCCGTTCGGGGTCCAGTTCGAGGGCAATACCGGCAGTTATCACGAGATGATTCTGCACAAGGACCATATGAGTTTTCTGATCCCGGTCGCGGGCGGTGCCGACACCTCGGCCGGCGCGGCGGGGGCTGTGCGGCTGGGCCCGGCCCGCAGCACGAGCGATCAGGGCTGGAGCCTCTTGTCCCGGTCGGCGCTGGCCACGGGGGCCTTCCCGGTCGCGCTGAAGGCCCGCGAACTGTCCCGGTCGCCGGATGATTACAATGCCCGCTTCCAGATCGCCGACGGCAACAGCGACGCCGCCGTTGTGCGCGCTTGGCCCGGCGACCGGGAGCGGCCCGAGGACGGCTCGTTCGAATTCTTCACGGTGGACGGCGGCGCCATGAACAATGAGCCCTTCGATCTGGCGCGGCTATCGCTCACGCCGGGCGCCGACCATGCCGTTGTCATGATCGATCCGTTCACCGATCCGCGCAGCGGCGCGCCCGAACTGACCGATGCGCTGGGCGCGATCGCGGGCCAGATCATCGGTGCGCTGATGTCTCAGAGCCGGTTCCGGGTGGAGGATTTGCGGCGCGCGGCCCTCAATGACGATCATACCCATTTCATGATCGCACCGGCCCGGGGGCAGTTGCGCGGCGATCAGGCCCTGGCCAGCGCCGGGCTTGGCGGCTTTCTCGGCTTCTTCGCCCGGTCCTTCCGTCATCACGACTATTTCCTGGGCCGGCGCAACTGCCAGATCTTCTTGAAGAAGTATTTCTCGCTGCCGGCCGGCCATCCCCTGATCGCCAAGCGTCTCAAGGCCGATGCCGCGTTCTGGTCGGACCATCAGGGCGCGGAGCGGGCGGGCGAGGCGCATTACGCGGTGATCCCGCTCCTTGGGGCGCTGGCGGAGCCGCAGCCGGTTCCCGATTGGCCGGACGCCAAGGATTATTGGCAGCGCGAGGAGCAGATTCGGCATTCCGTGCACAAACGGGTCGGTGCGGTGCTCAAAGCCCTCAAGGCCGATGTCACGGGCCCGGTGAAACAGCGCTCCAAACTGATGAAATGGGCCCTCGATGCCTATCTGTGGCCGGCGCTGAAACTGTCGCGCTCTCAGGTCGGCAATGCCATCATGGACACCGTGAACCGCGAGGTGCGTGCGATCAAAGCCCGCACGGCGAAGGCGAATGCCCAGCCGGCGGCCCCGTCTCCCGATACCGAAATGGCGCCGGTGGCCGATGCCGGTGTGAAAACCACGCCCAAAACGGCCGCGAAAACCCGGTCCGGCACCCCCAAACGGGCGGCCAAGCGCACGGCGCCATCCTCGTCCTCGGGGTCGAGCGCGCCGGGGACATAAGCCTGCCCTTACTGGCCGCACCGCGCAAAGCGCAGTAGGCTTAAGGGCGAGGCGCTGTGTGCGCGCAAGAACACGAGGCAAGGGAAACGCAGATGAGCGACTGGCTTCTCCTGGACCGCCGCGGTCCCGTGGCAACGATCACCATCAACCGGCCCGACAGCCGCAACGCCCTTGGCGAGCCCGGCGACGGCGATGCGTTCGCTGCCGTGTGTGCCGAGCTGAACGCCGACCGGTCAGTGCGCGCGGTGATCCTGACCGGAGCCGGCTCGGCGTTCTCCGCGGGCGGCAATCTGAAAGCCATGAAGGAGCGCACCGGACCGTTCGCCGGCTCCTCGGCCCAGATCCGGGATGGCTATCGCTACAACATCCATCGCATCGTCAAGGCGCTGTGGGGGCTGGATCTGCCGCTCATCGCGGCGGTCAACGGCCCGGCCATCGGCCTGGGCAATGATGTCGCCTGCCTGGCCGACACGCGGATCGCGGCGTCGACCGCGAAATTCGGCGCGACCTTTCTCAAAGTGGGCCTGGTGCCTGGCGATGGCGGGTCCTGGCTGCTGCCCCGGGTGATCGGCATGGCGCGTGCCGCCGAACTGTTCTTCACCGGCGATGTGATCGATGCCGAGACCGCCCAGGCCTGGGGCCTGATCAGCCGGGTCGTGGCGCCTGAGAGCCTCATGGACGAAGCCCATGCGCTGGCCGGCCGGATGGCCCAGCAGCCCCCCGATGTCCTGCGCATGACCAAGCGCCTGTTGCGCCAGGGCACCGAGACCGGGTTCGAGGCGATCATGGAACAGTCCGCCGCCTGTCAGGGGCTCGCCCACCTCACCGAGGACCATATGGAGGCCGTGAACGCGTTTTTCGAAAAGCGCGCGCCGGACTTCAAGGGCCGCTGACGCAAGGGAAGCCTGAGCGGCGGTCGGGCGCGGCAAAAAGGGGGTTCAGCCCGCCGGGCTCGCCGCCTATCCTCACCGCAAGCCACTATCGTAGATCATGAAGGGAGGCCCCCATGCTGGGTATCGTCGCGACGCTGAAGATCAAGGCCGGTTCGGAAAGCGCATTCGAAGCGGTGTTCAAGGATCTGCAAGCCAAGGTCCGTGCCAACGAGCCGGGCTGTCTGCAATATGATTTCTTCCGGTCCAAGAAGGATCCGCAGACTTACGTGATGATGGAACAGTATGCCACGGCGGCCGATCTCGACGCGCACGGCAAGTCGGATCACTTCAAGGCCGGCGGCGCGGCCATGTTCGCCCATCTTGACGGCGCGCCGGTGATCCAGGTGCTGGACAAAGTCTCTTAAGCGGAGCGGACGTCATGGATCTGACCTTTACCGATGCGGACCGGGCCTTTCAGGCTGAGGTGCGCGCGTTCATCGCCGAGGCCTTTGACGAGGACCTGCGCGCCAAGCAGGCCCAGAGCAAAAACGGCTATCTCGACAAGGACGGCATGGTGAAGTGGCAAAAGGCCCTGTACCGCAAGGGCTGGATCGCGCCGGGCTGGCCGACCGAACATGGCGGGTGCGGATTTTCGCCCGCCCAGCGGTATATTTTCGAGATGGAAATGGCCGCCGCCGGAACCCCCGCGGTCAGCCCCATGGGCCTGAAAATGGTGGCGCCGGTCATCATCGCGTTCGGGTCGGATGAGCAGAAGCAACAGCATCTGCCGCCGATCCTCTCAAGCGATATCTGGTGGTGCCAGGGCTATTCCGAACCCGGATCGGGCTCGGATCTGGCGTCGCTCCAGATGCGCGCCGAGGACAAGGGTGATCATTACCTGTGTAACGGCACAAAGATCTGGACGACCCATGCCCAATGGGCCGACTGGATTTTCTGCCTCGTCCGGACCGATCCGGGCGCGTCCAAACCTCAGGAGGGAATTTCCTTCCTGCTGATCGACATGACGACGCCGGGTATCGAGGTCAAGCCGATCGTCACGCTTGACGGGCCGGTCGATGGCCAGCAGGAAATCAACCAGGTCTTTTTCGATAATGTCCGCGTGCCGAAGGCCAACCGGATCGGCGAGGAAGGCAAGGGCTGGACCTACGCGAAATACCTGCTGGAGTTCGAGCGCGGCAATTCCTATGCGCCGGGCCTGCGTCGGGCACTCGCCAAGGTGCTGGCGATCGCCAAAACTGAACTGGACGGCTCGGGAACACCGCTCGCCGACGATCCGGCCTTTGCCGCCAAGATCACCGAGCTTGCGATTGCCATTAATGCGATGGAATTTACCGAGTTGCGGATCTTCGCGGCGCTCAGCGCGGGCGATGCGCCGGGTCCGGAAAGCTCGCTCCTCAAGACGCGCGGCTCGGAACTGCAACAGCAGATTTCCGAACTTGCCGTGGAAGCGGTGGGCTATTATGCCATGCCGTTCATCGCCGACACCTGGGAGCGCTCCAACGAGCCCCGTCCGGGCCCGGATCATGCCGCGCCGGTCGCGCCCTATTATTTCAATCTGCGCAAGGCCTCGATTTACGCCGGGTCCAACGAGATCCAGCGCAATATCATGGCCAAGATGGTGCTGGGCCTCTAACGGCTCTTTTTCAAACCGCCTCTAGGCGGCGCAGGTCTCGACAAGGCGGGTCATGGCATCGAAGGCGTCATCCCGGCGTGCTTCGGTGCTGAACACCAGACCCACGAACTGCAGGACCTCGCCGTATTGGATTCCGTCGCGCCGCAGCGCCTCCGGGATCTCCAGATCCCCATCGCCCGGTATGGTCAGCGTGACCGAGAAACGCTCGCCGCGCCGTGTCTTCTCGATACGGATGACTTGGGACCAGTCGATGTCATGGCGCACCGAGAGGCGCTCGATCGGGAAGGGCCGGGCGAAGGTGGACCGGCAGGCACCGCCCTGATAGGCGATCGTGTCGGTTTCGATGCCGGCGTCGCGGAAGCGCTCCAGAAGCACGTCATTGAACGGCGCGAAGAACTCGCCCTCGCCCGCGAGTTCCGCGAGCCGGTCATGGCTGTCCTGAAGCCGGTCCGCCCGGTCCGCCTTAGCCGCTGTCGCCGCCATGGTCAGCAAAAGAAGGCCTGCCAAGATCCGCGCATGGGGTGGGCATGACATCATGACATGTGTCTCCCGCTTGCAATCGCCATCACACCGTCAGGTGTCCTGATCCATGCTGGCATAACCGACGGATGTGTCCAACGTGTGATAGAAGGGACGATCACCATCAAGAGATCTGGGAGGATCCGACCATGCGTTCATTTATCTCCATCGCTCTGGCGCTTCTGATCCTGGCGGCCAAGCCCGTGTCCGCCGGCGAGCCTGCCGTCCCGGACGAAACCAGGGCCGCCGTCATGGCCGTGCTGGACCGGTTCATGGAGACCTTCAACGCCCAGGATGTGGATGCCCATCTGGAGACCTATCATTTTCCCCATGTGCGCCTCGCGAGCGGCACGGTCCGGGTCACGCCGGACGCGGCAGCCTATCCGCGCGACGTCTATGAACGGGTGCTGATCCCGAGCGGCTGGGCGTATTCGGAATGGGTCTCGCGCGACATCGTTCAGGCCGGCGCGGACAAGGTCCATGTGGCGACGGTCTTCCGGCGTCTCCGGGCTGATGGGACGCCGATCAATGATTTCCCCTCGCTTTACATCGTCGAGCGGATCGACGGGCGCTGGGCAATCCGGGCCCGGTCCAGTTTCGCACCGTGACCGGCGCTGGCGATCGGCAAAAAGGGCCCCGCGCGGGGCCCTTTCATAATCAATCGTCCGTGGTGGCAGCGGTTTATTTGCCCAGCTCAAAGAATTTCAAGGTCTGCTCGCCGCCATTGAAATAAGCCTTGGCCTGGGAGTCGTCGCCGATTTCGGCCATGGCGGCCACGACCTTCTCGGCGGAGATGTCCTCGCGGCCCAGATAGACGCCGCGGGTCTCGATGATCTTGGCCTGAGCCACAACGCCGGCACCGGCCGTCAGAATAACGCCGGTCGGGGCGTCGTCCGCACACAGGGCAATCACTGCCGGGGTCACGAATTCGGGCTTGAGCAATTCAAGCGCTTCGGGCGGCATCAGGTCTTCGGTCATCCGCGTCGCCGCGACCGGCGAGATGGCATTGACCGTGATGTTGTCCTTCTGACCTTCCAGCTTCAGCGTGTTCATGAAGCCGATCTGGCCGAGCTTGGCCGCGCCGTAATTGGACTGGCCGAAATTGCCGTAAAGGCCCGAGGACGACGTGGTCATGACGATCCGGCCATATTGCTGGTCGCGCATGATTTGCCAGAACGCCTTGGTCACCTTCACGGCGCCCATCAGATGCACGTCCACGACGAAATCGAAGTCCTTCTGCTCCATCTTGGAGAAGGATTTGTCGCGCAGCACGCCGGCATTGTTAATCACAATGTCAGCCCGGCCGAAGGTGTCCATGGTCTGCTTGGCGAGCATGGCCACGCCCGCATCGTCGCTGACCGACGAGCCGTTGGCGATGGCGTCCCCGCCCATGCCCTTGATTTCGGCAACGACCGCCTCGGCGGCATCGGACGAGCCGCCCGATCCGTCGACCGATCCGCCCAGATCGTTGACCACGACCTTGGCGCCCCGGCGCGCCAATTCCAATGCATGAGCGCGGCCCAGACCGCCGCCGGCCCCGGTGACAACGGCCACGCGGCCATCGAAACGAATGGACATGTAAAGATTCTCCCAGACTGATGCCGGCTTGAGCACCGGCGCATGTCACGGGCCGCCGCGATGCCGCGCGGCCCCCGATCCCGATCACGTAGTTCCGAAGGGGCAGTATTGGAACAAGGGTAAGTAAAGGGTCAAGGCGGGGCGATGCCGCCCCGGCCCATCCGTTGCTTCAGCGCGGTGCCGATCCGGAGGATCAGCCGTCATTGGCCTCCTGATAGGCCGTATCGAACGCGGTCCAGCTTTCGACCACGGCCGTCTCGTCATCGACCGTGCTGTTATAGGCGTCGAGCGCGGCCTGGCGGACATCGGTCTCGAGATCCTTGTCCTTCATCACGTCATCGAGGCAGGCCCGGTATTCGCCCAGCGCCGCCTGGTAGTCGAGGATCGACTGGACGGTCGTCGCCCGTTCCTCGGCGGTGGCGGTCGCCGGGTCCGGCATGGTCGGGGCTTCCGCGTCCAGGGTGCACTCCTCGGCAACGGCCGTGCCCATGGTCAGACCGGCGGCCAGAAGGCCGGCAACGAAAACTCTCATCTCTCCACTCCCTTAGGTGTTGCTCCGCAGCCACAAGGATAGGCACGCCGAAGCGCCGACGCAAATGCCCTCTCGCGGTGGCCCGTGCGCCTTACGGGAGGGCGAACTGAGCGTCGAGGAAGGTCAGGAAGTTGTCCCAATCCTCGGTTGTCACGCCATGCCAGCCGCCGGTGAGGACATAAACCAGATCCGCGCTCCAGGCCGGCTCGCGCATGCTGTTCTGGACAAGGCCGTCCGCCCCCAGAAGTTCATAGGCGGGGTCGGCGCCTTCGAGCGCAACAAAGGCGCTGCGCGGATCGGACCACGTGTCGGCCCGGGCCGCACCGATGAAAACGGGACGGGGCGCGATCATGGCGATGAGTTGGTGCTGGTCCACCGGCAGGGCCTCGGCCATGCTGGCATAGCCCCCATAGCGGGCCCCGAACCAGTGGGGAAAGCCGTCCGTAATTTGCTCGATCGATTCTCCGATATCGGACCGGTTGAGCGCCGCGCCGCCGCGTCCTGACTGATGCGCGATCACCGCATCGACGCGGGGATCGACCGCGCCGGCCAGCAGGGCCGATTTGCCGTGCCGGGAGTGGCCCCAGATCGCGGTCCGGTCCTTGTCGATGCGTGCGTCTTGCTCCAGCACATCGAGCGCCCGGGCATAGAGCCAGGCCCAGGCGGCCAGCGTGCCGGGCCGGTCCTCGGGCACCGCGCCCTCGGCGGCGAGGCGGGCCAGCGCGGCATCGGCGGTCTCGTCATCGTCCGGAACCACATCGCCGGGATAAAACATCGCCAGAGCATAGCCGCGCGCCAGAATATCGTCCGCTGGCGGCGCAGTGATATGCCGGCCGAAGATCAACTCGATCAGAGGTTCAAAGAACGTCCCATTGCACGGTTCGAACAGATTGTCCGACACGCTGACCATTTCGGGACGGCCGGGAAGGGCCGCGCGATTGCCGCAAAAATTCTGCATGACGATCACCGGATGGGGTCCCGGGGCGTCCGCTGGCAGCAGAACGACCATGGTGAAGGTCAGGGGATCGGGGCCGTCCGTAACCGCGATGGTCCATTCCTCGGCCGGATGGCCTTCGAGACGCTCCAGCGCCAGGGGACGTTTGGAGATCAGCCGTGCCTCCCGCGGCGCGGGCAGCGGTCCGTACACATGGGTCTCGAAGGCGGCCTTGAGGAGCGGCACCCGGCGCGACTGCCAGTCCTGCGGCGTCGCGACCGGCGCATCCTGCGCGAACGGCCCGAGCACGGGCGGCTGGGCCGGCGCGACCCTCATGTCTTCAGGGTCGGTGGACCAGGGCAGGGTGCAGGCGCTCAAGGCCAGCGCGGCCAGGAGCGGCAGAACGGCAAATCTCATGGGGTGGCGTCCAATCCGCGGCGGGTGACGAGATAGGTGGCAAAGCTGGCCAGCCAATGGCTGCCGGCGTAGTGCTCCGCCGAGACCGAGGCGATGCCGGAGGCGGCGTGGATGTCGGCGGCGGCCAGGAGCGCGGGAATGCGCGGATCGTCCGCCGGCAGATGAGCCGCGATCATCTCAAGGTTCCAGGCGCGCGACAGGTTGACCCCATCGAGATGCACAAGCTTGCCGTCCGACCGGTCGCTGACTTCGGCGACGGCGAGCCAGTCATCCGATCCATCCTCGGGGATCTGCGGCAAGAATGCGGTCAGCCATGCCGCGAAGTCGCCGGGCTTTAAGAACCGGCGCATGAGATCGGCTTCCATCAGGCAGGGCGACAGGAAATCATCGCCCGACGGCTCATAGGCCAGCGGGCAGCCGGTGTCGCCCAGGTGAAAGGCGCGGGACGCCTCAGCGATGAGAGACGCCATGGACCGGTCCTGCATCACCTGCGCCCAATCATGGATGAGCGCGAAGGCGAAGGCGGTCTGGTTATGGGTGCCGCTGCGCACCGGATAGACGAGCTTCGGCACCCAGTCGCTGATGTTGCGCGCGATGACCGCTTCGAGCGGTTTCAGCATCGCAAGCCAGCGCGCCGCGTCCGGATCGCCGCTGCGGTCGGCCCATTGGTGCAGTTCAGCGGTGAGCTGAAGAAACCAGGCGAGGCCATAAGGGCGTTCGAAACCGGCCCGCCCCTCAGCCTCGAAATAAGCGACCTCGCCCGCGATCGCCTCTTGGCTAAAGCTCTGGGTCAGGGCGGCGCGGGCGTCATCCGCGAAGGGCGCATCCGGCATCAGGTGAAGAAGGCGCACCAGAAGCCAGTGGCCATGGACCGAGGAATGCCAATCGAAGCAGCCGTAGAACACGGGATGAAGATCGCGGGGCGGCCGGGCGTCCGTGTCGTCGTTGAGCACATGCAGAATGATGTTGGGATACTCCCGGTGCACACAGGCCAGCGCGAGGCCCGCGAACCGCTCCGCCACCTCCGGGGTCAGGCGCTCGCGCATGTGCGCCCGGTCGGGCTCCGATCCCCATGCCGCTGTCATTG
The DNA here is from genome assembly GCA_964531285.1 of uncultured Alphaproteobacteria bacterium. Classification (GTDB taxonomy): domain Bacteria; phylum Pseudomonadota; class Alphaproteobacteria; order JAJFIK01; family JAJFIK01; genus CAZHDI01. Next base: position 106,646 of record CAZHDI010000001.1, on the reverse strand, counting down.
CGAAAAGCCCCATGATCACAGTCAGTGCCGCGCGTGCCATCCCCGTGTCCCCCCTCGGTTCCGTTCGTCATTCCGTTCTGCGTCACAGTAAGGCCTTGGCCTCCGCAGGCAATCCCGGCGGCGCTCACCCTTGGCTCAACCGCGCTCACAATCGCGGGAAGCGCGGGCGAGGTGAGATCCGCGCCTCGTGAAATCCAGTCATGCAACCAATGCAATTCTTTTGCGGTGCGGAATCATTAATTGAGGGAGTGCCGAACGGAAGTCACCGTGGCCGCGGTGCGACCCGGCTTCCGCCCGACAGTGTTGTTACTCTTGTATTCCTGGGAGGGGATCACATGCGCGCTGGATCTCGCATTGCGCTCGAAGTCATCGCGGTCAGCCTGGCTGTGGCCGGCTTCGCATATCTGGCTTTCGAATTCCTGTCGTCGGCTTACATGTAAGCCGATCCGACACACTTTTTTGCAGCGGCCGCGCCCGGACCTCCCGGGGGCGGCCGTTGTGTTTTGACCACGGGCCCAGAGGTCCTAACGGCCACCCGCGTTCTTTACCAATTGTTCATGGCGATCCAGGCATCGTCCTGGTCATGAGGGTCGCAGTTCATCAAATCGAGTCGGATTTTGCTTTATCCGACCATATCTTCGCGCTGCCGGATTGGAGCGCCGAGGATATCAATCAGGCTTCTCGCGTCCTGGACGGGCTGATTTGCGCCGGCCGGGATACCGAGCGGGCCAGCTATTTCAAGGCACAGATCAGGGAACTGGCGGGAGATTTCGCCAGTGCCGCATCCTGGCTTGACCGTCTACGGACGAAAGGGCCGGGCGAAACGGTCGAGACCTATGATTTCGACCGGCATCTGGGGTTCACGGAGCGGTTTGCCGGTCGGGCCGCGCTGCTCTCGGGCTTGGGATCGACGCGTCCGGTCTATATGACCTGCATGCCCGAATCCGGCGCGACCTATCTGACATCGTGTCTGGCGCATCTGCTGGGGGCGTTCCGGGTACGGACGGCGCGTGGCATGTGGAACCGGGGCACCCTGGTGCCGACCTGGGTCGATACCGCCATGCACGCCTGTTCGGTCATGCATGACACATTTCCGGCCAGTGAAGCCAATCTGGCGGTGCTTGGACCGCGCAGCGATCTGCGGCTCCTCGCCCATGTCCGTCACCCGGCCGACAGCCTCGCCGCGCTCTACCGGACACTGGAAGCAGCCGGAGAGGAAGGCCGCTGGCATTACGCCCTCGCGCGCGATCTGGGCGTGCCGTATTTCCATTATCAATCGGAAAGCGCCGAGAACCGGCTCACCTGGCTTGTCCGGACCGTGTACCCTGTCATGATCGACTGGATGGAAGGCTGGCTCGCGGCGCTCCAGCGTCTGGGCTCCCGGATGATTTTCTGCCGCTATGAGGATCTATTGGCCCATGAGGTCGGCCTGATCGCGGGCATTCTGGATCATTCTGGATACGACCCGGATGGCCTTCCCGCGCTCGACGGCGGCGCGCCGATGACCCTGGAAGACATGATCGACGCGTTCAAAACCCGCTGTGACCGCAGCGGGATCACCGTACCGTCACAGACCGGCGGCGATCATCCGGTTCCGGGCGAGTATGCGGCCGTGTTCAGCCGGGAACACTGCGAAATCCTCGCCCGTCACAACGGATCGAGCGTTTTCGAAGCGCTTGACTACGATCTGGTGGATCCCGGTCTCGCCAAAGGATAGACAGCCCTCCGTTCTCGGATAAGTTTCGGTCCGGTTTTAACGGGCTGTCAAGCGGCCTGGCCCGATCATCCCGCCTCATCCGGACCGCCCCGTCACCGGTGCGGTCCGGACCCGTTTTTGAGGACTGATCATGGCTCAAGCCTCCCGTGTCGTTCATATCCCCCTTGACGCGCCCATCGATGCAGCGACCGCGGATCATGTCCGCGGTGCGATCGCGCGGCGGTTTGGGTCCAGCGACGTCACGGTGGGCGCGGACTCGATCGCGGTCCATCTGCGTGCCGATGCTCCGGCACCGCCGTCCGCCGATACGCTTGAGGATCTGGTCGTCCGGCTCCTTGAGGTCCCCGGATCGCAAGCGCGCGATGTGGTTGCCGAGGTCAAAGGACCGCCCGGACGCCCTGGTGATCCGCACCCGGTTCTTGCCGGCAGCGGCGATATGGCACCGATTGCCGAGGGGCTTTATGGTTATGCCGGATCGTTTCTGGCGGTGATGCGCGGCCTTGACGGTCTGCTCGCCAGTTTGGCCCAGGCCTATGGTGCGTTGCCCGCTGCCTATCCGCCGCTCTGGTCGGCCCGCATGTTCCAGGCCACCAAAGCCTTCAGCCCTGGTCATCCGCGGCCCATTCTGTGTACGCCCGTTCAAGCGGACGACAGGACCCGCCGCAGCATCGCGCAAACCATGGGAAGCGCTGACACGGGCGATGAGGTGCCGGTTGCGGAGCATTTCGATCCGGCGCGTTACGGTCTGCCGCCGATGACCTGCCAATGTGCCCACCATGTGTTGGCGCTGGCCGGTGATGCCCGCGACCACGCCGTGACCGCCCATACCGTCGGGTTCCGGCCCGTGGAGGCCTTGTCGGACGGGATTGCCGGCGCGGGTGTCTTCAGTGTCCGGTCGATCATGGCGAGCGGCCAGGAAGCCTTTGTGTTGGCGGCCCGCGAGACCTGGCTCGACGATATGGCCAGTCTGCTGGAGTTTCTGGATCTGGGCGGGCGCATCGAAGCCGAAGCCGAGGGGGACGCCGCGAGCCGACCCACCATGGGCAATACCTTCAGCGAAACGGCCGGCCTGCGCTATGCGGTCAAGCTCCGGCTGCCTTATGCCGAGACCGAAACGACGGCCGGGGCGGTGACCGTGCATCTGGAGTCGCTGACCCGGGCGCTCGATCCGGAAGGCGAAGCGCCGCGTCCCTTCAACGGGTGCCTGACGGTGGAATTGGAGCGGTTCGCGCTGGCGCTCTTCGCCCAATACGGTGCCGACGATCGGGCGTGGCCGGATCATCTGCGCCAGACGCTCGGCCTCGATGCGGGCGGTGACGATGCCGACACGATCGCGCGGCGGATCTGGGGCGGCCCCGCGCCCCGGTAACCCGGACCGGGTCATGGGTATTAATTAGGTCGTGCGGATGGGGGCGTTATGCCGTCGCCGTGCAGCCTCTGGCCTGGGCCCGGCCTGGCCACAGGGCGCCGCTATCGGTCATCAGGGTCCGGACCTGAGCCATGACGTGCTCAAGATAAAGATCGTAATCGAACAGATCCTCGGCGGCGTCCTGAGCCGCATTCCGCAGGCGGCCAGCGATACCGGCGTCGTTCAGCAGGGCGCTGACCGTGTTACATGAGTCCGCAATGCTCTCCTGACGGCGGTCGGGGCCGAGCAGGGCACCGGCCTCACCGTCATGGGCGAGCACCGGGATGCCCACGGCCATGGCCTTCAGCGCACTGTCGGCGGATGCGAAAGCGCCCGGAAGGATCATCGCGTCGAGCTGACGCAGCATGGGCGTTAGATCCGTTACGTCCGGCAGGCAATGTACGCGGATATCGTGGCGCTGGAGGGCGGGGATGAGGCCCGCGCCATTCTCCAGCCCGGCAATGACCAGATGCACCGATGGTTCCCGGTCCAGCAAACCCGCAAGATGGCCCTGGACCTCCGCCGTGAGATCCGCGTTCGGACGGTCGGTCACGACCGCAATCGCGCTGGCGCCCGCCGGGAGCCGGACCCGGGCCCGCGGCGGTTCGACCGGATCGCGCAGGGGACGCCGGGCGAAGGCCACATAGCCGCGCCGGGGCGGTGTCGCCCAGGACCCGAGACCGGCCGAGGCAGGGCGGTCCGCCTGTCCGGGCCAACCAAGAATGATCTGCGCCGCGCCGATGGGATCGCGCGGCCCGTCGGGGTGGAGCAGGACCGGCACATACCGGCTGATCAGATCGCTGGCGATGTTGAAACCGCCGTAGCCGATCACGCAATCGGGCCCGAAATCCAAGATCCGTGTGCGAATCGAAACGAGCTTCTCGGCATCGAAGGTCCGCAGGCGCTCCGAATAAAGGGCGATGGGCAGGCCGCGCACCTCGAAATGCTGCGTGCCTTCAAGCTGGGGATGGGTGTTGGCGATCATCTGCCGCTCGATGCCGGACTCCCAGACCAGCGGATAACTATTGGCGTTGACGACCAGCACATCGGCGTCATGGACACTGACAAGCCCATGGGCGAGATCGAGCACCTGGGCGGTACGACCATGATGCGGTGTCAGGATTTGATGCGTCACGATGGCGATGCGCGGGCGTGCGCCCCGGCGCGCCGGAGCCCGGGGCCCGGCGGGCGGCAGGCTGTCCTCGGTGACCTGCGCGAAGACCATCCAGGGCTGTGCCAGGGCCGATTTGAAGAAGCGCCCGCCATCGTCCTGAGGCAGACGAATGCGCCCCGTATCCACCATGCGCATCAACGTCCAGAACAGCGCGTTGAACGGTCCGGGCATATGGACGAGGCCCGGCAGCAGGGCCGCCGCGGCGCGCAGGGTCTCAAGGCTTGGCGCGCGGGCCAGCCGGTCCGTGGCGTCTTCAAGGCAAGGGGTGGTTGCTGCGCGGTGTCGGGCCATGAGACTCGGCCTTGTTGATTGATGGCATCGGTCCGAACGAGGCGAGCGACCAGCTTCGCGCGCCGTGATTAAACGGGCGGTTAAGGCAGCGCCGGTTATGACGGACCGGGTGAAGGAGGCCGGTATGAGCGTGGCGGATCGACACGACACCGAAGAGACCTGCGTCAGACGATGCGGCAATTGCGGCACGGATCAGGAGATGCCGGTGCTGTTGCGCGTTCCGGCGGGTCAGGACCGGCTGGTGACCGGTGCGGGTACGACGGTGCCGGCACCGTCCTGCGCGCTGCGCTGTCTGTGCCCGGCCTGCGGGGCCATTGAAGCAGTACTGATACCGGCCAATGCCCTGTTGAACCGGGACCAAACGGGGCCTGCCGCCCCGGCGCCGGCGAGCCGCCAAAGCGCAGCCGAGCGCCATCTCTTGAGTTTGTGCGAGGCCCGGTTCGGGTTGGACAGTAAGGGCACCATGCTCGATGTCGCCTGCGGCGACGGGCTGGCGGCGCGCCGCTTTGCGCACCGGTTCCAGACCTGGAAAGTCATCGGCGTCGATCCCGGCGAGGCCCTGGGCGATGATTGGCCGCCGGCCCATGGGCGCCCGGGCTATCTGCGCGACGCGTTCGATCCGGCCCTGTTCGCCGGGCAGCGCTTCGATGTGATCTTCGCCCAAGGGGACTGGACCGCCACGCCGCCGCTGACCCTGCTGAACCGTATACGGACCGTGTGTCATGACGGGACGCTGATCAGCCTGGCGCCGCCGGTTCTGGAGACCGACCCGTCTTTGATTCACCGGTGGGATCAAGGGGTGTTGATGACCGGGGCCGTCCTCGCCCGATGGACCGCCGCGGCCGGGTTCGAGCCCGATCCGGATGCGGCGTTGGCGGACGATCAGGCGCCGGCGGCGTTGATTGTGCGTCCCGCATCGGCCGGGCCGGTGCCGCTGTCCGGCGAACCGTGCAATGTGGGTGAGGACGCGCGCGCCTGGTTCGAGACCCACCGCAAATGGTGGCGCCGGATTGAGATCCGGGCGGAACGCGCGCGCAGTGTTGCCGCGGCGCGCGGCCATGCCATCGCGCTGGCCGGCGTCAACCGGTACACCGCGATCCTGTCGGTGCTGGTGCCCGGCCTCAATCCGGTGTTCATCGTCGATGACGCGGCCAAGGGCACGCGGTTCCTGGACCGGCCCGTGGTCTCGCGCGGCGATGCCCGCGAGCGCCCGGTGAGCGTGCTGGTATGCGATGCACCGGACCGGCTGGCGGCTGTGAACCGGTCCTTGGGGCAGGCGGGTCTCAACACGGTCGATCTGACGGGCGACACGCCTCTGTCGATGGATGCGACCCGCCTTACGCCAGTCTGAGCAGCGCGGCCGTGCAGCCGTCCAGGATCGCGTCGGCGTCCAGACGATAATCTTTATAAAGATCAACCAGATCGCCGGTCTGACCGAAGCGCCCGACACCGAGCGCGGCACAGCGATGGCCGCGCACCGCACCGAGCCAGGACAGGGCCGCCGGCGCCGCATCATGGACGGTGACGATCACCGCATCGGGCGCCACATCGTCGAGGAGCCGGGCGATCGGGCTCTTGCGGCGCTCGCCCTTGGTGAAGGGCGCGGATTGGGCATCGGTCCAATCTTGATGCAGACGGTCGGCGGAGGTGATGGCAAGAAGCCCCGCCCCGGGCACATCCTCCCGGAGCTGATCGAACGCAGCCTCGACATCCGGGGCCACCGCACCGCAATAGGCCAGAACAAGGGGCGCATCGCCTTCAGGCGCGATCCGCCAATAGGCCCCCTCGACGATGGCCTGCCGGTGATGCGCGTCGAGCCGCCGTTCGGGCTGGTCGAGCGTCCGGGTCGACAGGCGCAGATAAACCGATCCGCCGGTCTCCGCCTGCATATGCTCGAAGGCCCAGCGCATGATCACCGAGACTTCATCGGCATAGGCCGGTTCGAACGAGGTCAAGCCGGGCTGTCCCATGCCGATGAGCGGTGTGCCGATGGATTGGTGGGCGCCCCCCTCGGGACCCAGCGTCAGACCGGACGGCGTAGCCGCAAGCAGGAAGCGGGCATCCTGGTAACAAGCATAGTTGAGCGCATCGAGGCCGCGCGCGATGAACGGATCATAGAGCGTGCCGACCGGCAGCAGCCGCTCGCCGAACAGGCTGTGGGACAGGCCGAGCGCGGACAAAAGCAGGAACAGATTGTTTTCGGCAATGCCCAGTTCGATGTGCTGACCCTGCGGTCCGGCCTGCCAGCGCTGGGGCGAGGCAATACGCCGGTCCCGGAACACATCGCCCCGGCTCTCCCGGGCATAAAGGCCCCGCGCATTGACCCAGGCCCCCAGATTGGTGGAAACGGTCACGTCGGGCGAGGTGGTCACGATGCGCTCGGCCAGCGGACCGTCCTCGCGCGCCAGATCATGGAGGATGCGCCCGAACGCCGCTTGTGTCGAGGTCTGGGCCGGCGATTTCGACGGGAACTGTTCCGTGTCCGGCACGGGAACCGCGGGGGCGGTGAACCGCCGGTCCTCTTCGCCCGCGAGGGGCGCATTGGCCAGATAGGCACTCAAGCGGCTGCGGTCGTCGCCCGGCAGGCCGCCCAACGGTTCCCATTCGTCGCCCTCCGCAATACCCATCTGGTCGCGATAGGCGGCCATCTGATCGGGGGTCATCAGGCCGGCATGATTGTCCTTGTGCCCTTGAAACGGCAGGCCGAAGCCTTTGATCGTGTACGCCAGAAACAGTCGCGGGGCATCGTCGGCAATGCCGTGGAACGTCTCCAGAAGCGTGGGCAGGCAATGGCCGCCCAGATTGGTCATCAGCGTGGCAAGACCCGCATCATCGAGTCTGTCGAGATAGGGCCAGACGGCATGATCCGCCGTAAGGTCGTCCTTGAGGATCGACCGCCACGCATCGCCGCCTTCGAAGGCGAGCGCCGCATACAGATCATTTGGGCAATCCTCGATCCAGTGCCGCAGCGCATCGCCGCCCGGCTCCCGGAAGGCGGCCCGCAACCGCTGGCCATAGCGCAACACCTCGACCCGCCAGCCGGCGGCCTCGACCATGCCGGTCACCCGCCGGCCCATATGCTCCGGGGTCACCGCATCCAGGCTCTGGCGGTTGTAGTCGACGATCCACCAGGTGTTGCGCACATCATGTTTGGCGCTCTCCAGAAGCGCCTCGAAGATATTGCCTTCATCGAGCTCGGCATCGCCGAGCAGGGCGATCATGCGGCCGCGCTTGTGGGGCGGGCGCCAGCCATGGCCCTCGAGATAATCCTGCACCAGCGAGGCAAAGGCGGTAATCGCCACGCCGAGACCGACCGAGCCGGTGGAGAAATCCACATCGTCCTGGTCCTTGGTGCGGGACGGATAGGACTGCGCGCCGCCGAAGGCCCGAAAGCGTTCGAGCTGATCGCGGGTCTGGCGGCCCATGAGATACTGAATGGCATGGAACACCGGGCTGGCATGGGGCTTGACGGCCACCCGGTCCACCGGATTGAGCACATGGAAATAGAGCGCCGCCATGATGGTGGTCATGGAGGCGCAGGAGGCCTGATGGCCACCGACCTTCAGCCCGTCCCGGTTCGGGCGGACATGATTGGCATGGTGGATGGTCCAGGCGGACAGCCATTGCAGCCGACGCTCCAACTGCTCCAGGCACACCAGATCCGCGTCGGTGTAGGGCCGCGTTTCGCTCCCCTGCAAATCCGGATGGGACATGGCTCTAACTCCGTTGAAGCGCGGGATGATCAAGCGGTGAGCATCGAGCGCGAAAGATGTGCTCCCGAACGCGGCGCCAGTGGCCATGGCGGACAGGGTCCGTTTTGGCGGTTGGCAAATTGGCCCGTCATCGGCACAATGCCACCACCGTCGAGGGGGACGCCGAATAGGCCATCACCGCACCAAGGCACGCCGCAGGCAGACCGTGATTTCGCCATGGCGCCGCGTCATGATCGGCATGCGCTGCAATCCTTCGCACCGGTTTTGAGGGCGCATTTGCACAGCGAGGCGGTTGTATCCGGTTCGCGCCGGCTTGGAAATGCTGGAGGCTTTCGGTCACCGCAGCCCGTTGGTGCGATTAAGGATTTGTTGAGACCGGGGTGACTCTGTCATGCCGGGTTCTGGGTTTAAGCGCCGGTGGGTTACGGCGCACAGAGGCAAAGGAACGCGTGCGGCATGGTCGGACCGCTTGGTAGCCAGGAGTTTAGCGCACCTCAGGGGCAGTGGGTGCCGTTGCGGCCCGTGGCACGCGGTCTGGCGGTCGGTGTTCTTATGGCGGGCCTTGGCGGTTGCGCGGCCGGACATATCGCGCCGCTCTCCAAGCCCGTACAATCCGTTCAAATGGGCCTGACGGACGCTCAGATCGAGTTGCGGGTCCAGGCCGATGCGCTGCGCCGCACGCCGTGGGACGGGGCCGATGCGGCCCCTGCCCAGGCCTCGGGCACCGGATTTTCCGTGGGTCAGATTTTCGGCATGCTGGTGGACGGGCTCCCGTCGGGCGAGCCGGCCCAACCGCAGGATCCTTCGGGCGACACCGCGCCGCAGCCGGCGCTTTCGACTGTCGCCGAGCGTTATCTGGCCAGCATCGAAACGGTGGCCCCCGGACCGGAGGCGCGGGATCAGGCGGTGCTGCGCGATATGGTCCGGCGCACCACGCTGACCCGGCGGTTCGTATCCGCGGCCTGCAAGGTCGTGGCCGACCACCGGATCGCGGGTCTGCCCGCCGGCGACGACCGGAGCGAGGATATCCGCAACGATTACGTGCTGATTACCGATATGCTGGCTCAGCTCCAGGCGCAGATGGCCACATTCGATGAGGTGGCGGGCGCGCTGTCCGGCACCGAAACCGCGCCGGATCCGCTGATGGCCCAGGCCCTGACCCAATGGCGCGGCGAAGTCGACGCCCTGGCGGTTCTCAAGCGATCCATCGGCGCCTCGCCTCTGAGTTGATCGCGCCTTACGCTCTATCCCCCTCGTCGGTCACGCCGCATGACATGTCTCAATGTCAAGTCTTGCGGGCATCGCCGCCCATCGGCCACACTCACATTAATTTAGAGCCGTTCCGCCTTTCGATTTCTTCGCGCGGGGACTCGGTCTGCTAAACTCATGGTGCACAATGAGACAGGGGTGTCTCGCGCCCATGATGCGCGTCGGTGCCGTCCGGCGCGGAACTGTGGGGTGGGCCCTGGGACCGGGGTCTTCGAACGGGTACCAGAACGGGTAAGGGGGCCGATCCACTTGGCCATGCGTTTCACAAGGAAAGCCCGCAGCGGCTCTGGCGCCTCCGGTGCCACGGCCAAACCTGCGGCGCGGCCCGGAGCCGGGGAGAGCGAGTTGGGATCGCGCGTGCCAGCCGAACAGGAAGACATCATGGATCGGTTCATTGCCCTGTTTTACGCCCTGGATCACCACGATACGGTGAGCCGGACCGAGACCCGCAGCACCGGGATTTCGCCGCGTCAGGACCCTAGCGATTTTCGCGAGTGGGCCATGGCGGCTTTTTCCGAACTCGCGCACGAGCATGCCAATGTCGGCTTTGCCGGCGTCTATCGTCAGCCTCAAGACGGTTTCATGACCGTCGGCGACATGATGGACCGGGTGCTGGCCTTCGAGGAGGGGCGCGAGTCGGACTTCTTCGCGCGCCATGCCCATAATCCCGATTTCGAGCCTGAGCCGGGCCGCCTGCGCTCGCTCGCCTTCGCGGTGGACAGCGCCGCAGAGGACTCGCTGGATCTTTGGTATGAGACGGAATTCGAGATCCCCGAGGCCAAGCGCGACTATTTTGCCGCCTTCACGCTCATCTACATCGACTATGATGACGAGGTTGTGGTCGCATCGCCGCTTTATCTGCATGAAGATTTCGACGCGGCCCTGGCGAAGTTTCTGATCGACGAGTTCTACGGCACGATCGGACCGATCGCGCTGTTCGAGGGTTTGGTCGATGCGGTAGTGACCGGCGATCTGCTGGAAGATTCGGACCAGCTGCGCAAGTTGACCCGGTTCGGCGCCGATGCCGGCGGCCTGATCAATGTGAACGGAGGATCCTTGTTGGCGGCCAATCACCACAAGACCGTGCCCCAGATCCTCGCCGAGCATCTGACCCGCCGCGCCGTGATCGAATTTGCCCAGTCCGATCCAGGCGATTTGGCCCAGCGGATCAAAGGGTCCGAGGGCGATCTGTTCGACGCGTTCCTGTCGATCATGATGGAAAAGCGCCCCCTCGTGCAGTTCGAGACCCAGTATTGGGAAATCGCCGAGCATGTCGGGCGGTTCGTTGCCGATTGCCTGAGCCTCGATTTCGTGTCGGCCAATTCCTATTACGAGCCTTATGATCAGCGCCGGTTCAATTCGTCCGACCGGGTCGTGTTTTATGACGATCAGCTTTTCGCCGGCGATTATGAGCTGGACCGGGCATCCGTCCGTGCGCTGATCAAGGATCTGGTCACCAGCCGCGATGTCGGCCTCGTGGTGGTCAGCAATCCGCGCGCCGTGCCGCTGACCTTCCAGAACTACACGGATATGGAACTGTCGCTGCCGGCCATGGTCGGCCCGGTCCGCGACGATATTTTCCGCGATGTGCTCGGTCCCGAAGCGCTTGAAGTGCCCGAATTGGACACCTGGACGCGCTATTTGCTGCCCTTCGACTTCGAGAAAGTGCTGGCGGCCGGCTATTCCGGTAAGCGCGCCGTTCAGGAACTTAAAGAACGGGTCGACCGGCGTCTGGCCCGCCGCGCTGCGGTCAACGCGCCCGCGCTGAATGAGATCCACGGTCTTGGGGAAGCCAAGGAAACCGCCGAACAGCTTGTGGCCGATATCCGCGCGGCCGTTTCCGGCGAAATCGACTGGAACGAGGTCGATCGGGGCATGCTGCTTGTCGGTCCGCCGGGCACGGGTAAAACCATGCTGGCCCGGGCGATTTCCAAGGAATCCGGCATCCGGTTCATTTCCGGCTCGGCGCTCGAATGGCAGGCCTCCGGAGCGCTCGATTCGCACCTGGCCTCGATCCGCGAGTTTTTCGCCGAAGCCCGCCGGTACGCACCGACCATCGTGTTCATCGACGAGTTCGACTCGATCGGCAACCGGCAGCATCATCAGGGCCGCAACGATTACTACACCACCGCGGTCGTGAACTGCGTGCTCGAAGAGTTACAGGGCTTTGTCGACCGCGAAGGCGTCATCGTTATTGCCGCGACCAATGAGGCCAACAAGATCGACCCGGCGCTCAAGCGGGCCGGCCGCCTCGATCAGACGGTCGCCGTGCGCCGGCCCAACGTGCCGAGTCTGGCGAAGATCTACGAATATCACATCGGTCTGCTGCGCAAGAAGGATCAGGTCGAGGACCCGATCGACACGGAAGAATTGGCCAAGCTGACCTTCGGCCAGACCGGCGCCGACGTGGAATTCTATGTGCGCGGCGCGCGGCGGCGGGCCCGCAAGGAAGCGCGTAAGGTGGGGCAGGGCGATCTGGTTGCCGAGATCATGCGCCGGCCGCTCGGCACGACCGGCATGCAGCGCATGACTCAAGAAGAGATCAAGCGCACCGCCGTCCACGAAGCGGGCCATGCGCTGATCCAACTGGTCGGGCCGACCAAGGGCAAGGACGTGTCCTTTGTCTCAATCATTCCGCGCCCGGACGGCACGCTCGGCTTCGTGGCCTCGTACAATGAACGCGTCGATGTGAAGAAAGCCGATGTTCTGGAACAGGTCCGCATTTTCCTTGCCGGCCGGGCCGCCGAAGAGGTGGTCTATGGCAAGGACAATGTCGGCGCCGGTGCCGGCGGGCCGGGCTCGTCGGATCTGGGGCAGGCCACGCGCCTCCTTGTGCGGATGTTCCTTCAGCATGGCTATTCGGAAACCAGTGGCCTGTTGTGGTTCGATGTCGACCAGCGCGAAGTGGGCCATATGGAACTTCCCGCCGATGTGAAGGCTGAGGTGCGTCAGACCCTGGAACGTCAGTACCGGGACACCGTGCGCATCATTCGCGACAACCGGCGCACGCTCGACCGGATCGTCAATCTGCTCCTTGAGAAACAGGAGATTACGGGGCCGGAACTGCGGGAAATGTTCGCAAAGCGCGGCTTCTTCTCCTGGTTCTCGGGCGGCCGTGACGACGACGCGCCGGCTGACGAGACCAAGTGAGCCCGCCGCGCCGCACCGCCCTCATCACCGGGGCCTCGGCCGGCATTGGTGCCGCTTTTGCCGAGGCGTACGCGGCACGCGGCTGCGATCTCATTCTCACGGCCCGGCGGCTGGACCGGCTGGATGCCCTCAAAGAACGCCTTGCGGGCCGGTACGGTGCAGCCGTGACGGTCGTGGACCAGGACCTCGCCGCTCCGAATGCCGCCGACACTCTGTTCACGGATCTGACGGATCGTGGGCTGACGGTCGATATTCTGGTCAATAATGCCGGTTATGGGGTCAATCGGACCTTCATGGATGCCGACTGGCAGACCCATGCGGATTTTCTGGCCGTCATGCTCGATGTGCCGGTGCATCTGACCCATCTGGTGCTGCCCGGCATGACGGCGCGCGGCTATGGGCGGATCATTCAGGTCGCCTCGCTGGCGGCGCTCCTGCCCGGATCGACCAGCCATACGCTCTACGCCGCCGTCAAAGCCGCGCTGGTGAAATTCTCCGAGAGCCTGTTTCTCGAACTCGAAGGCACGGGTGTCCATGTGAATGCGCTATGCCCCGGGCTCACCTACAGTGAATTTCATGATGTGAACGGCACGCGGGACACGGTCTCGCGGGTTTCGGACAAGCTCTGGATGGAGGCGGACGATGTCGTGTCTCAGGGCATCGATGCCGTGGAGGCGGGCCGCACGCCGCTGACCGTTCCCGGGCGGATGAACCGGTCGCTCGCCGGACTGGGAAAGATCCTGCCCCATGGCGCGCTCATGGGGCTGTCCCGCTGGCGCGCGCGCCGAACAGCCGATGACTGACCGGCGTATCATGGATCTCCCGATCGATATCGACACGGTCAGGGGCTTTTTGGACCCACACGAAGGTGCGGCGCTTTATGACGCGGGCGTGCGCGCGGCGCGGTTCGGCCCGCTTTTGGAGGTCGGCAGTTATTGCGGCAAATCGGCGATCTATCTGGGAACCGCGGCGCGTCAGGCCGGCACGGTGCTCTTTGCGGTCGATCATCATCGCGGGTCGGAGGAAAACCAGCCGGGCTGGGAGCATCACGACGCGGCGTTGTGGGACGGCCGCATCGGGGCCATGGACACCCTGCCGGTCTTCCGCGAGACGCTGCGCCGCGCGGGCCTCGAAGACACAGTGATTCCGGCCGTCACGCACTCGGCCACCCTGGCGCGGTTCTGGACCACGCCGCTTGGATTTGTATTCATCGACGGCGGGCACAGCCGGGAGATGGCCGAGACCGATTACCGCTGTTGGGCGCCCCATGTGATGCGGGGCGGCACCTTGGCCATTCACGATGTGTTTCCCGACCCCGCCGATGGCGGGCGTCCGCCCTTCGAGATTTACGAAAAGGCTTTGGCCTCGGGGCTGTTCAGGGAAACCGGCGCGGTTCTCTCACTACGCCTGCTCGAACGCCTGTGACACGCTATTGTCCGTGAACAGTGCATTGGCATCCGTCAGGCCGAGCAGCGCATCGGCGGCGAGGATGACCGCGCCTGCGGTCCAGGCCGGTTTTTCATCCGGCCAGGGAACATTGTGCTCGAACTGATAGCCCATCCAATAGGCGCCGTCCTCGGCCCGCCATTGATGGACCCAGCTATAGACCTCCCGGGCGCGGGCCTCCATACCGCAGGCGAGCAGCGCGAGCACCAGTTCCGCCGTCTCCGCCACCGTCACCCAGGGCTGTTCCAGCACGCAGCGGCAGCCCCGTCCGTCCGAGACGAAGGCATCCCACCGGCTGGCGATCCGGGCACGGCCCTCTGCGCCGGTCAGCACCCCGCCCAGAACCGGATAGAACCAGTCCATGGAAAAATTGTCCTTCTTGTCCCATTGCCGGTCGAAGCGGTGCGGTTTGTGCCGTAGCGCCTCGCCAAGGGCCGCACGGGCCCGCAGCCAGTCCTCACGCGGATGACCGGCAGCGCAGGACAGGTGATACCCACACAGAAGGCTTTTGTGGATTGATGAGCAGCCGGTGATCAGCGCGTCGTTTTCCGGCGTAGCGTCATCCGGCGCGGCCCACCGGATGTCGCCATGCTCGCTTTGCAGTGTAAGGACGAAATCGATTCCCCGCTCGACCATCGGCCAGTAGCGCGCCAGAAAAGCGGCGTCGCCGGTGACCAGATGGAAATGCCGCACCCCGGTCGCCGCATAGGCGCAGAAATTCGTGTCGCGAATGCGCTTTTCCCGGTCGCCGTCCCCGGTATAACCGCCGTCGTCCAGGGGCACCGCCGCGCCGTATTGCGACCACCAGGACCCATCCTCAAGCTGGGTTTTGGCGAGAAAGGCAAAGGCTTTGCGCGCGGCATCATGGGCGCCGAGCACGGCGAGCCCCATGGCTGCTTCCACATGGTTCCACGGGTCGATGACGCCGTTGTCGTACCAGGGAATGGCACCGTCGGTACGCTGAAGATCAAGGATGCGGGCAAGGGCCCCGTCGAAGAATCCGGCCTCGACATCCGCGCGCGTGAGATCGTGATGGGTCACGCGGCGTCAGCCCTTTGGGGGGCCTGGTCCGCAAGCCGGTCGAAATAAAGCACCACGCTCTTGCCCATCAGCGGGTCGGCAACCGCGGCCAGGGCGCGGGTGAGGGCCGGCTGCTTGACGATGTCCCACACCAGAAAGTCATGGTACCGGCGCACCAGCCAGTTGGTGTCGCGGCCTTCCCACATGGCGCATTGCAGCCACCAATAGGGGGAGTGGAGACCGTGCGCCCAGTGACGATCGATAAAGCCGAAGCCGGCGGTCTCGATATCTTTGCGCAGCGCCTGATCCCGGAAGATGCGGACATGGCCGCCCGGCGTGTTGTGATAGTGCTCGGACAGGGCCCAGCAGATCCGTTCGGGCCAGTAGCGCGGCACCGACACCGCAAGCCGTCCGCCCGGCTTGATCACGCGGGCGATCTCGGCGATGGCCTGATGGTAATCGGGGATATGTTCGAGGACCTCCGAGCAGACGATCGTGTCGAAGGTGGCATCGTCGAAGGGCAGGCGCAGCGCATCGGCGGCGGCGAGACTCCAGCGTTGATGCGTATCCGTCACATCGGGAATTTCCGCAAAGCCGTCGGCCGCCTTCTGAAGATCCGGCACGGCGAGATCGACGCCCACCGTGTAGCACTTGGCGGCGAAATACATCCCGTGCAGATGACGGCCCGGCCCGCACCCCAAATCTAGGGCGAGCGCGCCGTTATCAAGCCGGAGCGATTCGAGGTTGACGGTGAGCATGGGCGGCCCATCGGGGTGAGGACAAGGTCCGGTAATAGATCTGGCACAGCTTACGGGCCGTGTTGTCCCATGTGAAGTGTTGGGTGATCCGCGCCCGCCCGGCTTCGGACAACCGCGCGCGTTCCGCCGGATCGTCGAGCAGACTGCCGATCGCTTGGGCAAGGGCAGCGGGATCTTTCGGGGGGACGAGAAGGCCGGCATCTCCGACCACTTCCGGTAGCGAGCCGCCCGTGGTGGACACCACCGGCACGCCGCATGCCATAGCTTCGCCGGCCGGGAGTCCAAACCCTTCGTAGACGGAGGGGCAGACCGCGACGGTCGCCTCCGCATAAAGTCCGGCGATCTCCTCGAAGGACAGATCCGAGACGAAACGAACCCGGTCGCGGATACCGAGCCGGTCGAGCATATCGGCAGTATTGCCTTCGCGCAGCTTGCCGATGACCATCAATTCAAGATCCGGACGGGTCTTCAGCAGGTCGCTATAGGCCTCGATCAGATAGACCAGCCCCTTGAGCGGCACATCGGCGCTGGCCGTCGTGATCAGCCGGTTGGTCCGGCGCGGAATATCGGTGAGCGGACGGAATGTCGCCGAATCGATGCCGAGATAGACCAGTTCCATACGCTCGGGCGGAATCTTGAAGTCTTCCGACGCATCGCGCTTCGTGGAGAGGGAGCACACGGTCAAATTCTCGATCTGACGGGCCACCTTGATCTGTTTGCCGAGGAACGAATACCAGCGCCGGACCAAAAGTCTCAGGGATATCGTGTTGGCCGCGGCGATCGAGATGCGCCGGTCGCGCGTTATGGGGTGATGGAGCGCAGCGATCACCGGAATGCCCATGGCCTGAATATCGAGAAGACCGCGGCACAGGGTCTGATTGTCGTGGACGATATCGTAATCGTCCTTGTGGTCGCGCAGATACCGCACCATCCGCATGCCGAAGGTCGTCGGCTCGGCGAAGGCACCGGAGATGTGCGAGATGTATTCGTAAGCGTCGATGGGATCGCGCCACGCCCGGTCCGGCACCGCCGGAAAGCCCATCCAGACTTTCGGTTTGGCGTAAAGATCGAGGGATTCAAGCTTGATCAGGCCAACGCGCGGATCGAGATCCGGATAGGGCGGACCGGACATCACATCCACCGTATGCCCCAGATCGACAAGCGCGCGGGTCAGAAACCGCAAATACACGCCTTGGCCGCCGGTATGGGGATGGGAGCGGTAACTTGGGATCAGGATACGCAAAGGCCGGTCGAGCTGGGTATCGACAGGACGATAGGCATCATGTGGCGTATACGGACTTTCCGTCCGATAACTGACCGATGACATCAACAACCCATTGCGCGATCCGGACCCGGGTCCGGCCAAGCGCATGCTCGTTTCCAGGGGCCGGAACGCGGCATCCGCGTCCACAGCCGATGAACTGCGAGAAGGATTGATCAGCGCGCCGCGGTTCTGTGCGGCAGCAAGCCCCCTTGCACAGATTGTCATAATAGTTTCGCATTGCCCGCGCAACCCTTCGCCCCGGGTTGTTGCGCTTCAGGCGCGCGGATCGGACGCGGGGCTCACCGGAGGGATGCCCGTGCGCAAAGTTCACACCGGATCAAGTCACCCGCGCGCCGCGCAAGGGGCGGTCCGAGTACTGTGAAACGCTAGGCTTCCCGTATCGCGATGCCGTGCGCGGCGGTACCTGTGGTGCGGCGGCCACAGGCCGGCGGAAAAGACGCCGCACCCATCCCGACGGCGCCGTCACACCGCCGGCCGCGGGCCGGTCTCGTCGAGTGACCAGCCGCCTTTGCCGGTGACCGCGCGCAGGATTGTATAGAGGAGCAGGCCGGCCGGTCCGGTCATGAGCGTGAAGACGAGACACGGCACCACGAGCCAGTGGGTCACGCCGCGCCGGCGCGCATCGCGGCTGATCCAGGCACCGACGAATAGATCGAAGGCCAGATAGTGAAGCCAGCCCGTCAGCACGGCCTCGGGCGAGGTGAACAGGGCCATTACGCCCTCAAGGGACGAGAACCCGCCGCCCTCGGGCGTGTCGGGGCCGAAAAAAGCGCCGGTGGCAAAGAGCCAGACATAGGCCGCGCCCAACAGGACCGGCATCGCGACCGAATGGACCAGGATCTGCGTGCCACGCCAGCCCGGTGCCAGGGCCAGCAGCAGCCAGAACGGCAGAACCGAGACATTGGCAAGGGTAAAGAGCGTCGATGCAGTCATGGCATGCCCTCCGGGTGCCTGTGGCGGGGTCAGTGTTTGATGGCGAACCGCCGATTCAGCCAGTCAATCACCAGCCGGTTCACCGTGTCGGGATGTTCCTGCTGGGTCCAGTGACCGCAGTCCTCGATCATATGGGTCTCCAGATCCGGGACATAGCGTTCCATCCCCTCGGCCATGGATGGCGGCAGCGCGGCGTCCCGTTCCGCCGTGATCATCAGGGCCGGATGAGGCACATGCTGGCGCAGATGCTCGGTTGTCGCCCAATTGCGCGTGTAATTGCGGTACCAGTTGATGCCGCCGCGAAACCCGGTGCGCGCGAAGGTGTCGATGTAAACGCCGAGTTCGGTCTCGCTCAGCACCAGCGTGCCGCCCCAGTCGGCCTCGTCGTCATCGACGGCCGCGAACCGCGCCGCGCCGGTCCGCTTGCCTTCGTTGAGGGTCGGCGCATCGGGTTTGCGCATGAAGAAGCGGAAGCTGCGCGCGACATCGCGCTCCAGCAGGGCCTCGGGCTCATCGGGCCGCTGGAAAAAGACGATGTACATCTCGTCGCCGTAAGCCGCGCGCATGAGTTTGACCGGATCGTCCCGCAGGCGCGGGATGAACGGTGTGTTCAGGCCGATCACCCCGGCTACCCGGGGCCGGTGCAGAAGCGGCATCTGCCAGACGACAAGGCCGCCCCAGTCATGGCCGGCAAACACCGCGCGCTGAAGGCCCAGCGTGTCGAGAAGGCCGATCAGGTCCCCCGTCAGATGATGAATATCGTAAGCCTCGACCGCCTCCGGCGCGCTGGTGAACCCGTAGCCCCGCATGTCCGGGGCGATGACCCGGAAGCCCGCCTCGCCGAGTCCTTTGAGCTGATGACGCCAGCTATAGGCCAGTTCGGGAAAGCCGTGACACAGCACGACGGGCCGGCCGTCGGCGGGCCCGGCCTCATAAACGGCCATGCGGATCCCATTGACGTTGAGGAAACGCGGCTCGGGCATATCGGGATAGCCGGTCATCACGGTCATCTCCCCCTCTCGTCGGTGCATCGGTTCTTGGAAGCGGGATGCTGACCGCATAGTCTTTGATCGAGGCCGCGCGCGCCACCGTCTTGTTGCAGGAGAGGCCAGAATGACCGCAGGCGTCCCATCGCCGGATTTTCAGGGCCCCGGTCCGGATGAGCAGTATCACGCCTATCTGGCCGCCGGAGACTTCCGGGTTCAACGGTGCGCCGATTGCGGCGCGTATCAATTCTATCCCCGCGTGTTGTGCCGGTCCTGCGGCAGCGCGGCGGTCGCGTTTGTTCCGGTCAGCGGCGCGGCTCAGGTTTATTCGCACACGACGGTGCGCAACAAACCGGAGCGCGGCGGAGACTACAACGTCGCTCTTGTCGAACTGGCCGAAGGCCCCCGCCTGTTCTCGCGCGTCGACGGCATCGGCCCCGAGGCCGTGACCATCGGGATGCCGCTCCGTGCACGGATCGTCACCGAGGGCGAGCGGACCTTCGTTGTCTTCGACCCTGCCTGAGGGCCCCCATTGCACGACCCTCGCCATGAGACCGATGTGGATTGATCATGACAGACGACACCTCCATCCGCGGCAAGGCCGCCATTGTTGGGATCGGGCTGGGCGGTTATGCGCCCGACGGCCGGCTGGGCGAGGCCAAGGGCCGGTCCGATCTGGAGATCATGGGTGAGGCGGTTCACAACGCGCTTCGGGACTGCGGGCTGAACCTGAGCGATGTCGACGGCGTGTTCGGTGCGCTGATGACCTCGCCGATGCCGGCCATCTCGATCAGTGAATATCTGGGCATCAGCCCCAGCGTGGTCGAGGGCACGAATGTCGGCGGCTCGTCCTTCATCAACCATCTGCAATGGGCCGCGCTGGCGCTCGATGCGGGCCTTTGTAATGTCGCGCTGGTCTGCTACGGCTCGAACCAGCGTACGCGCGAAGGCGGGCGGGGGGCTCAAAGACCGCAGTTTCCCTGGTATGTCGCGCCCTATAAGCCGCGCCCGCCGATTTTCGCCTACGCTTTGTCAGCGCAAAGACATATGTACGAGTTCGGCACGACCCCGGAGCAATTGGCCGAAGTCGCGGTCGCCGCGCGGGCCTGGGCGGGGCTGAACCCGGAAGCCTTCATGACCAAACCGATCACGGTGGACGATGTGCTCTCGTCCCGGATGATCTGCGATCCGCTCCATCTGCTCGACTGCTGTCTGGTAACGGACGGCGGCGGCGCGGCGATCCTGGTCAAGGCGGATCGCGCCAAGGATATGCCAACCAAACCGGTCTATGTGCTCGGTGCATCGGCGGCGCAGGATCATCTCCAGATCATGGAAATGCCGGACCTTACCACCACCGCCGCGGCAAAATCCGGCCCGCGTGCCTTCGCCCAGGCCGGGCTCACGCCGGCGGATGTGGACGTGGCCTCGCTGTATGATGCCTTCACCATCAACACCATCTTGTTCCTGGAGGATCTGGGGTTTTGTCCCAAGGGCGAAGGGGGCCGGTTCGTCGAAGGCGGGCACATCGCGCCGGGCGGCTCGCTGGCGGTAAATACCAATGGCGGCGGTTTGTCCTGCGTGCACCCCGGAATGTATGGCATGTTTGTACTGATCGAGGCGGTGCGGCAATTGCGGGGCGTCTGCGGGGCGCGGCAGGTGCCCGATGCCAAGGTGGCCGTGACCCATGGCAATGGCGGCATGCTGTCGAGCCAAGTGACCGCCATTCTGGGAACAGCGGACACACTCTGAAACGAGAACCGGCGGTCAGTACAGGGATGAAAGACCGGCCTAGCAGGTGATAAGGGACGTTCTATGCTCACCAAAGGCGATGACTTTCCGATCCATCAACTGCCCGAGCCGGTTGCTGTCGCGGGCTCCGACCGCAACTTTTATGACCGGTATTTCTTCAATGGGTATAAGAAGGACGGCAGCGTCTTCTTCGCCTGCGCGCTCGGCGTTTATCCGCATCTGAACATTATCGACGCGTCCTTCAGCGTGATTATGGACGGCAAGCAGCGCAACCTGCGCGCATCGCGGATCCTCGGTATGGAGCGGATGGACACGCGGGTCGGTCCGATCTCTATTGAAGTGCTGGAGCCGCTGGAGACATTACGCCTGCGCGTGGCCTGTCCGGAACATGATCTGCGGGCGGAGTTGACCTTCCATCACCGGCATCCGGCGATCTGCGAGCCGCGCTTTACCCATCGGGTCGGGCCACGCCTGATGCTCGATTACACGCGCATGACCCAGAACGGGCTTTATCGCGGATGGCTTGAGGTCGGCAATGAACGGATCATTTTTAATCAGGGCGACAATTGGGGCACGCGCGACCGGTCCTGGGGCATCCGGCCCATCGGCGCCGCCGATCCCCAGCCCGTCGCGCCGCCGCCGCTGCCCCAATTCTATTGGCTCTGGTCGCCGCTGAATTTCGACGATGCGTGTCTGTTCTACCATGTCAATTCGGATGCGGACGGCAACCCCTGGAACACCAAGGGCGTTCTGGTACCGGTCGGCGGGGGGGACGAACGCCCCCTGATCGCCCCGCGCAGCATGGTCCGCTTCAAGCCGGGGACCCGCCATGCCCGTCAGGCGCAGATCGATTTTCAGGGAGCGGACGGTAAGCCCGCGCGGATCGAGTTGACGCCCCACTGGCAGTTCTCCATGAGCGGGATCGGCTATATGCACCCTGAATGGGGGCACGGCCACTACAAGGGCGAGAATGCTCTGGGCTATGACGAGCATATGCTCGCCGACCGGGCGCCGGAGGATTTGTTGCATCTGCATTGTCAGGCCTTCGTGACCGCGCGCCTTCATGACGGCAACGGTCAGACCAGGGACGGCATCGGCGTTCTGGAGCAGTTGATCATCGGTCCGCATCACCCGTCCGGGTTTCATGATCTGTTCGATATGGCGCCTGCTGACGACCCGTAAACACGACCCATCGCCCCATCTGTCACAAGAATAAGAGGGCCCATGAGCATCGAGGAAACACCGCCCCTGGAAGACCGCATCGCGGCCTATCTGGAACATCTGGAGCCGGCGGCCGCGCCGGTCCGCATCGAAGGCCTCAAACGGTTTCACGGCGGCTCGTCACGCGAGACGTTCCGCTTTACCGCCCATGATGGGCGGGGCCGCGTGCGCGGGCTTGTACTGCGCCGGGACCCGAGCGCCAGCCTGATCGATACCGAGCGCACGCTGGAGTTTCGGGCCTATCAGTCCTTTCACGGAACACTGGTGCCGGTACCGGAGCCTGTGGCGCTGGAGACCGACGACCGCTGGCTCGGCCGACCATTTTTCCTGATGGAGGAAATCGAGGGCGGCACCGCGGCGTCGCCCTTTGCGGAAGGCGTCTATGCCGGAATGGAAGACCGGTTGGGCCACGCGGTTTGGACTATTCTCGGCACCATTGCTGGGGCCGACGCTCTTCGCCTGCCGCTGGCTGGATGCGTCGACCGTCCGGACTTGGACGGGTGCTGGCGCCGTGAGCTGGATTATTGGGAAGGCGTGATCGATACGGACGAATTGGAGCCTCAACCCATTGTCCGGGCCGCGATCCGGTTCTTGCGCCGCAATCCGCCGCCGCCGGCACCCAAGCTGAGCGTGGTGCATGGCGACTTCCGGTCCGGAAATTTTCTCTATGGGGAGGATGGCACCGTCCGCGCAGTGCTGGACTGGGAGATGGCCCATCTGGGCGATCCGCATGAGGATCTGGCTTGGGCCATGGATCCGCTGTGGTCCCATAACACGCCCGATCGTCCGGCGGGCCTCCTGCCGCGCGGGCAGGCGCTGCGTCTTTGGCAGCAAGCCAGCGGCCTTCTGGTCAATGAGGCGTCGTTGCGCTGGTGGTCGGTGTTTGCCGCCCTCAAAGGCATGGCCATCTGGATCTCGGCGGCCAAGGAATACAGCACCGGCGCCAATACCGACCCGGTCCTGGCGTTCAGCGGACTTTACTGCGCGACCCGCCACAACGCGATCCTGGTCGATGCCCTGGAGGCTCTGCGATGAAACCCGATGCCGCCCATATTCTGCGCACGTCCTTCGGTACCATTCTGGGTGAGGTCGCGCCCCATATCGATCATGACTATGCCGGCGGGTCGGTTACGGTCATTGGCCTGCTGATGGTATTTGCCGCTCAGGACTATCAGCAGGGTGCGGAGATCCGCGCCCGCGAGAATGCCGCCATGCGCAGCCTTTTTGCCGATGCTCTCCCGCTCCTCGGTCAGGGCGATCTGCGCCGGGCCGTGGCGGCGGCGTCCGCCTCGCGCGATGCGGATCTGACCATGGCCACCCTGAACGCCTCGAACGCGGCGCTCAAACAGGTGCTCATCGAGTTGCAGGCGCATCTCGAAACCCGGGAAGACGACGGGGCACAGGCCCTCGATGACCGGATCTGGCGGATCCTGCGTCAGTTCGCGGACGGCCGCCGGCTGGATCTGCC
>CAZHDI010000001.1:61708-82958 GCA_964531285.1 uncultured Alphaproteobacteria bacterium | reverse complement strand
ATCGCGCGCGGTATGCCACGCCGCCACAGTGAGGGCCAGCCAGGCGATCAGGAACGCGACACCGCCGAGCGGTGTAATCAGCACGAGCGCGCGCGATCCGGTGATCCCCAAAAAGTAGAGCGATCCGGAAAACAGGATCATCCCCGTCACAAAGCTCCAGGCCGCCAGAACGGATCGGACGGGCAGGGCGCACAGGGCCAGCAGCGCCACGCTATGCACAAGGTGATAAAGGGCGCCGGTCTTGAACGCAGCCAAAGCCGCCGCGTCCGTCTTGCCCTCAAGGCCGTGCGCGCCGAACGCCCCTGCGGCCACCGCCAGAAATCCGCTGATCCCTGCAACCGCGATCCAGCCGCGTCCCAATTGCGCGTCGCTCATCTGTCACACTCCGGGTCTTGCGTTCGCGGCGGTTATGCCATACGCGGACGGCCATCGCCAGCCGGGGACCCGGGGGGAGCTTATGAGCGTGCGTGCGCGCATCGCATTTTTCTATGTGGCCGTCTTTCTCGTGCTCGGGCTGCATCTGCCCTATTGGCCGGTCTGGCTGCGGGCCGAAGGGCTGGACGAGCGGCAGATCGGCTGGCTCATCGCCACCGGTCTTTTTGTCCGTGTGCTCACGGTTCCGCTGATCGGGGCCCTGGCCGATCGGCTGGGGATGCGGCGGGGGCTCATGATCGCGCTCTCCGGCATTGCGCTTTTGGGTTTTTGCCTGTTCAGCCTGGTCTCCGGCTTCGGCGCGCTCGCCGTCGTCACGGTCCTGACCATGATGGCCTATCCCTCGTTGATGCCGATGATCGAGACCATGACCGTGCAGCTCTCCCGCCAGGGGGTGCTCGATTTCGGGCGTACACGGATCTGGGGATCAGCGGCCTTCGTGGCGGCCAATGTCGCGGGAGGAATGCTCCTGGACCGGCTCGGCGCGCCGATGATCCTGACCGGTATTCTGGTGTTCTTGAGCCTGACCTTGGCGGCGGCCCTGGTCCTGCCGCCCGATCCGCCGCGGCTCAGGACGCAAGGCCCGAACCGGGCGGGTGCGGATGCGTTGCTGCGGGTCGCCCGCGCGCCGCTGTTCTGGCTGTTTGCGCTCAGTGCCGGTCTGATCCAAGGCGCCCACGGCATGTATTACGGCTTTGCCAGCATTCACTGGCGTAGCCTCGGCCATTCGGGCGATGCCATCGGTATGCTGTGGGCCATCGGCGTCATCGCCGAGATCATCCTGTTTTTCTATGCCGGGCGCATCCTTACCCGCATGTCCCCGGTCCTGTTCATTTTGATCGGCGGGGCGGGAGCCGTGCTGCGCTGGGCCCTGATCGCCGTCGATCCGCCGCTGGCCGGCCTCGTCATCGCGCAGCTCTTCCATGCCCTGAGTTTCGGCGCGGTCCATATCGGCGCGCTGCATCTCATCGACCGGGCTGTACCGGATGATTGCGCCATGACGGCGCAAACGACATACAGCGCGATGGCCGCCGGCGTGATCGTCGCCGGGGTCACGCTGGTCTCGGGCGATCTTTACGCCGTGTTTCAGGGTCAGGCCTTTTTCGCCATGGCGGCATTGTCCGCCCTCGGATCGGCGGGGCTCCTCGTGCTGCGCGCGGTCTGGCGGACCGGCATGCTGATCCCTCAACGGTCCTGATAAGCGGCCATGCCGGCAAGAGCCTCGCCGATCACGGTCTCGCACTGGTCCCATACCGTGCGCCGCCAGCCGTCATCATCGGGATAAAACGCCGCGCGGATCGCGGCCTTGATATCCGCGGCCTCCGGACCATTGGGATCGCCGTGGATATGAAGCCAGTTGTCTGCCCGGGTGGCACGGAACACCTCATGGCCGGGCAGGGTGCCAAATTCCAGGGCCGTCGCAACGCAGATGGCATGGGGCGCGGCCTGCGCCAGGGCGTGATCGACACAGCCCATGAGCCGGGCCGAGACGCTTTCGCCCTCGACCGTCGAGGCAACCCGGTCGCCCCACCAGCGCCGGCCCAGGGCGTAGGCGGGATCGTTTTGCGGCACCTCGAAAATCAACTCGCCCACGCCGTACTCGCCAAGACCGGTATGAATATCCACAAAGACGGCCAGATCCGCCATGCGGCAGGTCTCTTCGGCAATCGCGCGAAACATGCGGTTGGACCAAGCTGGTGCATGCCCGCCGAAATAGACCGCCTGGGGATGGGTGTACTGTCCGCGCGTGATCACATCCTGAAGCGCAAACGCGCCATGGGCCTCGGCATACGCCTTGAGGCGGGCATTGGCCGTTTTCAAAGCCGTATCATCGAATTGTACCGGTGAAATCATATTTGCCAAACCGGCGAAGTCCGGATTTTCAGGATACGGCGCATCGTGATCGACAAAGTTGCGGTTGAGATCGATATTGTCCTCATTGACCCGGCGGTCCCACGCAAAGCCGTAAGGATTGAGCGCGTGGATGAGCACGACCGCGGTGTCCGGCGGCAGGGCGTGCGACAGGGGCGCCCCGAGCAGCGCGGTTTGGCAGCCCGAGCCGCAATAGCCCTCAACGCCGTGGGTCGCGGACTGAACAAGCAGCACCTTGCGTGCGGCCGGCGGGCCGAGCCGCACCCAATCCAGGGCGAGCGCCTCGCCATTGGGTCCGGTCTTGCAGGGATTGATCAGCGTGGTGACCGTCAGGTCCCGTGCGGCACAGGCATCGAGAAACCGCGCGCGGGCTTGCGCATAGGTCTGGGCAAAGCAGGCGGAGATATCCATGGCCGTTTGGTCCCTCACGGGCGCGGCACATACCCCCAAAGGCCCGGCGGGGGCGGCGCAATCCGGTTATCGCCGTAATCAAGGCCGGGCACGCGGTCGCGCGCCAAAAGAAGCGGCCCGTCAAGATCGATCCAATCGGCGGCATCGGCAAAGATCAGCGAGGGAACCATGGCCAGCGAGGTCGCGACCATGCAGCCTGCGAAGATCTTGATGTCTGCCGCTTGCGCCGATTCGGCGATTCGCAAGGCCTCCGTCAAGCCTCCTGTCTTGTCGAGCTTGATATTGACGGCTTGATATCTGCCCCGGACGGCGGCGAGGCTGGCCAGATCGTGGAATGATTCATCCGCACACACCGGCAACGGACAATCGACGGTCCCGAGCGCATCGTCGGCGCCCTGGGGCAAGGGCTGTTCGATCAATTCGACCCCAAGCGCGGCCAGCCGGGCGGGCAGGGTCCGCAGGTGATCGAGGGTCCAGGATTCGTTGGCATCGGCGATAAGGCGGGCCTGGGGCGCGGCCTCGCGGACCGCCGCCATGCGGTCATCGTCGCCGTCGCCGCCCAGTTTCACCTTCAGAAGCGGGCGATCCGCGTTGCGGGCGGTCTGGGCGGCCATGGCCTCCGGCGTGCCCAAGGAAATGGTGTAGGCGGTGACGACCGGCACCGGCGCGGGCCGGCCGGCCAGATCCCAGACCGGCCGTTCGGCGCGCCGGCTTTCCAGATCCCACAGCGCGCAGTCGAGGGCGTTGCGGGCGGCCCCGGGCGGCAGGAGGGTCTGGAGCGCCGCGCGGCCGGCACCGTCCGCAAAGGCCGGCGCCACCGACTCGATGACCGCGCAGGCACTCTGCGTGGTCTGATCGTACCGGTCGACCGGGGTGGCTTCACCGCGCCCCGTGTGCCTGCCGTCGCTCACCTCGGCGACGATCACCTCGGCGGTCGTGGTGCGGGAGCGGGCGATGGTGAAGGATCCGGCAATGGGCCAGGTCTCGGCATGGGCGGTCACGCGGATCATGGCGCGGTGCCTCGGGCGAGAAGCGGCTCGACAAGAGCTGCGACCCCGGTGCGCAGGGGATCGCAGGCGGGAAGACCATACTCGCGCGACAGTCCGGCCAGATAATCCGTAGCCTGCGCATCGTCCATCGCATGGGTGTTCACGCTGAGGCCCGCGCAGGCAATGGCGGGATTGGTCAACCGTCCCACACGGACGGTCAAGTCGATCACATCGCCGATGGTCGGCAGGGTGAACCCCAAATGGCGGTCGGTCGTCCGCCCGGCCTCATGGCACACGACGAACCAGTCGGGCTGGGAGCCATGGAGCAGACCGACGGTGACGGCGGCGAAGGCGGCATGAAACAGCGAGCCCTGGCCCTCGATGATGTCCCAATGGTCCGGATCATTGTCCGGGCTCAGCCATTCCGCCGCGCCGGAGATAAAGTCCGACACCACCGCATCCATGGCCACGCCGCGCCGCGCGATCAGGATGCCGGTCTGCCCGGTGGCCCGGAACTCGGCGGTCGCGCCGCGTTGGACCATCGCCTGCGCTATGGCGAGGGCGGAGTATTTCTTGCCCACCGCGCAATCGGTGCCGACCGTGAGCAGGCGCTTGCCGGTGCGTTTGCGGCCGGTGCCGGTGGCGAAGGTCCGGGCGGTGTGGCGGACATCGAAAAGCGTGCGGCCCAGCCGCGTGGCGGCCTCGGCAATGGGCGCGGCATCGGCGAGTTTGGCATGCATGCCGCTCGCGATATCGAGCCCGGCCTCCAGCGCATCGATTAGGGTCGGATACCAGGCCTCGGGCAGATAGCCGCCGCTGCTGGTCGTCCCGATCACGAGCGTCTTGGCGCCCTGCGCCGCGGCCGCAGAGGGGGTGAGGTCGGGAAGGCCCAGATCGACCGTGGCGCCGGGCAGGCGGTGTTGCCCGGCCACCCAGTCGGGCCGCCAATCGCGAATGCCGAAAGCGGTTTTGGCCGAGCGCGGATCAGTCGCGTCAGCGAGAAAGACGAGATAGGGCGTGGCAATATCCATGGCGGCAGTCTAGCCGGGCGGCCCCCGCCACGCACGCTTGGATGAACCAAGGACGGGTGGCCAGGAGCTTTGTCAGCCGGCGGTGCCCGCATTGGCGGCCTTGTGTGCCCGCAGGCGGCGCAGCAGACCATCGAAGCCTTCGCGGCGGATCACCGTGCCGAATTCCTCGCGCTGGGAAATCACCATGGAGACATTCTCGACGACCACATCGATGATCTTCAACGACCCGTCATAATCGCGCACCCGCCAGTCAACGCGCACTGATCCGGTGTCCGGACCCGACACGCGGCTTTGCACGAACACATCACGCGAGCCGGCCGGGCGGGCTTCGACGACGGCGAGGGTCTGCCCCGAATAGGCGCCGAGCAGGCCGGAATATTTCTGGAGCACGAAGTCGGCGAACAGGGTCTCGTATTCCGAAAGCTGAGCCTCATCGGCCTGGGCCCGATACCGCCCAAGCGCCAGCCGGGCGAGGAAGGGCAGGTTGAACCCGTCGCGCAGCAGGGTCTCGAACACCCGCATCCGCTCGCTGGTCTCGACCGACCCATCGCCCAGGACCGAAATCGCTTTATCGGCGAGGGCGGCCACGAAATCCCGCGCGGCATCCGGGGACGGACGCTCATCGTCTTTGTCGGCGGCGTGGGCCACGCCATAACCGGGACCGGTCGCCGGGACCGCGGTCAGTCCGGCGCACAGCACCGCGGCGATCAGCGCGCGTGTCAGCAAACTGCGTGTTGTCTTTGCCACGGCTTGTGTCCCTTTCATTACCCAGCCGGTTCTGGCGGATCGTTTCGTCCGCCTTTCCCGCAGTCGCCATTCCCGCAGTGCCCAAAAGCCGCGCGATGCAGGCCGCGCGCCAAGTCCTTCGATTTAGCACATTGGGTTGTGCCTACACTAAACACAGAGCATTAACAGCCCTGTTCCTGGCGCGTTCCTGAGAATACCCAAAAAAAGAGCGCATGAAAGGACCCTGATCACGCAGGCAAGCGATCGTGACGCGGATACACACGGGTGTGCGCCGTAAGATGGCGGCCGGTTACTGGATCGGCGGACGGAACACGCCGTCCCAATCGGGACCGGGCGGATTGGCGCGATAAAAATCGATCCGCCGCTCATAGAAGTCATAAAGCGAAGGGATCGCGCTTTTCATGGCGCGGGTCTCGTCGATCCGGCGCCGGGCCGTGGCCCAGTCGCGCGCGCGATAGGCCTCCAGAATGCCGGACTGGGCCTGTTCGAGCGCGCGGAAGCGCGGATTGGCCCGCACCACGGGATTGCCTAAAAGGGCAAAGGTGCGCACCGCGTAATCCCGGCCCTCGACAGCCACCTTGTCGAGTTCCAGCAGGGCATAGCGGTTCTTCACGGCGTTATAGGTGTGCTCGCCGACAATCACCGCCGGACCGTAGACTTCCGAATAGCCTTCCAGGCGGCGCGCGATGGCCACGGGGTCTCCGAGCGCGGTGTAATCCACCTGGCGCGCCGAGCCCAGATTACCCACCAGCGAATGGCCGGTATTGATGCCGATCGCCAGATGCAGGGGCAGGAAGGCGCGGGACTTGGTCTCGGCTTCCAGTTCCAACTCCCGGTTCAGCGTATCGAGACCCTCGATCAGCTTCAGCGCGCAGTCGCAGGCCTTGCGCGCATGGTCCGGATCGTCGACCGGCGCATTCCAAAAGCCCATCACGGCGGTACCTTGATGGGTGTCGGCAACGCCGCCGGTCTCAAGGATCTGATCGGCCACATAGCCGTGAAACCGCTGGAGCAGATAGGCCATCCATTGCGGATCGTCCCGGTGCAGTTCGGAGAACGCGCCATAGCCGCGGATGTCGCAGAACATGACCGTGATCTTGCGCAACTGCCCGGTAAGGGCATTGCCCCGGCTGGCCGACAGGGTGCTGACGGCCGGCGTCGGGAGTTTGCCGCCGACAGCCGACAGCAGGTGACGGGTATGGCTGGCGATGGCCCGCAGCCTGATCCAGCTCAAGGACGCGGCGACGACCAGAAGACCCAGGCCCGTCACAACGCCGTCGAGCAGCATGTGGGAGGCGGTGAAGGCGATCCAACTGCCGCCCACCATGGCTACCGCGGCGCCGATCCCGGCCAGGGCCGCGATCCCGGCATGGCCGGCCATGACGATGGCGATCATCGCGATCCCGCCGACGACCAGCACAAGCTGTTCGGCCAGGGACGCCCATCGCGGGCGCACCAGAAAGGTGTCCGATGCGATCTGTTCCAGCGCCAGCGCCTTGATCTCGCCCGCCGTCAGCCGCCCCTGCGCCGGTGTCGCAAAGCGCGCGGCGGTATCGGGCGCGGTCGGCGCGATCACCACGATCGAGTCCTTCAGGTCGGCCCGCGCGGTCCGGTCTTCGAGCAGTTCGATGGCGGACAGGCGGGGCAACGCCGAGGGATCGCGGCCGTAAAAGCTCAACGCTCCTTCGGGTGTCACCGGCACGGCGCGCTCCGCGATGCCGACCGCCGAGAGCCCCGTGGTCAAAAAGACCGACACCGTGTCGGGCGTGCCGTCCGCGCTCAGGCTGTAGCCGGGCGAGCCGTCCGCGAGGTTCAGAACGGCGGTCAGATCCGCCGGGGCAAGACCGTCCCCGACCCGCGCCACCAGGGGCAGCCGGCGCTGGACCGCGCCGGGATCGAGCCGGACGGAGTCGAAGCCAAGGGTGCGCACTTTGTCGCCGATGGGCCGCAGCGGCGCGCGGTCGATGGTGATGGCGCGGGCGAATGCGGCCAGCCCGGTCTCATCGGCAATCGTCTCACGCGGCCAAGCCGGGCCGGAGTTCCCGTCCGGAGCGCTCTCCGGTGCCGGCGCCACGCCGACCGGGATGGCGGCCTTCGCATGGGACAACATGTCCGCCAGCATGGCGTCGTGATTGGGCAGGTCGCCCTCGGGCAAATAAAATGCAAGGCGATTGTGATGGGCCGCCACCGTGGTGGGGCTCGTCGGATCGGGCCGGGTCAGCGGCTGATCCAGCAGGACGGCGCGCGCCCCGCCGGTTTCGGCGGCCGCGACCAGTTCGGCCAGCCGGGTCCGCGGCCAGGGCCATTCGCCTAGCCGGTCGAGGCTTGCCTGATCGATTTCCACAAGATGAACCGGCGTGTCCGCGGGCGCCGCGCGGGGCGCCAGACGCTGGGCGAAATCGAACCCGGTATCGCGCAGACCGCTTGCGATGCCTCGCGGATCCAGGCTCATAAAGCCCAGCACAGCCAGCAATGTCAGTGCCGGCACCAGATACAGACCGCGCTCACCCCGTCCGACTGTATTCACCACGTTCCCCACCGCCGATGACCATCCGCCTGCGCACATGTGCCGCTCTCGCCGGACACCTAAGACACGGCGGATGCAGTCTGATTCGCCCTGGAGCGGGACATGTGCCGACCCCGATCCCCCGTGGCTGCCGCCCGCCTCAAGCTCACGCCTGGATGGCCGGCCAGCGCTCCCACCCGGAGAGTGTACCCCGTTCGGGGCGTGCATCTCAATTCGATGTCATGGACCAGGGACGGTCCGCCTGCAACCATCACGCTCAGGAGCCATGGGGCGGTCAGCGGGCCTTTGATAAGGGCCGAATCCGGCGAGCCCGCCGGAGGAAACCCGCATAGCCTCAGGGCCGATCACGATTACCGCGAAGGACCCCCGTCATGACACCAGATCCCAATGCCTTCCGCGCCCTCCATGAGCGCGCGGGCCACTTCGTCATCCCCAACCCGTGGGATGCCGGCAGCGCCCTCATGCTCCAAAGCTTGGGCTTTGAAGCGCTGGCCACGTCATCGGCGGCGCTGGCCTGGACCCTGGGCAAGCGCGACGGCGAGGTCACCCTGGAGGAAAAGCTTGCCCATTGCCGCGCCTTGACCGCCGCAGTGTCGGTGCCGGTCTCGGCGGATCTGGGCTTCGGTTTCGGCGACAGTCCCGAGGCGGTCGCCAGGACGATCACCCTGGCCGGGGACACGGGTCTGGCGGGCGGATCCATCGAGGATGCGCCCATGGCCGGCGCCGATCATGGTTATGACTTTGCCCTGGCGGTCGAGCGGGTGGCCGCGGCGGTCGAGGCGGCGCGCGCCCTGCCTCACGATTTTGTGCTCACCGCGCGGTGCGAACATTTTCTCTGGGGGCGGACGGATCTCGACGCGGTGCTGAAACGCTTGAGCGCGTTCGAGGCCGCCGGCGCGGATGTCCTGTTTGCCCCCGGTGTCAGCGATCTGGAGATGATCCGGACCATGTGCGCAAGCCTGTCGAAACCTGTGAACGTTCTGACCGCGATACCGGGGCTGACGGCCAGCCCGGCGGCGTTGGCCGAGGCCGGGGTCAAACGCCTCAGCATCGGCGGCCAGATGGCGCTGAGCGCCTATGGCGCCGCACTCGAGGCGGCGCAGGAGTTGAAGGAAACCGGTCTTATTCGCCGCCATGGGCCGAAGATCCGCACCCCCGATCTGGTCCGGCATTTCCCGTAATGGCCGTGTTCCCCGGTCCGGCGGCGCCGCGCAGGGGGGTTTTGCTTGACGTTTAGGGTCCAGCCCCGACAATCACGCCCGATCCGGGGGCCATGTCGGCGCTCCGGACCGTCAAACAAGTCGCGGTGCAATGACCACGCGGTTCATGGAAAACGGGGCGGGCTTTGAGATCGTCCCCAGCGGCAGCGGTACTGTGCTGCGGATGACCGGCCTGTGGACGGTCGCCCATCTGGCCGATCTCGATGCGCCACTGCGAACCCTTGAAATACCGCCCGGCCAGACGGTGCGGGTCGATGTGTCCGAGGTGGAGCGCATGGACACCGTGGGCGCCTGGCTCGTTGACCGCACCTGCCAGCAAATTGCCGATGCCGGCTCCCAGCCCGATCTTATGGGGGGAACGGACGATCAGGACCGCCTGATCGAGCGGGTGCGCGCCCGCTATGCGCCATGCGATATCGCCCCGCCCATGGAGAACCCGTGGATCAAGATCATCGAGCGGGTCGGGCGCACGGTCGACTCCGCGTGGCACGAATTCGTCGAGCTCATCGCCTTCACCGGCCAGATCATGGCGGCGCTCGGCCGGGTCATCCGCGATCCGCGCCGGTTCCGGTTCACCTCCTTCATGTGGCACATGGAGGAGGCCGGATTTAACGCGCTGCCGATTATCTCCTTGATGTCGTTCCTGATCGGCGCGGTGCTGGCTTATCTGGGCTCGGACATTCTGGCCACGTTCGGTGCCCAGGTGTTCACAGTGAACCTCATCGCCTTTGCGGTGTTGCGGGAATTCGGCGTTCTCTTGACCGCGATCATGATCGCGGGGCGCTCGGGCAGTGCCTTCACCGCGCAGATCGGTTCCATGAAAGGGCGCGAGGAAATCGACGCCATGCGCACGCTGGGGCTCGATCCGATCGATCTCTTGGTGCTGCCGCGCGTTCTGGCGCTTGTGGTCTGCGCGCCGCTCCTGACGGTCATTGCCAATTTCATGGGCCTGTTTGGCGGCGGCATCGTGTCGTGGCTCGCGCTCGATATCACGCCGGGCTTGTATTTGACGCGGCTCAGCGATGCCATCGCGCTCAACTTCTTTTGGGCGGGTCTCATCAAAGCGCCGTTCTTCGCGTTTCTTGTCGCGATGATCGGCTGCTATCAGGGCCTTCAGGTCGGCGGCAGTGCAGAGTCGGTCGGTCAGCGCACGACGAAATCCGTGGTCGAAGGGATCTTCCTGGTGATCATCGCCGATGCGCTGTTCGCCATGTTCTTCGTGGAGATCGGATTTTGAGCGGGCCGCAGAGCGAAAACATCATCACCGTCCGGGGGCTGCGCAATCAGTTCGGCGAGCAGGTCGTCCATGACGGACTCGATCTCGATGTCCGGCGCGGCGAAATCATCGGTATTGTCGGCGGCTCGGGCACGGG
Source organism: uncultured Alphaproteobacteria bacterium (assembly GCA_964531285.1). Taxonomy (GTDB): domain Bacteria; phylum Pseudomonadota; class Alphaproteobacteria; order JAJFIK01; family JAJFIK01; genus CAZHDI01. The sequence continues at coordinate 72,356 of CAZHDI010000001.1, read as the reverse complement.
TAAATCGGTGCTGCTGCGTTCGATTGTCGGGCTGAACAAGCCTACGGCCGGATCGATCACCGTGTTCGGCGACGATCTGACTCATCTGCCGCCAGAGGCGCGCCGGGGCATCGAGCAGCGGTGGGGCGTTCTGTTTCAGGACGGCGCGTTGTTCTCCTCGCTCACGGTGGCGCAGAACATTCAGGTACCCCTGCGCGAGCACCTCCATCTACCCCAGCCGCTGATGGATGAGATCGCCGCGCTCAAGATCGCCCTGGTCGGCCTCGATGCCAGCGCCGGCCCGAAACTGCCGTCTGAACTCTCCGGGGGCATGCGCAAACGGGCCGGGCTTGCGCGCGCGCTCGCCCTCGATCCGGAAATCGTGTTCCTGGACGAGCCGACCGCCGGGCTCGATCCCATCGGCGCCTCGGCCTTCGATTCCCTGATCCTGGATCTCAGCCGCACCCTGGGCCTGACCGTCTTCATGGTCACCCATGATCTCGACAGTCTTTACGCCATCTGTGACAGGGTGGCGGTGCTGGCGGAAAAGCGCGTTTTGGCGGTCGGCACAATCGAGGATATGGTCCGGGTCGATCATCCATGGGTGCAGGACTATTTCACCGGGCCGCGGGCCCGCGCCGCGCTTGGCGCCAAGGGCTAAGGCCAAGGGCTAGGAAAATGTTATGGAAACGCGTGCGCATCATCTGATCATCGGCATTTTCACGCTCCTGATCGTGGCGGCGGCCTTTCTGTTCGTCCTGTGGGCCGGCAAGCTTCAGATCGACCGGGAATATGCCTATTACGACATCACCTTCGCCGAGGCCGTCACCGGACTGACCGATGGCGCCTTGGTGCGCTATCAGGGCGTGCCGGTCGGCGATGTGGCGCGGATCTGGATCGACCCCGCGCGCCCCAGCGAAGTGCAGGTCACGATCCGCATCACCGTAGCGCCGGAGGATGTTCGGGTGCTCGACACGACCCGCGCGAGCCTGGAGCCCGAGGGCCTGACCGGCGCGTCATTTATTCAGCTCACCAATCAGAGCATGGAAGGCCGGCCGCTGCCCCTCGATTATGTGTTCGGCGGCGATCATCCGCAGATCCCGTCCCAACGCTCCACCCTGGCCTCGCTGTTCGCCGATGCACCCCGCCTGTTGGGCACGGCGGACGATCTGCTGAACGATCTGCGGGCTCTGCTCACGCCGGAGACCCGCGCGAACATCGCCGGGATCATCGCCGACATCAATGTGCTCACAACAACGCTTGCCGAACGTCAGGACACGATCGACGCGATGATCGTGAATCTCGAAACCGTCACCGGCGATGCCGCGGGCCTGACCGGGGATCTCAAAGTGCTGTCAGCCGATCTGCGCAGCCTGGCCCAGGGTCTCGAGACCTCGATCAACGACAATTTGCCGGGCATTCTGGCCCAGGTTGGCGGCGCGGCGGAGTCCATCGATGCGCTCGCCATGGACGCGTCGCGGGTGGTCCGTGACAACGAGGAGGCGGTGGCGACCTTTTCCAATCAGGGGCTGGCGCAGCTGGGTCTGTTCGTGACCGAGGCCCGCCAGCTCGTCGCCAGCCTCGACCGGCTCGCCCAACGTCTCGAAAGCGATCCATCGGCGCTGATTTTCGGCGGCAGCCGGCCGGCAGAAATCGAACCCAGGCGCTGACGCGCCCGCCACGCAGGATCAAGGGGCATTACGATGATCACCATCATGGGCATAAGGGGACGGGCGGCGCGCCGGGCCGCGGCGGCCCTGGCGCTCACCGCCGCGCTCGCTTTGGGCGGCTGCGGCCTCTTGAGCCTCAACCAGACCGAGACCGCGCGCATCTACGATCTCACGCCGATTACGGGGGGGATGGACACTCTGCCCTATATCGACAGCCAGCTTGTGATCGAGGTGCCGATCGCCACCCGGGCGCTCGACAGCGACCGGATCGCCGTGCGCCGGTCGGATTTCGAGATCGGCTATTTCTCCGGCGTGCGCTGGTCGGACCGGGCAACCCGTCTGGTGCAGACCCATCTTGTGGCGTCATTCGAGGATAGCGGACGGGTCAAGGCCGTCGGGCGGCAGGCCATCGGTCTGCGGGCGGATTATACGCTCAAGACCGAGTTGCGGGAATTTCAGGCCGAAATCCGCAACGGCTCCGATGGGCCCGAAGTGACCGTCACGCTGAATGCCAAGCTGATCGCGATCCCCGCCGCGTCGATCGTGGCGTCGGAGACGTTCACACAGACGATTCGTCTCGACAGCGACAAATTCACCGACACCATCCAGGGCTTCGATACCGCGCTGGACGGGGTGATCGAGGCCCTTGTTGCCTGGTCGGTGGAGCGGATGCAGGCCCATGAGGCGGATAGCGGGGTTTAGCGGCGGTCTTTACTCAAGATCGACCCGATAGAGACGGCTGCGATAGCGCGAGATTTCCGAGAACAGCACCGTGCGCTGATCGTCGGAAATTTCGAAGGTACTGTTGAAGGCCTCCTTGGGCATGATCCCGACACGCTCCGGCGCGCCGTCGCTGCCGAGGATCCGCCGGTTCAGCACCATACCCTCGCGCGGCAGATTTTCGATCGTATAGAGCGCCGATCCCAGGATCCGCCAACCGTCCTGCACGCCGCCATGAATGTCCGGCGCCACCAGATCGCGCGCGCCGGACCCGGAGGTCGAGACCCGCCACAGGCCCGGCGTGTTCTCATAGGCGACATATATATAGTCCGGATCGTCCGACGGCTGAGCGACTCGTGCGCCCTCCAGGGTGATCTGACGCACCCGTCCCGTGGCCAGCTCCCGGCCCCAGATTTCGAACCGCCCGGTCCGGTCGGACGCGAAATAGAGCCAGGCCCCGTCCGCGCCCCAGACCGGTGCGCTGTCGAAGGCCCTGTCACGGGTATGGCGCGTGCGCGCGCTGCCGTCCGGCGCCACCGTATAGACGTCCATATTGTCGTTCTCGACCACCGTGAAGGCGATCCGCGACCCATCCGGCGACCAGCGCGGATGATCCACAAGCGGGCCGCCGAACCGGGTGATCTGGCGCCCCACCGCAGACCCCAACTCATGGATCCACAGTTCCACCGCGCCGGTCCGGTCCGACAGCAACACGATATCCGATCCGTTGGGCGCAATATCCGGCGACCAATCAAAGCGCGTCGTCTGTGCCAGCGGCCGGGCTGAAGGCAGGGTGCCGGGCGCCGCCTCATCGGGCGGGGACAGCGGCGCATACATCACATTCGTAGCCTCGTCGCGCTGGTCCAGAATGAGCGTGCGCCCGTCCGGTGACAGGGCCGCACCATGGATATAGGCGGTCGAGCGGATCGTTTCGACCGGTGCGCCCCCGGTCACCGGCACTTCCCACAGCTTGAAAAGCCCCCGGCGCCCGGAGGTGAACAGCACTTTGCGTCCGTCGGCGGAAAAATCGATATCCGAGATCAGATTGGCATCGAAGGTCAGCCGTTCGGGTTGGCCAGCCGGCTGCATAGTGTCATCGAGCGCCAGGAGATAAATGTCGTTGACCAGGGGCGTCCGGTTTCGCCGGAAAGCAATCAGCCGCCCGTCGGGAGAAACCCGCGCCATGTCGTCGCCGGTATAGGTCGCGGGCGGATCGGTGAGCGGCACCACCTCCTGGGTGGCGACCGACACGCGGGCCAGCCGCATGGTGGCATTGTCCGGATGGCTTTGCGCGAAGACGATCTGATTGCCGTCCGGCATCCAGTCGATGGCCATCCGTCCCCAGATGGCGCAATGCGCCAATTGCCGGCTCGCACCGCCCACAGCGGACACCACATGGACCTCGCAGGCGGTCCGGCTGCCCGACCAGTAATCCCGGCGCAAAAAGGCAATCTGATTGCCCTGGGGCGACCACACCGGAACGGTGTCAAAATGCTCCGTATCGGTTAGCCGCAGCATGGCTTCCGAGCCAAGCGGTTTGATGAAGATATCAAAATCGAAGCCGCCATTCTCGTTCCAGGCAAAGGCCACTTGGCCGCCGTCGCGAGAGAAGGCCGGATGGACAGGCCGTTCTTCGAGGGCGGTGAACGGTGCGCGGCTCGTGCCTGCACTGAGCGCGTGAGTCGGCACGGCGGTATATTCAGTCGGCTGATCGTCCCGGGATAACACGAGAGCCGCCAACGCGGCCGCCAGCAGGACGAGGGCGCCCGCCCCAAGAAGAACCCATCCGGGTATGCCGTGCGCCGTATCGCCGCTATCGCCGGTGTCACCCGGCCCCGGCGGCACGGCGGCGCCCGGGAAATGAATGACGCCGGCTGCGTCACTGACCCCGCCGGCGATCAGGCGATAACCCCGCCGCGGAATCGTCTGAATGTACCGCGGCGCCCGGCTATCATCGCCGAGACTGCGCCGCAATCCGCTGATGACGACGGCTACGGAATGATCCGAAAGCGCCCGGCTGCCCCAGACCGCTTCCAGAAGTTCTGTCTTGCCGACAACGCGCCCCGCATGGTCGTGGAGATAGGCCAGAACCGATACGCCGCGGGCTTCCAGCCGCCGTTTTTCCGAACCCCGCTCGGCGGTATTGGTCTGTGGACAGATGAGCCAGTCGCCAATGGGGAACGGCCCGGCCGCCGCCGCCGGCGCTTCCTCCGGGGCGCAATCGTTCGCAGCATCAGGCACGCATCTTTTGGCGTCATCCATTATGACCGGTCCATCGGTTGGCGGATCAAGGCTCCGCATCGACCTTGTAGAGTTGTCCGTGATAACGGCTCACAGCCGCATACAGAACATGGGTTTCATCCGGCGAGACGTCGAAAATCCGCCCATAAGGGCCGCCGTCAAACTCGAAAACGGCCTTGGCGGTCTCGAACCCGTCGGTCAACATCGTATCGAAGTCGATGCGCCGCAAAGCCGTATCGATCGTGTCGCCAGGCCCCAGATAATAAAGATGGTCGCCCACCACGGTCCAGTGGGCCTTGCCCAAGCCCACACCCGGCGGCGTGAGGCGCCGGGGTGGGCGGTCTCCGGCAATATCGTGCGCGTACAGACCCGGTTGAGCGTCGCCTGCAATATAGAGCATCCGGCCATCGGTCCCGACACGGACGGCATCGGCGCCGGATTGCGTGATCTGGGCAAGGGCACCGGTGCCGCGATCCAGCGACCAGGCTTCCGAGCGGCCGGTGCGGTCGGAGATGAAGTAAACCGTCGCGCCATCGGCCGACCAGACGGCGCCGAAATCCCGGGCACCATCGTCCGTCAGTCGCCGGAGCGGCCCGCCGGTCACTGGCACCTCGAAGAGATCCGCTGCGCCATCGAGGACGGCGGCGAACAGGATCGTCTGGCCATCGGGCGACCATCTGGGAAACTCTATGGCCGGGCCGTCCAGATTGGTGATCTGGCGCAAATTGGTACCGTCGGCCGAGGCGACCCAGATCTCGCTGGCGCCGGTCCGGTCGGAAACAAAGGCTATACGCGTCCCGTCGGCGGAGAACGCCGCGGCGAATTCGAACCGGGTCGAATGGGTCACGAAGACCGGTTCCTGAGGACCGCGCTTGAAGGCGGTCACGGCATCCGGCGCGCCGGACATGCCCGGCGGCAAAATCGGCATGAGCGCGATATTGGCGGCTTCGTCCCGCTGGTCGAGCACCATGGACCGGCCATCGGGCGACACGGCCACGCCATACACGAAGGCTGACGTGCGCACCGCTTCGACCGGCGCACCCCCGTCCGGCGCGATCTTCCAGACCGAAAACGGCCCGCTTCGGCTTGAGGTGAACAGGATCCGTTCGCCGTCCGGCGTCCAGTCGATATCGGTGATCGCGCTGGCGTCCCGGGTCAGTTGCCGGACCGGACCCGCGGGCAAACCGTCCTCATCGAGGGGGAGCACATAAAGGTCGTTGAGAAAACCGCGTACGATCCGGCTGAAGGCGAGGGTGCGGCCGTCGGGCGATACGGCCGCCAGATTGTCACCGGCGGTCCGCGAAGGCGGCGCGGTGATTGCCACGTGGTCCAGGGTCTGGGTATCGACGCGGGCCAGGTAGGACTGACCGGTCGTTTCATCGAACGCGGGGAACACCACATGACGGCCATCGGGGAGCCATGAGAGCGCGATCATAGTGTTCGAGGCGCAATTGCCGATCCGGTGCGGCTCGCCGCCCGCGGCCGGCATCACATAGGCCCCGCATTCGATGCCGGCGCTGTCCCAATGGCGATGGAGGAACGCGATGCGCTCGCCATCGGGCGAGAAGGCCGGATTGGATTCATAGCCCTCCATGTCGGTCAGCCGGGTCAACTCGTAGCCCTGGTCCGGCATGAGATAGAGATCGAAGGCAAATCCGTCGTCCTGATTCCAGGCAAACGCGACCTGGGTTCCGTCCGGCGAATAGGCCGGATGGACGGCGCGGCCTTCGAAGGTGGTGAAGGGACGCCGGGATAGGGGCTCGCCAGCGTCCCGCACCCCGGCATCGCCCGGATCCCAGGCTATCCAGATCCCGGACGCCGCGATCAGGACCACCAGGGCTGCGGCCCCGGCCATCAGCCAGCGGGAGGGCCTGCTCTTTGATTGGCCTGAAACCGAAGCGGCTTCGGTGTCCAACGCAGGATCGTCCCAAAGCGCATCGTTCGTGTCCGCATCCCCGTCGCACGGCGCGATGAGGGCATAGCCGCGCCGGGGCACGGTCCGGATGTAACGCGGCGCGCGGCTGTCGTCCCCCAGCGCCCGGCGCAGATCGGAAATCACGACCGCCACCGAATGGTCGCTGATCGCGCTGCGTTGCCAGACCGCGTCGAGCAGTTCGCTCTTGCTGACCACCCGGTCGCGGTTGCGGTGGAGATAGGCGAGCACGGCGACGGCACGCGCCTCCAGGCGGCAGACCTCGGCCCCCCGCTCAGCGGTGTTCAGATCCGACCGGATAATCCAGTCGCCGATCCGAAAGCGCGTCCCATCATCGAATGTCGTCGAGGTCATTGAGACAAACCGTCCTCAGTCGCGGCCAGTGGTGTCACATTATAGACAGATGCTGCGCGAGCCTGGGCCGATGCGCAGTTCAAGGAACTCTCAAGCGCCCTTCCTTGAAAGAATGATGCCCGGTTTTCGCACCTCCTGCGAGTATCTACGGCGCCTGATACAGCCATCGATCCGGCACGCCAGACGGCCCGGGCGCTGACAAGATGCCGAAGGAGGGGCTGGCGCCGGTTGGGGAGTCGCTGAGGTTTGCTCACGTCTTTGTGAGATCGTCGCGCAATCGCCGGATGGTCCGATCCGCCCGACTCATCCCGCCGGTGTGACGCGGGCCGTAAGGTTCGGGAGTGTCCTTGAGCGACGAATGCCATTCGTCGCAAATCGCCGGGCCACCCATCCACTTGTTGCAGCTTTGCAACAGCATCTGTGACCCCGGCGGGGCTCCCATGCCGCTCATGAGCCAGGGCACGCCGACACGCGGTGCACGGCAGCCGCCGAATTCAGCGCTGCGCAGGCCGCGGCACGGCCGATCCAACACTCCCCTGAGTATCGCCTGATGGGCGAGCCAAGCATTCTTGAGACCCTCCTTGAGGGTTTCCCCGCCGCCCGCCTGCACCCTGTTTCACGACGGCACGCATCACGAACAAACGCGGCCGGAACATCCAGGGCGCGGATCCGACACCGGCAGTCGTGACGAGACGAGCATGACGCCGGAAGCGGGGCCTGCCCGGTCCAATCAATGGGGGCATGAATGACCAATCGGACCCAACTGACGGCACGGCACTGGCTGCTTGCGGGGGCGGCGATGGCGGCACTGGCGACGAGCGCGCCGGCTGCGTTTGCGCAGGACGGCGAGGACGAAACGCTCGACGATCGTGTGCTTGTCACCGGATCGCGCGTCGCCCGCGATAACTTCACGGCGGAAAATCCGCTCACCATCGTGACCGGCGACAGCCTCGTGCGTTCCGGCCTGACCGATGTCGGCCAGGCCCTGCGCCAGCAGTTGGCGGTGACCTCGGGCGGCTTCGGCCAGAGCCAGGTGACCTCGGGCGGCGGCTCCAGCTCGATCGATCTGCGCAATCTCGGTCAGGACCGGGTGCTGGTGCTGATCAACGGCCGCCGGGTCGCGAACTTCGCTGACAGCTTGGCCAACGAAGCCGCCGACCTTTCCTTCATCCCGACGACCTTCGTCGAGCGGATCGAGATCCTGCGCGACGGCGCCTCGACCACCTATGGTGCGGACGCGGTCTCCGGCGTCATCAACATCATTCTGAAGGAAGACTTTCAGGGGGTGAACCTCAGCGGCAGCTTCGGTGCGGCCACGGAGGAACTCGATAACGAGACCACGACCCTGTCGGCGACCCTGGGCGGTAATTTCGATGACGGGCGCGGCAATATCGTCGCCAATGTCGAGTATCGCCGCCGCGAGCCGGTGCGCCAGCTCGACCGGGCCGACTGGGCTGTGCCCGCCATTGTGGCCTTGGGCAACGGCTTTGCCTTCCACGGGTCGAGCTTCACCCCGGGCGGATTGTTCCTCGGCGACAACGGTGCGGTCGTTTGCGCCGACTTCGATGCCTTCGGCGGCTTTACCGGCGACGGCACCACCGACCTGTTCGCCACGACCGGATCGTGTCCGGCCGCGGGTTTGGCGGGATTCTCATCGACCGCCAGTGAGCCGTCGGAAGTCGACATCATCAATTACGACTACTCGTTCCAGCAAAACATCATCAACGGCCAAGAGTTGTTCACCGCCGCGACCTTCGGCACCTATGATTTCACGTCCTGGCTGACCGGTTTCATGGAGATGGAATACGCCAAGCGGGAATCGAACGTCCGGCTCGACGGTAATCCCGGCTCGTTGGGAACGCCCGCCTTCCCGAATGGCTGGCGGGTGCCCGACACAAACCCGAACAATTTCACCGGCGAGAACGGGACGTTCCGGATTCGGCCCACCAATACCTTCGGTGTGCGTCAGAGCATCATCGACTCCAATATGATCCGCGCGGTCGTGGGTCTTCAGGGCCAGGATCTTCTGGGGTTGTTCGACTGGGAACTGTCTTATCTGTGGACCAAGGTGGACAGCTTCATTCAGACCCAGAATGTGTGGAATCTGGAGCGGGCGATCCGGATCTCCGATCCCGATGCCTGCGCCCAGGACATCATCTGTTCGGCGGCGGTGAACCCGTCGGGCGCGCTCGATGTGTTCTTCCCGGGCAACTGGACACCATCCGAGATCGGTTACATCAACGCCGACAACAATCAAAGCTCGTTCTTCGAAACCCAGAATGTCCAGGGCTATATCTCCGGCGATATTTTCCAGTTGCCGGCCGGTCCGCTCGGCGTTGCCGCCGGCTTCGAGTACCGCGACGAGCAGGGGCAGGTCGAGCCGGACTCAGTGGTCGTCTCCGGAGCCAGCGTCTCCAATCAGACATTCCCGACCGCCGGCAGTTTCGACGTCTGGGAAGCGTTCGCCGAGGTGAACATCCCGGTCCTGAAGGATCTGCCGTTCGCCCGGGAGCTGTCGGTCAACGTCCAGGGCCGGTGGTTCGATTATTCAAACTTCGGGTCGGACACGGTCTACAAGTTCACCAGCGTCTATGCGCCCACCGAGGATGTCCGGTTCCGGGCCTCCTACGGCCGCTCGTTCCGGGCGCCAACCATCGTCGATCTGTTCGGCGGGGGCACGGTCTCGGCGGACAACTTCACCGATCCGTGCACGAATTACGGGCAGTTGGACGCGACCGACCCGACCAACGCCAATATCATCGCCAACTGTGCGGCGGACGGCCTGGCGGCTAATTTCGTGCAGCCCAGCCCCCAATATAACGTGCTGCGGGGCGGTAACCCGAATCTGACGCCGGAAGAAGGGACGAGCTGGACCATCGGGGCAGTGTTCTCGCCGCGCTGGATCGAAGGCCTTCAGGCCAGCATCGACTGGTATGAGATCAAGGTGGAAAATGCCATCGCCGGTCTGGTCTCCGATGCGGTCGTCGATACCTGTTACGAGGGTCCGGCCGGGTTGGCCGCGCCGGAATGTGCGCAATTCGGACGGTCGCCTGCAACCGGCGCGGTGGTCGGCCTGACCAACCCGCTCCAGAATCTCGGCTATATCGAGACCAATGGAGTCGAGTTCAACATCGCCTATGCCCGGGATATCGAGGCCTTCGGGATCCTCGACGGGACCTTCGGCATCGATATCGGCGGCAGCTATCTGCACGATTTCGACAATAACGGCTCGGGTCAGGCGGGCGATGCCGCCGACTCGGATTTACGGGGCAACAGCCTGCCGCGCTGGCGCAGCCGGGCCGAAGTGACGTGGCTTCAGGGGCCGTGGACGGGCCTGTACCGTGTGCGTCATATCGGCGACACGGACGATCCGGCGTTCGACGGCAACAACCTCTTCGACTATGAGGGGGCGCCGAACCATGTCGAGCACGATGTCTATGTCGAGTATGTGTACAACACCTACACGATCGGCGCGGGCGTGAACAATCTGCTCAACAAAGAGCCGCCTTACGTCTTCGGCATCGGCGCCAATACCGACATCAATCTGTACAGCACCGCCGCGATTGGCCGCTTCGCCTTCGTGCGGGTCAGTGCGGACTTCTAAAGAGCGTGGGGGCGGGGCGGCGCATCATGCCGCCCCGTCAGTTCCCATAAGGAGCATTGGTTAAGATATTTCAGAGTTCGGAATATGCTCAACCCCAATGAGCATCCAACTGAGGGCGTCCGCTTCGTGCGGCGCCCTTTTTTGGTC
>CAZHDI010000001.1:44858-61608 GCA_964531285.1 uncultured Alphaproteobacteria bacterium | reverse complement strand
CGTCATGCCGGACAAGCGCGACGCAAGCCACCCCAGACTCACGCTTTTCCGGTCGCATTGACCAGCATCAGATAGACCTTGCCGGTCTGGCTGGTCAGATAGGTCTCGGCCAGGATGTTTTCCCGATCGCCCTTGGTCACCGTGTCCAGCATGCTCTCGAACTCGGAGACATAGCGGTTGACCTCGTGGCGGAACTCCGGATCGGTGTCGAACTTGCGGCGGATCTTGTCGGTCAGCTCCGGTCCGCCGAGCGTGGTCAGGCGCCGGGCGAACACGCTGCGCTCGCCGTTGAGATAGCGCTGGAGGAGATCCGAGGGCGGATCTTCTTCCAAAGCCCGGTCGAGATCGATGGCCATGGCCTGGAGCGTCTCGATCACCCGCAACGACACCTTGGCCCGCTGGTCGCGGTCCGTGGCCTCGGCGCGCGCGGCATTCTCGGCGGCGCTGGCCCGTTCGGCGCGTTCCGCCTTGTCGAGAATTTCGCGCCAGCCCAGACCGTCCGATCCCCGCGTTTCCGCCGCACGGCTGCTTCGGCGGGCGCGGTCGCCGCGCGGGCCGGCAGGCCGGTCTTCATCCATGTCGAGCGGGCGCAGGCGCGGCGCGACCCGGCGGGCGAGCGACTCCATCTGATCGCTTTCGACCCCGGCGGCGCGGCGCGGTCCCCGGCCGGTCTCGGAGGCCATGAGCCGGCTGGCGGTGCCGGTATCCGTGTCGCCGTCGTCCGTCCCCGGATCGCTGCGGTCCACGGTGACGCTCAGATCGCGGGCGGTCTGCATGGCCGTATCGGCAATCCGCGTGATCTCCGCAATCTGATCGTTGATCGCGGCGCGGACCTTCTCCGCGCTGTCGCCGGCCTCGGACGGCAGGCCCTGAAGCCGTTCGGCCAGGGTCTCGGCGGCGGCTTGGAGATCGGCCACGCTGGCGGTGGTCTCGCTGCTCAGCCGGCGGACCTTGTCGGAGATCCGCTCGGCGGTGTCTTCCAGGCGTCCCTCGGCGTCCTTGAGGGCATTGTCGATGATCTTCAGATTGCGGGCCAGCGCCACGCCCAGATCGCCCTCAAGGGCATCGAACGCCTGCTGCGCTTCGGCGACCTGATGGTCGATATCGCGCTTGATCCGGTCCAGATGCGCGCCCAGACCCGCGGCCGATGCCTCGGACTGATGGGCGACCGCTTCGCCGGTTTCGGCCGAAAGCGCCTGAAGGGCCTGACGGGCCTCATTGAGTTGATGATCGAGCGCGTCGCGGACTTCCGAGGCCTGGCCGACCAGACCGTTGCGGGCGCCGTCGGCCGCGTCGCGCGCGGCATCGGCGGCCTTGACGACGGCGTTGGAGGCGAATTCGCCGGCCCGGGTGATCCGCTCGGCCCGCTCCAGGAAGGTCCCGGCCATTTCGGCGGATTTGCCCTCGGCGCCTTCCAGCGCGCTTTCCAACTCGCCGACGCAGTCGGTGATGGTGTCCTCGATGCGCTTGGCCTGACCGTCGATGGTTTCGGCGATGCGCGCCAGGGTGCGCCGCTGGGTCTCCAGCACTTTGTCCAGATGCGCGTTTTCGCGGCTCAGATCGGCGGCGGCTTCGGCGAGCGCCCGGTGCTGGGCGGCATATTTGCCGGTGATCTGCTCGGCCTTTTCCAGCGCGGACTCGGTGATGCCCTCCAGGCGCCGGCTCTGATCGTCGAGCCCCTTGGTCGCCTCATGGGTCCGGCGCACCGCATGGACGGCCGCGGAGTCGAGCGCGCGGGTGCGTTCATCGAGCCCCGCCTGGGCGGATTTGATCTGGTCGGCGGCCTTGGACGCTGCCGTGCTGATGGTTGCGGCCTGGGTATCCACGGCCTCGGAGATGGCCCTGGCTTCACCGGCCAGGCCGGTGGCCGCCTTATCGATCTTGGCGCGCTGGGTATCGAGCGTATCGGCGACGGATTTGACCCGCTGGTCCATCCGGTCGGCGGTGGCATCGAGCGAGCGGGTCTGATCCTGGAGCATGGATTCCAGGGCGCTGACCCGGCGCACCGCGTGATCGAGGCTCGCGGTCACCCGGTCGAGTTCGGCGCGGATCGAGGCGCCAAGCGTCGCGACTTCGCCCGCGGCGGCCTTGTCCGGTTCGGTCAGGCGCGCGGCAAGGCGGGCCAGCGCGAAGGCGGCCCGGCGCATGTCGCCGGCCCGTTTGATCACCTGAACCACGAGCGTCAGAACCGCGAGCGGCACCAGAAGGCCCAGGCCCATCATGATCCAGTCGCTGAAGCCGAGCGTGACGAGGCGCCCGCGTGCCTGAAGCCCGGCCAGGACGGCCAGGCCGGTCAGCACCCACAAAAACGCAAGGGCCGAGGCCCAGGTTCCGGGGGCGATCCGGTCCATCCAGCTGCCGCTGGTCTTTTGCGGTGTCCGCCGGGCCGGCAGGGCGGGCCGGCGCGGCGCGGGCGGGCTCTCGGCCTTCGGCTCCGGCGCGGCCGGACGGTCGGCATGCAGCCGGCGGTCCGCCTTGGGGCGGGGGCCTTCGATCACCTTGCCGTAGTCTTCGGGAGTATCGGATTTCGGCATGTCCGCGCGCTGAATCGGTTGGGGCATGGGTCGGCTCCACTCGGCCCAGGCGGTCGGCCCGCCGGGGCGCTCACGTTCGTCACGGCTGCGGCGGACGGATCCTGTCCTGCCCGGCGCGGGCCAATTGGGCCCAAAGCGCCGTCGCCGTGTTTGCAGACCCCCAAGTCCTCAATCTGGTTTCCGAAATGGCCCGTGTGTGGACGAAACGGGCGGGCGGATCGAACGGACCGGCCGCCTCCGGCTCAGATGCCGAAAACCGGTGATCCCTACGGTTTACCGCGATGGTGTCACACTACGGAGTTTTCCGAGTCGCCACAAGGATAACACATAATATTCCCGGGCCAGGTTACAAACCGCAGAACCGGCGCCGTAAAGCGTTGAAAAACAAAGGCGATGAGCCGGATTTTCGGGGTCCGGCAGGGCGTGCGTCCCGGAATGGGACAATTGTCCGGTGCCGGAGGGTTCGGCACACCGATCTGAAGGCTTGAAAAGTCCGGTGAATCGAGCGAATCAGTGATGGCGAAAATGTGCCCATCACGGAATATTCGCACGGAGCATTGCGCCGGCGGGACCGGCGCCGGCGGAGGGCACGGACAGCACTCCCGGTACGAGGGCGGCAACATGACGGCAGGCACGCGCGCGGGCAGCCAGCAGCGGTCCCTCGGGGCCATCGATTTTTCTCATCTCAGCCGGTACACCGCCGGCGACGACGGCGTCATGCGGGACGTGCTGACGATTTTCCGGTCCCAGGCCCGCGATTGGGTCGAGGCGCTCGACAAGGATCTCCCCGATGAGCGCTGGCATGATCTGGCCCATGCGCTGAAGGGCTCGGCCCGGGGCATCGGCGCGTTCGAGATCGCTCGCATCGCCGAGGCCGCCGAAGGCCTCATGGGCGAGAACAGCACCGGCGCCCGTGAGGCCCTTTTGAACCATCTGAATGCCGAACTCAGCCGGGTCTTGAACGAAATCGACCTCACCCTGGACTGACGGTCTGCCGCCATTACCCCATAACACTTGGGCATCCCAAGACACCTGGGCGTCCTACGGACGCGGCCTTCAGACTTGTGCCTTTCGCACCGGCGCCGCTCCGGGTAACAAAGGGGGTCGGCATGGCGCGGGGCGCGGGCCGGGGCTGCGCGGTTGATGTCGGGCCCATCCTGACCATATAACCAGCGCAACGCTGGACAATAAGTCCTTTTACAATTGAATACTGTAATTTGGCGCCGGCCCCGATCCGGGAGCGCCGCGACGAAAGGTTGGGTTCGCATGTCTCAGAACGCCGCGGCTGCTAAGCCAAAATCGCCCAATGCGCCGACCGAGGAGACCGTGCTGTCGGTCACCCATTGGACCGACGATCTGTTTTCGTTCCGGATCACCCGGCCGCAAAGCTTCCGGTTCCGCTCCGGCGAATTCATCATGCTCGGCCTCGAAGTGGACGGAAAACCGCTGCTGCGCGCCTATTCGGTGGCCAGCCCCGCCTGGGACGAGGAGCTTGAGTTCTTCTCCATCAAGGTGCCCGACGGACCGCTGACCTCGCGGCTCCAGAACATCAAGGTCGGCGATATCGTGCTGTTGGGCCGCAAGCCCGTCGGCACGCTGGTCCATGATGCCCTGACCCCGGGCAAGCGGCTTTATCTGTTCTCGACCGGCACCGGGATCGCGCCCTTTGCCAGCATCATCCGCGACCCGGAGACCTATGAGCGTTTCGAGACGGTCATTTTGACCCATAGCTGCCGGTTCATCGCGGAATTGGAATACGGCACCCAACTCGTCGAGAGCCTGCGGGAAGATCCGCTGGTGGGTGAACTGGTGGCCGACAAGCTCATCCACTACACCAGCGTGACCCGCGAGCCTTACAAATGCGAAGGCCGCATCACGACCCTGATCGAGAACGGCAAGCTGTTCGAGGATCTGGGCGTTCCCCCCCTTGATCCGGCTGTGGACCGCGTGATGATCTGCGGGTCCATGGCGATGCTGAACGATGTGAAGGACCTGGTCGAGAAGGCCGGGCTCGAGGAGGGGTCGAATGCCAAGCCTGCGGAGTTCGTGGTCGAGCGCGCCTTCGTCGATTGACGATCCCGCGGCCCGAAGGGCGGTGCGGCCATGATGGTGCAGGACCTGACGGTGCGCGGCCATCCGGTCTCGGTGCTTCTGGGCCGCACCGGCCTCACGGTGCCCTGGGTCGAACTGAAAGCGCGGCTGGCGCGCTCGCTCGATGATGATGCCGGCGAGGGCGAGTGCATCGACCATCTTCTGGCCCATTTGCTCGATACCGGCCTGGAATGCCCGATCATCTGCGCCGGTCTGTCCACCATCGGCTTGCGCTTCGTCAAAGGGGCGGCCTTCGGGCCGGCCATGGTCCATGACGCGCAGGGCCTTCGGGTGTTTAATTTCGATGTGATCCGCCCCTGCGAAGGGGTCGGCATGCATCGCGGTGTGGCGTCCTGCAGTGCCGGGGACGCCGATATCGTCAGTGTCATGGCCCGGTCCGCCACGCTGGCTGAAATGTGCGCGGCGGACATTGCCGAGGCGGTGGATTATGACGACACGTCGCCCGGTCTTTCCGAGGCCGAACGGGTTTGGGATGCCTTGAGCCTGGGCGCGCGCCGGGCCCATGAGCTGAAAAGCGACGGCGACATCATCGCCGCCGTGCTGGCGGTAAAGGGCCGGGGCCGGATCATCGGCCCGTTGACGGGTGCGCGCCTGATCCGCTTCGGGGTCTCCGAATGGCGCTGACGGCCGTGCGGTCAACCGTCAGCCGCCGGCATAAAGATATTGGATCGTCGCCTCGACCATCCGCATGCCGAAGGCCGGCTCGAAAACCGGATAAAGATAAGGCTCGATCACTTCCAGTTCCATCAGGGTCAGGCCCGCGCCGTCGCGCAGCATGTCCACCCGTGCCGCGAGGGCCGGATAGGGCAGGGCATCGATGAAGCGCCGCGCGGTTGCGATCTCGCCTGCCGGCGCGTCATAGCGTGTGTCCACACCGCCATAGATCGACTGCACGCGGAACTCCCCCGGCGCGCAGGCCTTGTGCACCGCGTGGGAGTAGGTGCCGTTGAGAAACACGAAGGACAGTTCCCCCTCGCTCATCACCTGGCGCAAGAACGGCTGGGCGAATACGCCAGGGTAGACCGGCTGATCGGGGTCGGTTTCGGCACGCCGGTACCGGGCCTGACCGGTGCCGCCCGCGCCGACTGTCGGTTTGATGACGATTTCATCGGCGCCGAGTGCGGCGAAAAGATCGCCGAGCCGGGTCTCGGCGGTCACGAACACGCTGTCGATGACCGGCAGTCCGGCCTGTGCCAGTTCGCCGAGATAGTCTTTGGCGAGGTTCCAGCGGATCAGATCCGGGTGATTGGCCACCGGCACCATCTTCGCCGCCCGGCTGAGAAAGGCCAGAAACGCCTCCTGATGGTCGGTATAATCCCACACCGTCCGGATAAAGAGCAAATCCGCCCCGCCGTAATCGCCGTCGTCGGCCCGCCAGTCGAGTTCCACGACCCCGTGCCCGGTCCGCCCGAACGCCGCCCGGATCGGTTCCAGTTCCGCGTCATGCTCGAACGCGTCGGCCCGCCGTCTTGCACTCGTCGACAGTGTCTCGCTACAGCACACAAACCCCAATCGCATCGTTGCCCCGCCGGTTTTTCTCCAGTTCCGGGTTTAGCCTTAACAGAATTTGAGCCCTCGGTCGGGCACAGTGCGCCGGTTCAGTGTATTGGGGCAGGTGGCCGATGATGATTCATCTGGGTGGCGGGTTCTGGCAGCGGTTCGATGACCGGCTCGGCCTTGACGCTAACACCGACTACCTCACCGCGATCCGGCTGCGGTGCTTCATCGTGTTCTCGGTGACGTTGGGTGTGCTGCTGCTGGCCTATGCCACCTATCGCGCGGTCGCAATTACCCCCTTCGATGCCACCGAGGCGGTGACGATCGCCGCGGGTCTGTTCGCATTGTCGGCGCCCTGGACGGTCTGGCTGACGCGCTCGCTCAATGTGCCGGCCCTGTCCCTGGTTGCCTTCGCGTTTATCGGCATCAATCTGGCCGGCTACTTCAATGGTGGCTTGGCCTCGCCGGGGATTGCCTATGTGGTGCTGACGGTCGCCTTCTCGGCAATTTTCTGGGGCGTGGCGGGCGGCGTGATCACCTTCATGCTGGCCGCCTCGACCCTGTTCGGCCAATACGCGCTGATGGAATCCGGGATTCTGCCGCCGCCCTCGAGTGGGCCCGAAACGCGGCCTATCCTCAATGCGATCATCCTGCTGCTGATCAGCGTGACCTTGACCCTGCTGATTGTGATGCTGCGCTCGATCTTCACCCGTGTGGCCCATCAGCTGGACGGATCGCGGCGCCAGTCGAGGCTGGTGCTCGACCATATGGACCAGGGCTTCGCGCTCTATGACTCGGCCCATTACCTGTTGATCTGGAGCCGGCGCTTCACCGAGCTTCTGCACATCGATCCCTCGGATTTGCGCCGCCGGACCGGCAGGCAGGGGGCCATCCGGATCGATGCCACTGACGCGCCCGACCCCAAAGGCGCCGGGCTCGACGAGACGGTTTATAAGGAGTTGCTGGCCGATACCGGCCGGCTGCACCGGCAAAGCCAGACCTTCGAACGGGCGGGCCCCGGCGGGACGGTCCTGGAGGTTTATGGCAAGCATCTGCCCGATGGCGGCCTTTTGACGACGTATACGGATGTGACGGAAGAAGCCAAACAGCGCCGGCGCATCGAGGAACTGGCGCTCAAGGATTCCCTCACCGGATTGTCGAACCGGCTTCATTTCCAGCTGCGGCTTGAAGATGCGATCAAATATGCCGAACGCCATGACAAGCGCATCGCCCTGTGCGTTCTGGATCTCGACCGTTTCAAGCAGATCAACGATCTTCATGGCCATCTGGTCGGCGATGAGGTGCTCAAAACGGTCGCCCGCCGCATGATGGAGTCCGTGCGCGGTGTCGATACCGTGGCCCGTTTCGGCGGCGATGAATTCGCGATCATCCTGACCGAATTGTCGGCCTATGAGACCGTGGTCGCGCCCATGCGGCGGATCATCGACACCATCCGTGAGCCGATCGAACTTGACGGCGATACATTCAATGTCGCCACCAGCATCGGCATCAGCTATTATCCCAAGGATGGCGACGATCCGAATATCCTGTTCCGCAATGCCGATATGGCGCTCTTCGAAGCCAAGGAGAGCGCGCCGGGCACGATCCGCTCGTTCGATCATGTGATCGATGAGAAGGTTCGGCGGCGTGCACGGATTGATGCGGAATTGCGTCACGCACTGGCCAATGACGAACTGGTCTTTCATTTCCAGCCCCAGATCGATCTGCGCACCGGCGAGGTGTGCGGGGTCGAGGCGCTGCTGCGCTGGCAGCATCCCCAGCGCGGCCTTGTCACGCCTGCCGAGTTTCTCGATGTGGTCGAGTCAGGCGATATCGTGCGGGGCTTGGGTCAATGGACCGTGCGGGAAGCCATGGCCTGCACCAAGCGCTGGCGTGCCGAGGGGCTCTCGTTCGGGCGGCTCGGGGTCAATATCTCGCCGCGCCATTTCCGCGCCCGGAGCTTGCCCGCGATCCTGCGCTCGGCCTTGGCCGAGACGGATGCCGACCCGAGTCTGGTCGAGCTTGAGATCACCGAGGATTCCATGTCCGAAGACATCGAGGCCTTCACCGCCTGTCTCGGCCAGATCCGCAAGATGAATTTCGAGATCAGCATCGATGATTTCGGCACCGGCTATTCCTCGCTTGCCTATCTGCGCCGGTTTCCCGTCAGCCGGCTGAAAATCGACCGGTCCTTCGTCAGCGAGGCGATCACCAATCCGAACTCACGGGCGATCATCGATGCGATCATCCGTATGGGGCACAGCCTCGAATTGAAGGTGATTGCCGAGGGCGCCGAGACATTGGAGCAGATGCATCTTCTCCAGGCGCTCGATTGCGACGAGGTGCAGGGGTATTTTGTGGCCGGTCCGATGCATGAGGCAGCTTTGAAAACGTGGCTCGAGGAGCAGCGCCCCAGCGGATCCGGCCATCGCGATCTGATCAGCCGTCTGAGTGAGCCGGCACACGCGCAAGCATCCTGATCCCGAGTATGTCAGTCAGACGACAGATTCATGACGCTGCTTCCTGACAGTGTGACGCGCGCACGCCATTGGAGATCGTCCCGCGCCTCGTGACAGCCGCCCGCAAAAGCCTCTTTGTGCGGCTCCGATGGACGCCGGGGGTTGCGCTTGCCCGGCCGATCGGTCAAACCCTTGGCATGCGGAAGGATGGACCGGCCCGGAGGGAGGGGCGGTCCGGGGTGCCCCGGCAGGCGGCACCGCTGCCGGCGAGGGAGGGGACCGTGGACCACCGCATCGGCGAAAGCCGGCTGGGCGCCTGTGGCGCGTTGGCCGTTTTCATGGGATTGGCGGCGCTGATCGCGGGCATGGCCCCGGCGTCGGCCCAATCCGGTTCCATTGTCATCATCGGGTCGGACACCCTGGGCGAGGCCGTCGAGGCCTGGGCCGACGGGTTCGCGGACACCGCTCCGGATGTGGCCTTCGACATCGAAAGCGCCGGATCGGGCACGGCGCCGCCCGCGCTGACCAGCGGCCGGGCGCAGATCGCGCCCATGAGCCGGCCCATGAGCGAGGGTGAGGTTGCCGCCTTCCAGGACCGCTATGGCTATCGGCCCACCGCGATCACCATCGGGCTCGATGCGCTTGCGGTCTATGTGCACAAGGACAACCCCGTTTCCGGGCTGACCTTGAGCCAGCTCGACCAGATTTTTTCCTCGACCCATTTGTGCGGCGGGCAGGGCGTAGGCCGTTGGGATGAGGTTGCCCACGGGGTTCGGACCCTGGGCGAGATCACGCTGCACAGCCGGAATGAGGTTTCCGGTACCTTCGATTTCTTCCGCCAAACCGCGCTGTGCGGCGGAGACTTCAAGCCCGAAACGACCTTTCATGCGGACAGCCGCGCCGTGGTCGAGGCCGTGGCCGCGGATATCAACGCCATCGGCTATTCGGGGCTGGGCTACCGGACGGACAATGTCCGCGCCCTGGCGATCGGCAGCGGGCCGGGCTTTTCCGAAACCCGCTACTTCCCGATCACCATCGAGCGCTTTGCCGACTCGGGCGATCCGGCGCGCCGCCATGCCTATGTGATCGACGGGCGCTATCCCTTGTCGCGGCCTTTGTTCTTCTACGTGAACAAGGCGGCCGGCGAAGCGCTGCCGGACGCGGTGACGGCGTTCCTGACCTATGTCCTGTCGCAAGACGGGCAGGATGTCCTGGAGCGGATCGGCTATATCCCGCTGCCCGCGAATGCCCGCGCCGAGGAGCGCGCGAAGCTGCAACCCGACTACCGGCCGCGCCGCTGGTGGTTCTTCAACTGATACGGAAGGGGCGGGGGCGATGGTCATCGGGTTGCCTGAAATCTTCATGTTCGTCGGCTTCATGTTCGCCGCCTATTCCATCGTGGCCAACGATGCCATTCAGACCCTCGGCACGTTTTTGAGTTCCAACTCTCACCGCCCATGGTGGATCCTGTGGGCTTATGCCTCGTCGATCCTGGTCGCGGTGATGGTCTATGGCTGGTACGTCAATTACGGCGACATCGCCTACGGCCGCCTGGAGAAATTTCCCGAACCCGAAGGCGGCATTTCCTGGATCCACGCCGTTCCGCCCATTTTCATCCTGCTGCTGACCCGCTTCGGCATCCCGGTCTCAACGACCTTCCTGGTGCTGACCGTGTTCGCGCCGACCAATATGCAGGCGGTGCTGACGAAGTCGATCATGGGCTATGGCGTGGCCATTGTGGTCGGGCTCGTGCTTTATGTGATCGTCTCACGGCTGATCGAACAGCGCTTCTTGAATACGCAGGGATCCAAGCCCGGCTGGTACTGGGTGGTCTTTCAGTGGATGTCCACCGGGTTCCTGTGGAGCCAGTGGCTGGTCCAGGATCTGGCGAATATTTTCGTCTATCTGCCGCGCGAGTTGAGCGTCGAATTGCTGATCTTCTCGGTCATTCTCATGCTGCTGCTGCATGCGATCATTTTCGCCCGGCGCGGCGGCGAGATACAGGCGATCGTCACGGAAAAGACGAACACCGCCGACATCCGGTCCGCCACGATCATCGACCTGCTTTTCGGCTTAATCCTGCTGTACTTCAAGGAACTGTCGAACATGCCCATGTCGACGACGTGGGTGTTCCTGGGGCTGCTGGCGGGCCGTGAAATCGCGCTGACCTTTATGCTCAACAATCAGCGTACGATGCTTCAGGCCCTGTTGCTGGCGGCCAGGGATCTGGGCAAGGCCCTGCTCGGTCTCGCGGTCAGCATCACCCTGGCCTTCGGTCTGCCGGTTCTCGATCGCTTCGCGAGCCGTCTGATCGGCGGGGCTACGGGCAGCGACGCGGCGCCCGCGAGCCAAAGCGGCCCCGCGCCCGAACCGGCCGAAGCCCCCCGGCGCTAGAGGGGCGGGCCCGTCCATGCCCGCCGCTGGCCGACGCCGGCCGCCACGGGTTATGCTTCCCCCGGTTGGCGCGCGGGTCCGCGCCGGGTGGAGCCGGGGAGACGAGCCATGGGTTTGTATGAGCGCTATATTCTGCCGTCCTTGATCGAGAAGAGTTGCGGCGCCGGCGTGATCATGAAACAGCGCGCCGCGATCGTGCCCCAGGCCGAGGGGCGGGTGCTGGAGGTGGGCCTCGGATCGGGCCTCAATCTGGCATTTTATGACCCGGCCAAGGTCAGCGAAGTGATCGGCCTGGAACCCTCCGAAGGCATGCGGATCAAAGCGCGCAAGCGCGCCGACGAGTGCCTTGTGCCGCTGTCCTTCATCGATCTGCCGGGCGAGGAGATCCCCCTCGACGACAATGCGGTCGATACCGTGGTGCTGACCTACACCCTGTGCACCATCCCCGATGCGCTGGCCGCTCTGGGCCAGATGCGCCGGGTGCTCAAGCCGGGCGGGCGCCTGCTGTTCTCGGAGCATGGCGAGGCGCCGGACGCCGGCGTGCGCAAATGGCAGGGCCGGCTGAATCCGATCTGGGGCGTCATCGGCGGCGGCTGTCATCTCAACCGCCCCATCGACCGGCTGATCGGCTCGGGCGGCTTCCGCGTCGATGCGCTGGAAACCGGCTATCTGCCGAAGGTCCCGCGGTTTTCCGGCTTCAACTATCGCGGCAGCGCGGTGCCGGTCTGACCCGCCCCGCGCCGGTCCCGCCATCCCGCCATTAGGATATTTGTCCTTGACCGACACCTCGGTCGGAGCCTAGAACAAAAAGCGAACAATCATGGTGGAGGCTCCTGATGAAACTGAACGCCGAGGCATTCGCGCGGGCCCGCGCCTTTCTTGACGCCCATGCCCGCCCCGTCGACCGCGCCCTGTTCGCGTTGCGGTTCGAGGGCGCGCCGGGCGCACCGCTTATCGAGGCGGTCGCGGCCTATCAGAACGAGGATGGCGGGTTCGGCCGGTCTCTGGAGCCTGATTTCCGGCTGCACAATTCGTCCGTGATGGCCACGGCGGAAGCCTTTCATTATCTGATCGAGGCCGGGGCGCCCGGCGATCATCCGGTCGTCCAGCGCGGGGTCGCCTATCTTCTGGCCATGCTGGACAAAGAGGATTTGTCCTGGCTGGCCGTGCCGGTCGAAGTGGATGTGGTGCCGCGCGCGCCCTGGTGGACCCAGTCGGTCTGGAAGGACCGGCCCCTCGCCGATTGGGCCAATCCGAATGCGGACTGTCTGGCGATCCTGCTGCAGTACAAGGATCAGGTGCCGTCCGGTGCGCTCGAGGCCCTGACGGGTAAGGCTCATGCGGCCTTGGCGGTCATGACCAGCCCTTGCGACATGCACGCCTTTTTGTGCTGGCAGCGCCTGGCGCGGGTGATCGGCGAGCCGTTCCGCGGCGATATTCTGGGTATGCTGAGGGAAGAAGCGCCCAAGGTCGTCGCCGCCGATGAGGCCGGCTGGGCGAGTTATGGGTTGCGGCCCTATTGGGCGGTCCCGGATGCTGACGATCCGCTGTATCCGACGCTGGCCCAGGCGGTGGCGCGCAATCTCGATTACGAGATCGTCCATCAGCAAGCAGACGGGTCCTGGGCGCCGTTTTGGGAGTGGGGCCAGTATGAAGACAGCTGGGCCGTGGCGCGGGCCGAATGGTGCGGCGTGCTGACGGTCAAGGTGCTGACCGCGCTCAAAGCCTTTGGCCGTCTGGAGGAGGCGCCCAAGCGCGGCGAGGTGATCGACCTGCCATGAAGCGGGAGGCGGCCCGTCACGTCCCGGCATGGGGGCGTGACGGCCAGGGTTATTTATTCAGTTCGCGCATGGCCTGGTCGAGGCCGTCGAGGGTCAGCGGGAACATCCGGTCTTCGATCAGTTGACGGACAAGCTGGATCGAGGGCGTGTAATCCCAATGGCGCTCCGGCACCGGATTGAGCCAGACGCAGCTTTCATAGATATCGAACAGCCGCTTGAGCCAGACCGCGCCCGCTTCCTCGTTCCAGTGCTCGACCGAGCCGCCCGGATAGGTGATCTCATAGGGGCTCATGGTCGCGTCCCCGATGATGATGATCTTGTAGTCGGCCGGATAGGTGTGCAGCACATCCCAGGTCGAGATGACCTCCGTATGCCGGCGTTTGTTATCCTTCCACACGCCTTCATAAAGGCAGTTGTGGAAATAATAGAAATCCATGTGCTTGAATTCCGACCGCGCGGCGGAGAACAGTTCTTCGCACAGACGGATATGGGCGTCCATGGATCCGCCCACATCGAAGAACAAGAGCACCTTGATGGTGTTGTGCCGCTCGGGCACCTCGACGATATCCAGATAGCCCTTATGCGCGGTCGAGCGGATGGTCTCGTCGAGATCGAGTTCCATATCCGCGCCGTCCCGGGCGAAGCGGCGCAGCCGGCGCAGCGCGACCTTGATGTTCCGTGTGCCCAGCTCCACGGAGTCGTCGAGATTCTTGTAATCCCGCCGTTCCCAGACTTTCACCGCGCGGCCTTGTTTGCCGTCGCCGCCGATCTGCACGCCTTCCGGGTTGTAACCGGAATTGCCGAAAGGCGAGGTGCCGCCGGTGCCGATCCACCGGTTGCCGCCTTCATGGCGCTCGTCCTGCTCCTCAAGGCGCTGCTTGAGGGTCTCCATGAGCTTTTCCCAACCGCCCATGGCCTCGATCTCGGCCTTCTCCTCGTCGGTGAGGAATTTCTCGGACAGGGCCCGCAGCCAGTCCTCCGGGATGTCGGTCCCCATGAACTCGTCGAGATATTCGAGGCCCTTGAAGATATGGGAGAACACCTGATCGAAGCGGTCGAGATAGCGTTCGTCCTTCACCAGTGCGGCGCGCGACAGGTAATAAAAATCCTGCACCCGCTGATTGGCGAGATCGGCCTGCATGGCTTCGAGCAGAAGGAGATATTCCTTCAACGAGACGGGAATATTGGCCCGCCTCAACTCATGGAAAAAATTGAGGAACATGGGTTTTGCCTAGTTGCCGTCCCGGCGCGCGAGGAAGGCGAGCCGCTCGAACAGATGCACATCCTGTTCGTTTTTCAGGAGCGCGCCATGGAGCGGCGGGATCAGTTTGTTCGGGTCCTTCTCGCGCAGGAGCGCCGGGTCGATGTCCTCGACCATCAACAGCTTGAGCCAGTCGAGAAGCTCCGAGGTCGACGGTTTTTTCTTCAGTCCCGGGACATTCCGGATGTCATAGAAGGTGTTGAGCGCGGCGGCGATCAGCTCTTCCTTGAGGCCCGGATAATGAACATTGATGATCTGACGCATGGTCTGATCGTCGGGGAAGGCGATGTAATGGAAGAAGCACCGGCGCAGGAACGCGTCGGGCAATTCCTTTTCATTGTTCGACGTGATCATGACGATGGGGCGTTGCTCCGCCTTCACCGTTTCGCCGGTTTCGTAGACGAAAAACTGCATGCGGTCGAGTTCCAGCAGCAGATCGTTCGGGAACTCGATATCGGCCTTGTCGATCTCGTCGATCAAGAGGACCGGGCGGATGGGATGATTGAACGCCTCCCACAGCTTGCCCTTCTTGATGTAGTTGCCGATGTCCTTGACGCGCTCATCGCCAAGCTGGGAGTCCCGCAGACGCGAGACGGCATCGTATTCGTAAAGGCCCTGCTGGGCTTTGGTGGTCGATTTGATGTGCCATTCGATCAGCGGGCAGCCCAGGCCGCGCGCGACCTCGTGAGCCAGCACGGTCTTGCCGGTCCCCGGCTCACCTTTGATCAGAAGCGGACGTTCCAGCGTGATGGCGGCATTGACCGCGATCCGCAGATCCTCCGTGGCGACATAGGACTCCGTCCCTTGAAACTGCATTGTATTGGCACTCCCCGGCTCACAATCTGTCAGTGGCCAGCCTAGTGATGGCGCGTCAGGCGTGCAAGGCGCGGTCTCAGCGCCGGCCCTTGCGCCAGTCGTCGATGCGCGCATAGGCGATATAAAGGCTGGCAAGCACCATTAGCCCGGCGGCGGCCAGATAGACCCACTGGGGCAATTCGGCAAAGAACGTGAAGATGTCGCGCACGATCGGATTGCGGGAATCCACGAGCTCGAGAACCAGCGCGATGTTCTCCAGAAAGGTGACCGCGCCGGCCAGAGCCGCGACAATG
The DNA here is from genome assembly GCA_964531285.1 of uncultured Alphaproteobacteria bacterium. GTDB lineage: Bacteria > Pseudomonadota > Alphaproteobacteria > JAJFIK01 > JAJFIK01 > CAZHDI01. The sequence goes on along the minus strand of CAZHDI010000001.1, from coordinate 46,461 downwards.
ACGCCGCGCATGGTCCGGCTTTGGCTGAGCGGCTTGCGGGCCGGCATCTCGCGGGGCGGCCGGATGCGCGTGCTTTGATGGAGGCCCGCGGCGGAGGTCTCGTCCGCACGCACCGGCACGGGCGGGGTCAAAAACAGCGCGATTTCCGCGCCCCGGCGCTCGGTCAGGCCTTCGACCACCCGCAACTCGCCCTCGACCATCACCCGGTTCCACCACATGAAGGCCTCGGCGGCCTCCAGCCGGCGTCCGTTGTTCAGATGCTTGCGCAGGAGCGACTTTTTGAAGGCCGGCACCCCGATATTGAACACCAGCGAGATGATCGCGCTGTACTCATTATCATTGACCGGCACGCCGATCAGCGGCGCCACGGCCGCCTCGATGGCCGCAAGATCCTCAGTCAGGAGCCTGTCCGCGGCGTCGCGGGGGACCGTCGTGTCCTGCCCGACGCCCTCGGTATGGCCATAGCCGACGACCCAGGCCCCGTCGGCCTGCTGGCGGGATGTCTCGCCGACCCATTCGAAGTCGCGGATCAACGCGAGCCCGTCCGGTGTGATGGTGTTGGCCATGATCGCGCGCTCCCCTGAAGCCCATCGCCCTCGCTGAGCCGCACGCTACGCCATGGCGCGTCCGCCGTCAGCCCTGACGCAACCAAGGGGCCTCAGCCGCCGGGACGGACATGCTTAAACGTGATGGTAAGCGGGCTTGTGGATGATGCTCAGCACCGGTGCGGCACACGCGAGGGTGTGTGTTTGCCGCGTGCCGGCACGATTAACGCGCAAGCTGGCCGGTTTGCGGCTCCATCGGCCGAATAAGCCCAAATGCGTAATGATTCATCCCCATGTACGCATTGATGCCATGGGGGCTCATCCATATACTCCCGGCGCGCCGAACCCGGGAGACGTCAATGGTCTAGCGGGGAGGCAACCGGGGGTGCGGTACATGGCAGGTGATGGAGGTCGGGTCGTGACGGTCGAACTGCCGGACGGGTATGTTCCCACCGACGACGAGCCGTTCATGAATGAGCGGCAGCGTGAATATTTCCGCCAGAAGCTGATGTCCTGGAAGGACGACATTCTGCGCGGCAGCAAGGAAACCCTGCAGAATTTGCAGGTCGCCCACAATCAGCATCCCGATCTTGTGGACCGGGCCTCGTCGGAAACCGACCGGGCGCTGGAACTGCGGACACGGGACCGCCAGCGCAAGCTGATCTCCAAGATCGACAGCGCGCTGCGGCGGATCGAGGACGGCTCCTACGGATTCTGCGAGGAGACCGGCGATCCGATCACGCTGAAACGCCTGGAGGCGCGCCCGACGGCGACCTTGAGCCTTGAGGCCCAGGAGCGTCACGAGCGCCGCGAAAAAGTCTATCGCGACGATTGAGCGAGACCCGGAAGGCTGACCGATGGGCAAAGGCGGGCCGTCGAGTCCGCCTTTTGCCGTTGTCATGATCGGTCCTGGGCCCGGTTCCGGCATAGACTGTCATCGGTCGGACAGGCGGCGCGGTGGGAACAAGGCGGTCATTCATTGCGCCGCTCATATTGAGATACGGGGCAAGGCGTCGGAGGTTCACTGCGTCAGTAGGGTCAATGTCTTGCGGCCCTGG
>CAZHDI010000001.1:0-44758 GCA_964531285.1 uncultured Alphaproteobacteria bacterium | reverse complement strand
TCTTGCGGCCCTGGGTCCCCGCTTTCGCGGGAATGACGTATGCGGATGGAAGGCGTCCCTTGGTGCATCGTGTTGCCAAGGAGACGTGTTCGCCGACACGCAAAAAAACGCCGCCCCGAAGGACGGCGTTTTCCATATCGATGGCAGGACGGATTATTCCGGCTTGCGGAACTTCAGCGTCATCCGGTCCGACTCGCCGATGGCGTCATATTCGGCCCGCTTGGCTTCATCGCCGCGGCGCGACGGCTTCAGGCGCCAGACGATTTCTTCTTCGGTCGGCGTGTCGAGCGCGTTGGCGTTGATGTCCGACGCTTCGACTAGTTCGAAGCCGGCCGCTTCCATCAGTTCGACGACACGCGACTGTTTCAGATAGCCGGCACTGCCGCTGGCCCACTCGTCGCTCATGTCTTCGGCGGCCCGGTGCTGAATGATGCCGACAATGCCGCCCGGCTTGAGCAGGTCGTAGGTTTCCTCGAGAACCGGCGTCACATAGTTTTCCGGCGACACCCGGTGCATGTTGTGCAGGGCGCGGATGAACAGAACCATGTCCACGGTGCCCTTCAGGTCGTCCGGGGCATCGCCAAGGAGATAACCCTTGACCGGCGTTGCGCCGTCATCGAATTCAGCGGCCTGGCCCGGGAAGGTGTTCGGGAACTCGGCAAGGGCGGTGAGGCGCTCTTCGCTGACATTCGGGAAGAACGACTTGAACATCTCCGGCTGGTAGCCGGCGCCGATCAGCATGCCTTCGTCGCTCAAATATGGCATCAGGATCTTGGAGTACCAGCCGCCGCCGGGCAGCACTTCCACCACGGTCATATCCGGCTCGACGCCGAAAAAGGTCATCGTCTCGGCCGGGTGGCGGAACTCGTACCGCGCCTTGTGCTCGTCGCTCTGGGCTTCGAGAACCGTGTTCAGACGGTCCTCGTCGACGGCGAGGCCGGGGCCGGCGGTCAGGCCGACGGCGAGCACGGCCGCCGCTGCTGTCATAAGAATGCGCATGGATTTTCCCTCGGTCGTGGTCTGGCCAACACGGCCACTCATAATCGTCGCGACCATACACCGGCCGCCCTGGGGCCGGAAGCGCGCCGCTGCGGTCGCCATCACAAGCGCGTCAGACGCCGCGCCGCCGCTCTCCACGATCCCGTCAACAGATAGGCACTCGAATGCGGAGGTTAAGACCCCCAGGGGCGGGGCTTAAGGATTCTCTTAACGGATTGGACCTAGCGTCGAAGGTCTGTTGCGGGGGAACAAGGTGGCAGGCATGACGAGCATGAACCACGACGCCCCCCGGGCACGATCGACGACAAGTCGTCAGTACGGCGCGGCAAACCGGTCCGGCCTCCTCGCGGGCGGTCTGGCGGCATTGCTGCCTCTGGCCGCTGTGTGCGCGCTGACACCGCAAAAAAGCACCTATATCGGACCGCAGGGCGCGGATCCCGCGACGGGTCCCGCGGTTCAGAGCGCCGCCGATCAACTCGGTGCCCTGGGGTTCATCTGGGCCCGCCAGGAGGGCGGACGCCACGGCACCACCGCGATCGCCGCACCCGATGTATTCGAGGCCGGCCACGCGCTGTTCAGCGAACACGGACGGGCCGCGATCAACGGCCTGGCGGGGATCGCCGCTCATGCCCGGGCGCGCGATCTGATGCTGCTGGTCGGCGGCGATCCGGTATTGCGGGCCGCCCGAGCCCGGCTCCTCGATGCGCACTGGCCCTTGCTGGCGCCTCAGGTGCCGGCCATGGTCGGGCTCACCGACGATACGCGGTTCGACCTGACGGTCCGGCTGCGCGCACCGGCCCGCGCCGGCCAGGGCTTGCGCGAGGCTGCCTGAGAGGCCGAAGACGCGTGCCGCAGGCCGTCCGCGCCCGCTGAGTCCGGTTCTCCGTGGTGTGCCATTCCGAATCAGACACAATGGCGGCGCCAAATCGTGTGGTTCGAGGCGTGGAGACCGTCCAGGCGGCGTCATCCCCGAAACATCTCTTGCGGTTTGGTTCGATGATCCGCAGACGCCGGACCGCATCTTCAAAGACACAGGCGGATACCGCGGGCGGCCATCGATGGGGATGGGGTGATGGACCGTGCGCCGGACGGCTGGCAAGCCTGACCCGGTCAGCGGTCGCGCTGCCGCGGCACTGGGCCTCGGCAGCAGGTTCCGGGGGACGTATGATGATGAAGCGGATGGCCGTGCGCGGTGCCTTCTCCTTCCCGGTGCCGGGCCCCAATCTGATTGCCCGGCTGCAACAGCATTTGCCGACAGTGATCGCGGTCCTGTTCGGGCTGTCCGGCGCGGCCGCCATTTCGGCGGTCCTGGCGCCCGGACTGCCGGCGCTGATTTTCCTGTCCGGGGCGGCAGTCGTCGGCCTGATCGTCGTCTACGGCTACACCACCGGCGCGCTGGCGGGCTCGGCGGCGCCGCATTTCGGCACGCTGGCCATCCGCATTCTCGAGGACCTTCCCGAAGCCTGCCTGATTACCCGGCGCGACGGCGGCCTTGTCTTTACCAATGCGGCCTATGAGCGCTTATGCAGCGGTCTGGGGGCGGAGCATCCGCTGCCCTTCGAGCGCCTGATCGTCGATCAGGAAGGCGCCGCCAAGCCGATCTATCGGCTGGCCCGGGCCGCGCGCGACGGGCGGACCCTGCGCGAGCAGGTGCCGGTGACCCTCGCCGCCGGCGGGCGCACCTGGCTTGAGGTCGAGGTCCGTCCCGTGCCGGGCTTCCAGCACCGGGTCATGTGGCGGCTCATCGACCAGGGCTCGGTCCGCGAGGCGGGCGCGCGCCAGGAAGCCTTGCGCATGGAACGCGACGGCCTTATTCGCGCGTTGGATCATCTCCCCGTCGGTCTACTGACCTTCGACAGCGCGGGCGGTGTTCTTTATGCCAATGAAACCCTGCAGGACCTGACCGGCGCCGGGGCCGGCGCGCTGGAGGGTGTCGGGCTCGATCATTTGTTCGCCGGATCGCCCGAGGCCATTCGCGATCATCTGCGTCAGGCCGCCGAGGATGGCGCCCCGGTCGAGCTTGCCTTGCGCAGCCACGATGCCGCTATGGGCGGCGAGACGAGCCAGCGCGTCCTGGTCCGGGCCCGGACCGATGTCTCGGCCGATGACCATCCGGTCCTGCATCTGGCGCTTTGGCCGCGGGTCGCCGATACGCCCCGCGATGAGGACCTGCCCGCGAATTCGCTCGGTGAGTTCCTGGAGCATGCGCCCATCGGGATCCTGATCCTCGATGAGGACGGCGAGATCCGGATGACCAATCCGGCCATGGGTACCCTGTTTGCCGAAAGCGGCCCCGATGCGGCAACGGTCGAGGATCTGATCCTGCCCGATGACCGCGACGCGCTGAGCGATCTGGTCCGCACCCTGCGCGACGACCGCAGCGAGCGTAATGGCATCGAAGTGCGCCTTGCCGGTTCCGGAGACGATGCCGGCCAGACCCGCAATGCGCAGATCTTCGTCTCGCGGCTCGATCCGGTGCCTGGCGGCGCGGGGCATCTGATCTTTTATTTCATCGATACGACGCGCCAGAAATCGCTGGAACAGCAATTCGCCCAGTCCCAGAAGATGCAGGCCATCGGCCAGCTCGCGGGCGGTGTGGCCCATGATTTCAACAATCTACTGACCGCGATCATCGGCTTTTGCGATCTGTTGCTGACCCGTCATCAGGCCGGCGATCCGTCCTTCGGCGATATCAGCCAGATCAAGCAGAACGGCTTGCGCGCGGCCAATCTGACCCGTCAGCTTCTGGCGTTTTCGCGCCGGCAAACCCTGCGCCCGAAACGTCTTCAGCTCACGGATGTCTTGACCGATCTGTCCATGCTGCTGCGCCGTCTGATCGGCGAGACCATTACCCTCGACATTCACCATGACCGGGATCTGGGCATGGTCACGGTCGATCAGGGCCAGTTGGAACAGGTGGTGATCAATCTGGCGGTTAATGCCCGCGATGCCATGCCCGACGGCGGCACCCTGGAGATCCGCACCGCGAATGTCGCGGCGGAGGATGTGCGCGGGTGCGTCAGCGCCAAAACCGACGTGCCCGATGGGTCTTATGTCGAAATCGTCATGCGCGACACCGGATGCGGCATTCCGGCGGCCCATATGGGACGGATCTTCGAGCCGTTCTTCACCACAAAGAACGATGAGACGGTGGGCAAGGGCACGGGTCTCGGCCTGTCCACGGTCTATGGCATCATCCAGCAGACCGGCGGGTTCATTGCGGTCGACAGCGAGGTCGGCACTGGCACGACCTTCCGGATCTATCTGCCCCGGGATATGGCCGAGCCGGGCACCGATGCCGATCTTCAGCCCAAGGAGGAGCCGCGCAGCCGGGATCTGACCGGTGCGGGAACCGTGCTTTTGGTCGAAGACGAAGACGCGGTGCGCATGTTCACCACGCGGGCACTCCAGTCGCGCGGCTATACGGTGCTGGAGGCGGCCAATGGCGAGGCCGCGCTTGAGATCGTCGCCGAAGAAGGCGGGGCCATCGATCTGGTGCTCAGCGATGTGATGATGCCCGGTATGGACGGTCCGACCATGGCGCTGAAGCTGCGCAAAGACTATCCGGACATGAAGATCGTGTTCATCTCCGGTTATGCCGAAAGCGCCTTCCAGAAGGCGCTCGACAAGCCCGAAGAGTTCCACTTCCTGCCCAAACCGTTCACGCTCAAGCAGCTTGCCGAGACCGTGAAAGAGGTCATGTCCGCAGCTTGAGCGGATCTGTCATCCTGGAGCCAGACGGAATCAAAAAGGGCGCTGACAAGGTCAGCGCCCTCAGACCGATGACAAAGTCATTGTCTCCGGACGTCGTCGTGCCGGACAAGCGCAGCGCGCGATCAGCAGTCCACGAAATTGGGATGCTGAGCTTCGATCTGTTCGCGCAGGCTCATGGCGAGATCGTCGCGCTTGCGGGCCACGACGCCCTTGCAGCAATTATAGAACCCGAACGCGACACCGTAATGGTCTTCCAGAACCTGGCGCGGCACATCGGGGCCGAGCAGGCGGGCGAACTGCTTGCCCTCGTCCGAGTTCGGATCGAGCGTCAGCATGGCCCGGTCGCCGGCGCTGTCGAGCTTCCCGACCAGCGCATCCACATGGCCCATGCCCAGGGGCAGGTCTTCCTTGAACGCGGACACGAAGGCCTCAGCAAGTTGAGCATCGGTGGCGGTGTCCAGGGTCACGCCCTGGGCTTCGACATGGCGGTTGATCGAAGGGTAGCTCATGGAACCGTCCTTTCGGTTTGGGGGGAGGGTTGCCGAGCCCTTATCCGGCTTGCGCTTTTGGCTCGGTCAGGTCGTCATTGCCGGCCCTCTGGCAGCGCACGGCAAAGCTCTTGAGGAAGACGGGATCGATCTGCCGGGTGACATCGCATCCGGCGGCCTCATTGGCCCATGCGGCCGCATTCTTTTCATGGAAATGAATGCCCCAGTGCCAATAGCGGTCCCAATCGCGGATCTGGGCGGCGGCGGTGCGCATGAGCTGCTCCAGAACCGCGCGGTTTTCCGGCTCCAGGTCTGTCATCGGGGGCGGGCTGCCGCGTTCGGTCTGCCGGACCCAGCGCGATTGGGTCAAGGCACCGATCAGATCAGTCCCGCAGGCGTCCTGGAGAAAGGCAAGATCGTCCTCATCCTGAATTTTATTGCCCAGGACACGGATCGCGATCCCGTACTCCTGCGCATAGGCCTTGTATTGTTGCCAGACGCTCAAAGACTTCCGCGTGGGCTCCACCACAAGGACGGTGAGATCGAAGCGGGTGAAAAGGCCCGACGCAAAAGCGTCCGCCCCGGCCGTCATATCGGTGATGACCCAATCGTCCGGCGCGTCGATCAGATGATTGAGCAGGAGTTCGACCGCGCCGGTTTTGGCATGGAAACACTTCGTGCCGAGATCCTCATCCTCGAAGCCGCCGACACGCACAAAGCGCAGCGTGCCTTGTGCAAAGGCAAACTGTGCCAGGACCGGATCATCGGGCGCCAGCGTGACCAGATGCGATCCCGGACCCGGCGGCGTGGTTTTCACCATCGCGGCGTTGGTCGGGATCCGGCCATTGGTGCCGCGCAGCAGGGGTTTCAACCTGCCCAGCGCATTGCCGAGTTCCGGTGTTGCCGCGATGGCCCCAGGCGGCAGGTCGAGCGCCTCGGCCAGATGCTGATTGATGTCGCCATCGATCGCCAGCACCGGCAGACCTTTGTCCAATAACGACCGGATGAACAAAGAAGACGCGGTCGTCTTGCCGCTGCCACCCTTGCCGACGAATGCAATGCGCATGGGGGAGGCGTCCTTTTCCGATGCTGGTTCTGATGGGCACAATGCCGATGGGGTGCGGTCCGCGCAGGAACGCTCACCCCAGGGCCGGGGCGGCGGGACGATGGAACCGTCTCCAAAACCGAAGACTGGCGGATGATATAACATCGCCGCCGCGGCGCAGGCAATGCGGGAATGGCGGCGCGATTAACATGCTTTGCCGGTGAAAGCGGCCCCCGGCGCGGCCGGCATCAAAAGACGTCAGTTGTTTCTGACCGCAGACACAGGGTCGGCATCGGGCCGACGAACACGGTCGCATAATGGCCGACAAACATGGAACCCTGCTTGGCTCATTCGGTTATCGGTTTTCTCAAGGGTTGAGCCTATGACGGGGCGCACGAGGACCATGTCCTCGGTCCGGGTGGGGACATCGGCAACCCGTCTGCCGCGTATCGTGCCTGTTTCTTGCCGCCCCGGATCGAATCGGGACACGCTTGCGTCCCCCAAAGAGCCCGTAAAGCCCCCCCATCCATGAAGGAGATGCGCCATGACTGCTGAAGACCGGCTGGTGCCCGCTGCTGCCTTGCAAATGTGTCCGCCCTCGGTGGTGTACGAGATTTATCAGGACAGCGCCGGGAAATGGCGCTGGCGGATGAAGACCAATGGCGGCGTCGCGATCGGCGAGGCCCCGGTGGCCTATGACACCAAGGCGGCCTGTCTCGACAGCGTGGAGCGCCAGCGCGATACCCTGGATGGCGCCATTCACGAAGTGTAAGTCCCAGACGCGCTCGCCCCAACCCGGCGAATCGGGCGGGCCGGGCGAATTCGGCGCGCTCGTGCGCTCCCTCCGGGTGCGCCGATCCGAACGCACCCGGAACATGTTCCTAATGATTGCGATTTCTCAAGGTGTTATGTTTTTTCTTGGCGGCGGGAACAAATCACGTACATTACAGGAAATTGCACCGGTTGTAGCGCTGTGAAATAAGGAGATCGATATGGCCGACAATGTCGTCCGCCTCGCGGAGAAAGACCCGATGGATAAGCAAAAGGCCCTTGAGGCCGCCCTCAGCCAGATCGATCGCGCCTTCGGGAAAGGCTCGGTGATGCGTCTGGGCCAGCGCGATGTCATGGAGATCGAAGCGGTCTCGACCGGGTCGCTGGGCCTTGATATCGGGCTGGGCATCGGCGGTTTGCCGCGCGGGCGGATCATCGAGATCTACGGGCCGGAGTCCTCGGGCAAGACGACCATGGCGCTCCATTGCGTGGCCGAGGCCCAGAAGGCCGGCGGCATTGCCGCATTCGTCGATGCCGAACATGCGCTCGACCCGGTCTATGCCGGCAAGCTCGGCGTGAATATCGATGAATTGCTGATCTCTCAGCCCGATACCGGCGAGCAGGCTCTGGAGATCGCCGACACGCTGGTGCGCTCGGGTGCGATCGATGTCCTGGTGATCGACTCGGTGGCCGCGCTCACACCGAAGGCGGAACTTGAGGGCGAGATGGGCGACAGCCTGCCCGGGCTCCAGGCCCGGCTGATGAGCCAGGCCCTTCGCAAGCTCACGGCGTCGATCTCCAAGTCCCGCTGCATGGTGATCTTCATCAATCAGATCCGCATGAAGATCGGCGTCATGTTCGGCAGCCCCGAGACCACCACCGGGGGGAATGCGCTGAAATTCTACTCGTCCGTGCGCCTCGACATCCGCCGCATAGGCCAGATCAAGGAGCGCGACGAGGTCGTCGGCAACCAGACCCGGGTCAAGGTGGTCAAGAACAAGGTGGCGCCGCCCTTCAAACAGGTCGAATTCGACATCATGTATGGCGAGGGTATCTCGAAAGTCGGTGAGCTGATCGATCTCGGGGTCAAGGCCAATGTGGTCGAGAAATCCGGCTCCTGGTACTCCTATGACAGCGAGCGCATCGGCCAGGGCCGGGAGAACGCCAAGCAATTCCTGAAAAACAATCCGGACATGGCCGACCGGATCGAGCGGGCCATCCGTCAGAATGCGGGCCTCCTCGCCGAGGACCTGGTGCTTGGCGCCGACGACATGGAAGAGGCCGCGGAGGACGAGGATCTGGCGGCCGAAGCCTGACCCGGCGCGACGGCCTGGCTTTCGTCAGGTCTTGGCCCATAGTTGGGGCCCATCTATGGCGCCCATTGATGGAGCTGGTGGACGGGCCGGAGCGGGGCGGGTACATGAAAGGGGTTTTGCCGGGGCGCCGCGCCAGCCCCCCTCCTTGCCAACCCCCCTCCTTGCCAGCCCCGTTTTTGGTTTCCCGTAAGGCCCTTCAACCATGACCAGCCGCACCGCCCTGAGCCTCAACGATATCCGCCGCACCTTTCTCGACGGCTTTGCCCGGGCCGGCCACACCATCGTGCCCTCCGCCCCCCTGGTGCCGCGCAACGACCCGACGCTGCTGTTCGTGAATGCGGGCATGGTGCCGTTCAAAAACGTCTTCACGGGCGCCGAGACCCGGGATTATGTGCGCGCCACCTCCGCACAGAAATGTGTGCGCGCGGGCGGCAAGCACAATGATCTCGACAATGTCGGCTATACGGCCCGACACCACACATTCTTTGAGATGATGGGGAATTTCTCCTTCGGCGATTATTTCAAGGATGTGGCGATCGAGCTGGCCTGGGGCCTCGTCACCAAGGATTTCGGTCTCGATCCCTCGCGCCTCGTGGTCACCGTCTTTGCCGAGGACGACGAGGCCTTCGACCTGTGGCGCAAGATCGCCGGACTGCCCGAGGACCGGATCATCCGCATCGCAACAAGCGACAATTTCTGGTCCATGGGGGACACGGGGCCCTGCGGTCCGTGTTCGGAGATCTTTTTCGACCATGGGCCCGAGATCCCCGGCGGCCCGCCGGGCAGCCCGGACGAGGACGGCGACCGGTTCGTGGAAATCTGGAATCTGGTGTTCATGCAATATGAGCAGGTCGACAAGGACGCGCGCATCGACCTGCCGCGCCCCAGCATCGACACCGGCATGGGTCTGGAGCGCATGGCGACGGTCCTCCAGGGCGTGCACAACAATTACGACACGGATCTGTTCCAGCAGATCATCACCGCCTCCGAAGAGATCTCCAGGACGAGGGCCGCGGGCGACCGTCTGGCGAGCCACCGGGTGATCGCGGATCACCTGCGTGCCGCGTCTTTCCTGATCGCCGATGGCGTTCTGCCGTCCAATGAAGGGCGGGGCTATGTGCTGCGCCGGATCATGCGCCGGGCCATGCGCCATGCCCATCTGCTCGGCACACCCGATCCTCTCCTGTGGCAGCTCGTGCCAAGCCTCGTGGCGCAGATGGGAGCCGCCTATCCCGAGCTGGAGCGGGCCCGCGCCCTGGTGACGGAAACCCTGAAGCTTGAGGAAACCCGTTTCCGCCAGACCCTGGAGCGGGGTCTGCGCCTGCTCGACGAGGAAACCGGGGATCTGAACGAGGGCAGCGAACTCCAGGGCGAGGTGGCCTTCAAGCTGTACGATACTTATGGCTTCCCCCTGGACCTGACCCAGGATGCCCTTCGCCAGAGGGGGATCGGGGTGGATACGGACGGGTTCGACGCCGCCATGGCCCGTCAGCGAGCCGAGGCGCGCAAGGCCTGGTCCGGCTCCGGCGAGGCCGCCACGGAAACGCTCTGGTTCGATCTGCAGGCGGAACTGGGGGGCACGGATTTTCTGGGCTATGCCACCGAACAGGCCGAAGGCACGGTGCTCGCCCTTGTCAAGGACGGTGCCCGGGTCGAGACCGCGCAGGCCGGCGACGGGGTCATCGTCATCACCAATCAGACCCCGTTTTACGGGGAAAGCGGGGGGCAGGTCGGCGATACGGGCACCATGGTCTGCGCCGACGATGCGCGCCTCGCCGTCACCGACACCCAGAAAAAGCTGGGCACGTTGTTCATTCACATGGCGCAGATTGAAGCCGGCACCCTGACCGTCGGCGCGACGGTCGAGATGGTCGTGGACGGCGCCCGGCGCGCGCGCATCCGGGCCAATCATTCCGCCACCCATCTGCTCCATGAGGCCTTGCGCCGCCGGCTCGGGGATCATGTCACCCAGAAGGGGTCCCTCGTGTCCGAGGAGCGGTTGCGCTTCGACATTTCACAGCCCAAGCCCGTGGCCGAAGCCGAACTCGCGGATGTGGAGGCTGAGGTGAATGCCATGATCCGCGCCAACGGGCCCGTCACGACTCGGATCATGACTCCCGACGATGCCATTGAGGCGGGTGCGCTCGCCCTGTTCGGCGAGAAATATGGCGATGAGGTCCGGGTGTTGACCATGGGCGAGGCGGAGGCCGGCGCCCGCGCCTATTCGGTCGAGTTGTGCGGCGGTACCCATGTGAGCCGTCTGGGGGACATCGGCCTGTTCAAGATTGTCGGGGAAGGGGCCGTGTCGGCCGGTGTGCGCCGCATCGAGGCCATGACGGGGGAGGCAGCCCGGGCCTATTTCCAGACCGAAGAGGACGCGCTCAAGGCCGCTGCGGGCCATTTGAAGGCCGCACCGCTTGATGTGCCCGAGCGGGTCTCGGCCCTGATCGAGGAGCGAAAGCGTCTCGAGCGTGAGCTTGCCGCCGCCAAAAAGGCCCTGGCCCTCGGAGGCGGTGCCGGGGAAGGCAGCGATGCCCCCATTGAAGAGGTCGATGGCATCGCGCTCATGGCCCGCACCCTGACGGGCGTTTCGGCCAAGGATCTGCGGGCCCTCGTGGATGAGGCCAAGAAAAAGGTTGGCTCCGGCGTCGTGGCCTTTGTGGCCGTGGATGAGGCCAAGGTCGCCCTGTCCGTGGGCGTGACGGCCGATCTGACCGGCCGGGTCAGCGCCGTGGACCTCGTCAAGCTCGGCGCCGAGGCGGTCGGCGGCAAGGGTGGGGGCGGGCGCCCCGATATGGCCCAGGCCGGCGGCAGCGACCCGGACAAGGCCGAGGACGCCATTGCTGCCATCACGAAGGGGCTGAAAACACTGGCCGCCGCAACCGCCCCGTGACCGGCTTCACCGGGCCTTCGGGGTTTAATTGGGACGCGAAGCAGGCTATGCCGGCTGAACCCGCCTAAGACCCCGTTCAACCATTGAGCAGACCGCGCCATGCCCCAGACCCGCCGGATCCTTTGCATCCTGGGCACCCGCCCGGAAGCCATCAAGCTCGCGCCCGTGATCCACACCCTGGGCGCCCATCCGGGGATTGACCTCAAGGTCTGCGTCACCGGCCAGCACCGCAGCATGCTCGACCAGGTGCTGAAGGTTTTCGACATCAAGCCGGATGTGGATCTGGCTGTCATGAAACCGGGACAGGACCTCACGGATATCACGGCCGCCGTCCTCGACCGCCTTCGCCCCGTTTTGACGGACATGGCGCCGGAGCGCATCATCGTGCAGGGGGACACGACCACCACCTTCGCTGGTGCCCTGGCGGCCTATTACCATCAGATCCCGGTCGCCCATGTGGAAGCGGGCCTGCGCACCGGCGATCTGTATGCACCGTGGCCGGAGGAAGGCAACCGGCGCATGACCTCCGTGATGGCCGACCGCCACTACGCGCCCACCGCCACAGCCCGGGACCATCTTCTGGCTGAAGGCCTTTCGCCGGATGCGGTCACCGTCACCGGCAACACGGTCATCGACGCCCTCATGCTGGCCCGTGACCTGCTGGAGCGGGACCCGGGAAAACGGGCCGAGGCCGAATCCGTCCTGCCACGGACGGACAGTAACCGCAAAATGATCCTTGTGACCGGCCATCGGCGGGAAAATTTCGGCCCCGGGTTCGAGCGCGTCTGCATGGGCATCCGGCGCCTTGCCGAACGGGGCGATGTGGATGTGGTGTATCCTGTCCATCTCAATCCCAATGTGCGCGAGCCGGTCCAGCGCATTCTGGGCAGTCACGACCATATCCGCCTGATCGAGCCCCTCGATTACTTGCCCTTCATTACACTGATGGACCGGGCCCATCTGGTGCTCACGGACTCGGGCGGCGTCCAGGAGGAGGCCCCGTCTCTGGGCAAGCCCGTTCTTGTCATGCGGGAGACCACGGAGCGCCCTGAGGCCGTCCATGCCGGCACGGTCCGGCTGGTCGGTACAGACGAAAGGCAGCTCGTGGACGAAGCCGCCCGCCTCCTCGACGATCCGGAGGCCTATCGGGCCATGAGCCGGGCAACCAATCCGTATGGGGATGGCAAGGCCGCCCCGCGTATCCTGGAAGATCTGGTGGCTGTCCATGACCTTTAAGCGCGTCAACATGATCGGGCTCGGCTATATCGGCCTGCCCACCGCCGCGGTACTCGCCTCACGGGGTGTCCATGTCCTCGGGGTCGATGTCAAACCCTCCGTGGTGGACACGATCAATCGCGGCGAGATCCACATCGTGGAGCCCGATCTGGACATGCTGGTCCACGGAGCGGTCGAGACAGGCCGCCTGCGCGCCGCGCTTGAGCCCGGGCCCGCCGACGCCTTCATCATCGCCGTGCCAACGCCCATCACCGATGATCGCCAGGCGGATCTGACCTTCATCGAGGCCGCGGCGCGGAGCATCGCGCCCTTGCTTCAAAGGGGCAATCTGGTGGTGCTCGAATCGACATCGCCGGTGGGCACGACGGAAAAGTTGAGGGGGTGGCTCGCTGAAGCTCGTCCGGATCTGCACCTTCCATCTGCCCCGGACGAAACACCGGCGGATCTCGCCATCGCCTATTGTCCCGAGCGGGTGCTTCCCGGACGGATCATCCAGGAACTGACGCAGAACGACCGGGTGATCGGTGGACTGACTCCGGCCTGTGCCGACAGGGCGGCAGAGCTTTACAAGATTTTTGTCGCGGCGCCCTGCGTGAAGACCAATGCCCGGGTGGCCGAACTGTGCAAGCTGGCCGAGAACGGCTTCCGGGACGTGAACATCGCCTATGCCAATGAGCTTGCCAATGTGTGCGAGCGCCTCGACATCGATGTTTGGTCCGTGATCGAACTGGCGAGCCGGCATCCGCGGGTCAATATATTGCGGCCCGGCCCCGGCGTCGGCGGCCATTGCATCGCGGTCGATCCCTGGTTCATCGCGGCCAGTGCGCCGGAGGATACGCCGCTGATCCAGGCGGCCCGGGGCGTGAATGATGGCCGTCCGGACCGGGTCGTGGCCCGGGTCGCGGCGGCGCTGGCGGACCTTAACCCCCGTCGGGCACCGTCTGCGCGAATCGCCTGTCTGGGACTGACCTTCAAGGCCAATGTGGACGACGTGCGGGAAAGCCCGGCGCTGGATGTGACGGCGCGTTTGGCCCGGGCCTATCCAGGGCGCGTGCTTGCGGCCGATCCGTTCCTGCCCGGTCCGCCGGCGGAACTGAAGGGCCTGGATGTGACGTTCACGGATATGATGGAGGCTGTCCAGGAGGCCGAGATCGTGGTGCTGCTGGTCGATCACCGACCCTTCGAGGCCATTACCCGTGCGCTGCTTGAGGCACGCATTCTCGTGGATACAAGGGGCTTTTGGGCGGGCGGACGGGAGCCGACCCGGTCCTTAGCCTCACCGCTCGGCCGATAGGATCGAACACCGGTCGAGCGCCTGGACTGTTGTTTCCGAAGACGCGCTTTTGAAGCGATGACCGTCGACCGCCTCACCGCTGATTGGACTCAAGCCAAGGAAAAACCGCTCGTTACTGACTGCGGCGCGTGACCATGGTTGACGCCGTTTTCCAGTCGCCATTGTCCCAATCGCTGCCCTGCCATGTGGGCATGGTCGGATGGTTTCGGGCCGACACGCCGGATCGGCACACAATCACACCGAAGGTCCTGAGCAGGATTTTCATGTCGAGCCGGAACGAGACGCTGTCGACATATTCCAGGTCGTAGGAAAATTTTTCGTCCCAGCTCAGATTGTTCCGACCCATAACCTGGGCCAAGCCGGTAATGCCGGGACGCACATCGTGGCGGCGTTTCTGCTCGGGCGTGTAGAGCGCCATATATTCGATGACGAAAGGGCGGGGACCAATCAAGCTCATCTTGCCGCACAGCACATGCCATAGTTGTGGCAATTCGTCGATGCTGGTCGCGCGGAGAAAGCGGCCGAATCGGGTCAGGCGCTGATCATCGGGCAGGAGATCGCCTTTGGCATCCCGCGCATTGGTCATGGACCGAAACTTTACCATCTGGAAAGGTTCGTTCCTGTATCCCCCCCGGCATTGAGTAAACAGGACCGGTGAGCCCAGGAAAATCCGCACAGCGAAGCCGACGATCAAGCCCAATGGCATGATAGCAATAAGGAGGAGAGCGGCCGCCAACACATCGAAAGTTCGCTTGCCGTATGAGGAATACCAATTCTTCATGATCACAAACGCATAATGGAACGCCACTGACAACTTAGCGTTCAGGTAACACCTAACGAACCGCCCGTCAGCTAAAAAACCGCCTGATTCCCTGGTCCGGTCGTTTTCTCGTGACCCATGGGCCACACTCATGGGCGAAACGTCCTTCAATCGCAGCGTTTTGAAAGCCGGTCTACACCCCATGGGAGCAAGACCGCTTTCCCTTTGGTCCTAGCAGGGGCCATGCCAAACCGATCCGAAGGGGCGTCGTGTTGGAATGGCGCCAGAGGCGGGCTCTCACGCCGCCGCGGTTACGGTGATGCGATTCGGTTTGCGTCTTGCCATGCCCTGGCTTTCCTTGCCGAGGAAAATCGCATAAAGCCCCGGCGTCAGGTGTTTTGGAGGCACTGCGTTCGCGCCGCCGGCATGCCCGGTATCGGATCCGCCGCCCGATCATGGCAAAGGCGGACCGGAACACCGGGTCATCCGGCGCGGCGGTCCTGGATGAGAGACGCCCGCCCGCATTCGCTCGGGTCCGCATGGGCCATGGGCACGGGCTATGGCAAGGAGAGTGACGCGTATGCATATCATGGTGCTGACGGACCGTTTTGCCCCTGAAGTCACGGCCGTCCCCGTCAGGACCCTGGCCCATGCCAAGGAATGGGTCGCCCGGGGCCATCGGGTCACCGTCGTGACCTGCGTGCCCAATGCCCCCAGGGGCCAGGTGTTCGACGGTTACAAGAATGTCTGGCGTCAAGAAGAATGGATGCATGGCATTCGGGTCATTCGCATAAAGACCTATCTGGCACCCAATGCGGGCAGCATCCGCCGCGTTCTCGACTATTCCAGTTTCATGGCCAGTGCCATCGTCCAGTCGGGGGCCCTGCCGCGGCCGGACATTCTGGTCGCCAGTTCTCCTCCCATCACGGTGGCCATGGCCGGGGCGCTGCTCGCCCGGCGCTGGTCCGTGCCCTGGGTGTTCGAATTGCGGGATCTGTGGCCCGCATCCATCAAGGCCGTGGGCGCCTCATCCAGTCCTCTGCTCCGACTGGTGGAGCGCATGGAACTGGGGCTTTATCGCAGCGCGTCGCGTGTTCTGGCGCTCACCCATTCCTTCAAGCGCGATCTTGTGGAGCGGGGCATCGACGCAAGCCGGATCGATGTGGTCACCAATGGGGTGGACGCGACCCAATTCCTGCCCGGTCCCGCCGATCCGGAGATCCGCGCCGGCCTCGGCGTTCCGGATACGGCCTTTCTTGCGGGGTATGTGGGCACGGTCGGCATGGCCCATGGCCTGTCGGCTCTGGTTGCCGCCGCGGAGCGGCTGAAGGGTCGCGAGGATATTCACATTCTCATCCAAGGCGAAGGCGCCGAGCGGGCCGCGCTGGAACAACGGGCGCGCGAGGCCGGGCTGACCCGGCTCCATTTCCGGGATTTCGTGCCCCATGGGGAAATCGCCCGCACGCTCCGCTCCCTGGATCTTGCCTTGGTCCATCTGAAAAAGGATCCGGTGTTCGAAACGGTCATCCCCTCCAAGATCTTTGAGCTCATGGCTCTGGGCGTGCCCATCCTCATGGGCGTCGAGGGCGAGAGCGCCGGGATCATCGCGGAGGCGCAGGCCGGTCTGTGCGTCGAGCCGGAAAATGTGGACGAGATCACCGCCGCGATTGCGGGGCTCGCCGATAACCGCGACCGGCTGGCCGGCTATCGCAGCGGCGGCCTTGAAATGGTGCGCACCCGCTATGACCGGCGCGAACTGGCAAAGGCCGCCCTTGCCTGTTTCGAAAAGGCCCTCGACGGATCGGGCGCCGTGAACGTCAATGAGGCCCGTGCCCGCGCCCGGGCCTGACGCCTCGCCGTCATGCCACTGACGGATCGCTTTCGGCCGGCGTCATGCGGATCCGTGTCGTGACGGTCCGGGGCAGGTCCTCCGGCGCCCCACGACCTATGAGCACGCTGGTGTGCTCTCGGATCCCGAAGGACCGGGCCACAAGGGCCGGCTCGAGAGTCCAGGACAGTCCCGGATCGAGAACCAGATCGGTCAGCCACGTCCCATCCGGGCCGCGGACGGTCAGCGTGCGGTTGTCGAGATTGCCTTGAACCCGGGGATCGAGGTGAAAGCGCAGCACGGGGACAGGCTTTGCGCCCCGGACCCCCGTGAGACGGTCAGTGATGGTCAGGTCCTGCCCGGTGCCCACCCAGGTGCGGGTGTGGACGGGACTGCCCGGCAGACGGGCATAGCCGTCATGGGCCGCCGTCACACCCACCATGGTCTCGCGGATCTCCACGGCCCGGTCCATGATCCGGGCCCGGCGGGCCACCCGGAACTGAGCCCAGACTTCGCTGGAATCCGACCCGTCAAGCTCCACCGTGTTGTGGGCTGCCGTCGAACGCTCCCGGGGCCGATGCTCCGGATCCTGATAGGTGGATGTGCCGCCGTCGACGATGACCCGTGTGGTTCCGACGGACAGTTCAAAGCTCAGCGTGTCCGCGTGGGCATGGCCGGGAATGTGGTCCGGTCCCACCGGCGCGGCGTCGAGAAAGGCCGTGTAGGACGGGAAGGCCATCCGCACATAGCCCGTCGCCGCCAGATCCACACTGCCCGGGCCCCCTGCCGGATCCGGTGCGGCGATGCCCAGGCGCGCAGCATAGGCGGCCAGGGCGGACGGGGAGGGCGCACCGTCCACGGCCGCGTCGTTGAACAGCGCAATGGCCCCGTCCGGATGGGTCATGGCGGAGAGCCAGTCCAGCATGTCGCGTGCCTGCGGGCCCCAATGAACGGGCACGTCCCGCCCATAGGCCCCGTACAGATTGATGACGTCGAGCAGATCCTTCAAAAGGATGGCGTGATACATGGCCGAACGCTCGAAATGGCCGCCGTCGGACAAAATCTGTTTGCGCCATTGGGACAGAAACAGTCGTTCCCCTTCATCCAGCCACGCACCGGCCTCTGCGCCGCGGAAAAAAAGACCTGCAAAGATCAGCCCCTTGGCATTGGCCAGGACATGATTGCCCTGGAGATGGTGCTCCACGGACCGGGCCAGGGCGCGGGCTTGCAGGGCCAAGCTGTCCACGCACGCTTCCGGCAGGGGCCAGCCGTCAAGGCTGGCCATGATCCAATTCGGGATCCGCAGGGACAGGGGATAGGGTGCCCAGGCCGGCTGAGACAGGGGCGGATTGCCTGCCAGCCAATGCTTGATCAGATCGGCCTGCCAGGCCCGCCGCGTCTGCGCCCCCTCGGCCACCATGTCTTCGAAATAGTGGAGCGTGTAGGCCCACAGGGGCGACCGGTCCCGCGCCGTCCAATCCCGCGCGGCCTCGATGCTGCCCTCTTCGTTCAGGAGCCGAACGCGTCGCTGGCCCACCAGGCTTGCCGGTGGCCGGCAGGGCGCATGCCAAGGGCCGGTGATGGCGCGCCGGGCCGGCGTTTCCCCCGCTGGGAGCCGCCGCGACCGCATCTTGTGCAACAGCCGGCCGTAAATCTGGACGGGCTGCAGATGGCGCAGGGTCTCGGCGTAAAGGCGGGCCTTGTCCAGCATGCTTGCTCCGTTGGGTCACGCTCCGTGGCGCAGCAAGCCATAGGACTGTGCCGGCGGTGGGGCAAGGCCATGCTTGAGGCTGTCCCCATCGACAGGGCGCGGACCCACCGCCTAGACTAAAGGGCTAATGGAGCGGCACGTCAGAGGCCGCGGGATCGGACGCATGCCCCGCAGAAATAGGGCCGCGTCCCAGGGAGGACCGATGATGGACGAGACCAGGCCGGGCGCCGCACAGGCGCCGGACGACGAGACACAGCGGGTCGGGGCCGGGGACTACGCATTCCTCACCCTACTGACGATCCTGAACGTCCTGAATTTCGTGGATCGTCAGCTCCTGGCGAGCTTCGCCAATTTCATCGTGCCCGATCTCGGACTGACCAATACGGAATTCGGTCTGCTGACGGGTTTCGTCTTCATCGTGTTCTACGCAGCCATGGGCCTGTTCGCCGGGGCTCTGGCTGACCTCGTGCATCGTCCGCGCCTGGTGGCCGGGGGACTGGCCTTGTGGAGCGCCTTCACGGCCCTGTCCGGGGCCGCCCGGGGCTTTGTGTCTCTGGCCATTCCGCGCATGCTGATCGGGGTGGGGGAGTCCGTGCTCACGCCGGCGTCCATGTCGATGCTGGCGGACCGCTTTCCGGCGAGCCGCCTGGGCTTCGCGGCGGGCTTTTACTATATGGGCGTGCCGCTCGGCGTGGGTGTCAGCCTGCTCGTCGCCGGCTATCTTGGGCCGGCCATTGGCTGGCGGGCCTGCTTCTATCTGCTCGGGGCGATCGGCCTGTTCTTTGCCGTGGTCCTTTTGTTCGTTCGGGAAACGCCCCGCCGCATGAGCGGCGGCCCGGTCATCGCGGCACCCCGGCGGCGCAGCCTGGGCGATATCGTGCGTCACCTGTTTGGTGCGCTGAAGCGCTCTCCGGCCCTCTCGCTCACCATCGCCGGGGGCGTGGCGGTCCACTTCATTCTTGGGGCGGCGGCCTTCGAACAGCTTTGGCTGGTGCAAGAGCGCGGCTTCGACCGGGCGGAAATCGCCCAGATCGCCGGCTATCTCGCCCTGGTCGGCGGCATCGCCGGGAATCTCACCGGGGGTCTGCTCAGCGATGCCTGGCAGCGCATCACCGGGACGGGCCGGCCCCTATTCCTGTGCTGGTCCCTGCTTCTGCTCACGCCGGTCAATATCTCCTTCCGGCTCGTGGAGCCGGACACATATTGGTTCTACATCGCCTATGGCCTTGCTTATTTTCAGCTCGGGATTTTTTACGGGCCGACCTTTGCGACCGTTCAGGAATTGGTGCCGCCCCAGATCCGGTCCACCGTGGTGGCTTTCTACATCCTCATGCTGAATCTCGTGGGCCTTGGGATCGGCATCACCGGGGGCGGGATCCTGATCGACGCGCTGATTTCGGCTGGCGTTGCCGAGCCCTACACCGTCACCCTCGTTGTTTTCACAGGCCTGTCGGCTCTGGCGATTCCCTTGTTCTATTGGGCCGGACGCCGGTTCGAAGCAGACAAGGCCCGACTGTTTACGCAAGACGCTGAAAGTCACGCCCGCCATGCATGCGGGTCTAACGGATCGGGTCTGGGATCTGGAAGATGTTGTGGCCTGGATGGATGAGCGGGCACCGAAACCCGGCCTGCGCGGCCCTTACAAGAAAAAGGCAGATAACTGATGGCGATAAGAGAGCACCCTCGTACTGGCACTGTTTTGATGTGCGATTTTGGGCCGGGCTTCAAAAATCCAGAAATGGATAAGCGTCGTCCTGTTGTGGTGCTCAGCCCCAAGATCAAAGCCCGACATCATTTATGCACCGTGGTTTCGCTTAGCACCACGACTCCTGACCCTGTTATGCAGTATCATCAGCAAATTGATTTACGGCCTAGGTTGCCGCAGCCCATGCAGTCTGACGGTGTGTGGGTAAAGGGCGATATGGTTAATGCGGTCGGCTTCCACCGTTTGGATTTGATTCGCCTTGGGAAAAACGCGGATGGCAAGCGAATCTATTTGTATGAGCCGGTAAGTAACGAAAACTTAAGGATAATTCGGCAGTGCGTGCTTCGCGCGATGGGCATGTCGATATTGACAAAACACCTGCAATGTGCCACTTAACATTAGTAGCGGCTCTCATGAAAATGATCCGCGTCTAAGACCCCACCAGGGGCCGCCGTGTACCGTGATGATAGCAAATCACTCTCACGGCGTAGTTAGTGCTTCCCGCTTCGGCGGGATTTTTGCAATTCACAAAATTCAAACTGAGACACTACCGGCATCCGGCCCGGCTTGACTGAGGCAGGCGGACGGGAGTCGAAGGGGCGGCCCCTTTGCGCCTTGCCCCTGGGTTGCGGACGGGCCCTGTGTCATAGTCCCGGGGCTCCAAAGGGGCCCGGAGACCCGGACTGGGACGGGGGCCAAATTAGCACCAGGGGAGAGGGGCAGGGGTCATGGTCGAGCAGCAGCACGCCTGGAGTGAGCCCGCCGGGACGGGTCACAGCGCAGCCTCCCGCCGGCTGGAAGCCGCCCGTGCTCTGCAGGGCGTGCGCGGCTTCGGGCCGGTCTGGCAGGGCGACGGCGTGGTGTTCCGCCTCTGGGCGCCCGCCGTGTCCGAGGTCACCTTGTTGTTGCCGGAGCGCCGGGTCGAACGGGCCCAGGCCATGGAGCGGGACGATGAGGGCTGGTTCAGCTTGCCCGTCGACAATGTTCCCGCCGGCACATTGTACGGCTTTCGCCTCGAAGACGGTGTGACCGTGCCCGACCCTGCCTCGCGCTATCAGCCCCGGGGCATCCATGCCCACAGCGCCGTGGTCGATGCCAGCGCCTATCGCTGGGAAACCCCGGACTGGCCGGGCCGGCCCTGGCACGAGGCCGTGCTTTACGAGATCCACGTGGGCACTTTCTCGCCGGAAGGCAGTTTTGACGGCGTGCGCCGGCGCCTCGGGCGCCTCGCCGCCTGCGGTGTGACGACCCTCGTTCTGCTGCCGGTCGCCGCCTGCGCAGGTGCGCGCAATTGGGGCTATGATGCCGTGCTGCCCTATGCACCGAGTGCGAATTATGGGCGTCCTGACGATCTCAAACGGTTGATCGATGCTGCCCATGGCGCGGGCCTGATGGTGTTGCTCGATGTGGACTACAGCCGTTTCGGGCCGGACGGAAACTATCTGCCCCGATACGCCCCGGCCTTTTTCGTCAATCCGGATACGGCCGGCCCCGAGCCCTTGGTGATCGACTTTTCCTGCCGGCCCGTCCGGGAGTTTTTCATCCGCAATGCCCTGTATTGGCTGGAGGAGTTCCGGGCGGACGGCCTGCGGCTCCATGGCGTGAACCGGATCCACGACACGAGCCTTGAGCACATCCTTTATGAAATGCGCCGGCGCGTGGACGAGCGTTTCTTGGGCGAGCGCCCGATCCACCTGATCCTCGAGAATGCCGAGAACGGTGCCCGATATCTGGACCGGGATTTGAGGGGTAACACGGATAATTATACGGCCCAGCGCAACGACGATTTCCATTACGCCATGATGTCGGCCGTGACCGATGCAAGCGACGGGATCTATGGGGATTTTGCCCCGCGGCCCGTCGCGATGCTGGCCCGGTGCCTGGCCCAGGGCTTCGCCTTCCAGGGTGAAGTCTCCGCCGCCACCGGCCGGCCGCGCGGCGAGCCCTCGGGCCATCTTCCGCCGGAGGCTTTCATTTCCTATCTGGAAAGCGCCGACGCCCTCGGGGCCCGGACCGGCGGTCACCGTTTGTCGCGCCAGGTCCCGCCCCCAGTGATGCACGCCGCCCTGTCCTTGATGCTGTTGGCGCCCATGCCGCCGCAGCTGTTCATGGGGGAAGAATGGGGCGCCGAGGAGCCGTTCCCGGTGTTTTTCGACTATCCGGATGCGGCGCAGGATCCGAACCTTGCGGCGCGCCGGCCCAATCCGGCCGAGGCATCGACTTTCGATCAGGCTGTCCTCGACTGGTGCCGCCGGGCCGATCAGCCCCATGCGGAGCGTCTCGAATTCGTCCGTGCTCTACTCACGTTGCGCCATTCCATCCTCACGCCGCGGCTGGAGGGCATGACCTCCCCGGCCATCGAGGCTCGCGCCATCGGCATGGCAGGGCACGGCGAGACCGGGCTGTTCATCCGATGGGTGCTCGGCGACAACGCGAATTATACGCTCTTGGCGAATTTGGGGCCCGAGGAGATCGGATTTGCCGTCAGCCAGAATCTTGGCCGTCAGATCTTCTCCACCCATCCGAACCAGGATATCGGCCGGTCCTTGCCAGCCTGGTATGTGTCCTGGCATCTGGGCGGCGTGGGCTGAGCAGCGAAAAAGCGCGGTAAATCGGTCATCCGTGCTGCGACAGTCCGGGTGCGGCGGGCAGGGCACGCTTAAATTGCTGTAAGTGCCTTGTTCTGACCAAGAAGTGTGTCAAGGTTCTTACATGCTGGCGGGCGAGATGTGTGACCTGGAGTATGACAGGCATGATGCAGCCCGTTGCCCTGAAGCGCCCCATTGCCTTGACACCGCCCATTGCTCTGACACCCCCCAATGCTTTGGCGCCGGATGTGGTTGCAGGGGCCTTGATCGAGCCGGACCCCATCAATACGAAACCGCATCAGCCCGTGCCCCTGGTCCGCATCAAGGATCGGGATTCCCTCGCCGACGGCATCCAAAGGCTGACCCGCGCGCCGAGCCGGCTGTTGGCCCAGTGGTCGCGGGACTGGGACGATCTGCGCCATGCCGTCCGGGATTGGAGCCGGTCGCACGGCGCGTGGCGCGGCGTCATCGGTGTGCCCGCCCATACCGTCCTGGTGGTCTGCGGAAGCACCCAAGGAGTACCCTATTACGATCTGTCCCTGACCCGTAGGGGTTCAGCTCCTTGGCGTCCCAAACGATGCCGCTCCTTCGCCCGCATCTACAATCTTGACGATGGCTTCGTGAAAGCCGAAGGCGAACCAGACCGGTTGGACCGGATCGTCGACCGCGGCTATCCGGTGACGGCCGTCATGGGGCCGGATCCGACCCATTTGCGGATGACATCCGTCACCCTGCGGACCGTCCGCATGGGCCACCTCGCCCGCACCATGGCCGAAACGGTGGCGGACATCACGCCGTTCCCCCTGGGCGACACGGTGTTCGACTATGTCGTTGAGCAGCACCGGGATCGGGGCCGATTGACGGTTCGTCTCGCCCTGGCGAACCGGATCGCCCTGGCGGCCATGCTCGACGACCTCATCGCCCTCGATCTGCCGCCGGACTGTATTCGGCCCGCCGACAACGGACCCTGGACGCACCGCTTCAACCTATTGCGTGGGCGGGAGGAGCGGTGTTTCCGAAAAGGCTGGTGGCCCTTCCTGGCGGGGCCGGACTACACCTCAGCCTGATACGGGCTTAAAAAGATCCCATTACGGATGGTCTGTTTAAGGGCCGTCCAGAACCTGCAGGGCTTGCGACAGGGCATCAAGGCGTGCCCTGGACCGCTTCGCGGATTTGGCCGTCAGGATCATGAGGGCCACGGCTTGCTGGCGCTCGGGAACATCGACAACCCGCACGGCCGCATAGGCCGCCGGTGCCACCGTGGACGGAGCACCATCACGCTGCGCTTTTGGCCGCTTCGCTTCGCCAATCCGCCGTTCGCCGCTGCCGACCGCTCCGGCCCGGGTCTGCCAAGGTTCTGAGGAAATGGCAGCGGGCTCAATGCCTGCGGATGACAGGACTTGCCGGGCAAGGCGCGTCAGCCCGGTCTCGGCGTCGCGCCAGGGCCCTGAAAGGTCGATGACGGTAACGAAGGCAAAGTCCCGCAAACCGGACCGGGCGGTCAGGGTCCAACTCGCCAGCGCCCGGCCTTCAGGACCGTCCCGGCGGCGGACCTCGACCGTAAATGGTGTCGGCCAGCGCAGGGCGACGCCCGGTGTGCGGAAAATCTGATCCCAGGCCGGAGCGGACCATGCGGGGGTCAAAAGCTGGTCGGCCCGGGCCGCGGCAGCGTCGAGGCCGGACAGAACGCTCGAGATACGATCTTCCGTAAGCGGGATTACTGTGTTTCCGAGGCGCAGGTCCGTTCCCGTCGCTGCGGCGGCGAGCAGCGCGTCCGCAGCCTCCAGGGCACTGGCCAGCCGGGCGCTCTGGACAGCGCCGCGGGCTTGGGTGGCCCGGATCAGGGCTTCGGCGTCCCGGCGTGTGCCCTCGAAATGGGGTGTGGTCACGATTGTTCCCGCCCGGAGACTTTCGCGGGCGCTGCGCCAGGCCTCCCGCTGAAATTGGAGCCCGATGGCAACGCTCGCCTCCAGCTCCGCGGCAAGCCAGGTTGAGCTGTCCGCGCCGCTGCGACGCTTCTTCCTGAAATCGGCCCAAAAGGCCTTGTGCAGATCTTCCGTGATAAAACCGTCGGACTGGAGGACGGTCTCGAAAATTGTCGCCTGGGCTGCCGTCAGGGGTGGCGGCGCCGCCTCGACACCGTCCGTCCGGGCCGTTTCGTTCGGCGGGGCGGCCAGGGCCGGGGGGACCATGGGGCCTGCGGGACCGACCAGGGGCAAAAGGCCACCGAGCGCGGCGAGCGCCAGGGCAAAGGCGGCCGCATGGGCCGAATTTCGGTCAATCACGGAACGCTCCCTGGGGCCGTTCGTCCTCGGATAGGCCGGCGCGATAGGTCAGGCCCCTACCGTATGGCCCGGGATGGTCCCTCTTCGACCGGGCTTGCGAGCCACCAGAACACCGCCGCCGTGGTGCCGGCGGAGAGCAGGAGGCCGATCCACCAGGGCACACCAAGGCCGATGGGCACAAGCCCCAGGATCACCGTCGCCGCGCCGGCGAGGGCCGCGTAGGGCAATTGGGTGCGCACATGGTCCACGTGATCGCAGCCGGCTGCCAGGGAGGACATCACCGTGGTGTCGGAAATGGGAGAGCAGTGGTCGCCCCAAACGGCGCCGCCCAGCACGGATGCAATGGTGGCCGAGAAGATCGCGGCGCCGGCGGGCTCGCCGGCCGTGACCGCCCAGGCCAGGGGCACCACCAGCGGCGTCATGATTCCCATCACGCCCCAACTCGTTCCCGTAGTGAAGGCCATGCCGGCGGACAGGATGAACACCGTGGCCGGAAGCAGATAGGCCGGCAGACTGCCGCCGAGCAGCGTGATGAGGTAATCGTCTGTCTGCAAGGCATCGTTCACTTCGGCCAACGTCCAGGCGAGTGTCAGCACAACGGCCGGCAGCATCATGGAGCGGGCACCGGCGAGCCAGCCCTCCATGGTCGCCTCGAGTTTCTGGCCCCCGAAGGCCATGCCCAGTATGCCGGCCGTCACGGCCGCGCCGAGCGATGCCCACATCATGGCCGTGAACGAATTGCCGGCGCCCAGAAGGTCGCGCAGCGTGGCCGCGGTCGGATCGGCCTGGTAGCCCGTGGTCAAGATACCGGTGAACGTGCCGAAGATCAGGATGAGGAGGGGGACGATCGCGGCCCAGGCCGGGGCCCGCGGGCCGGTTGACACCGACACCGGGTCGGCGCCGTCGGGCGCCGAAAGGTCACCGCTCGACTGTCCGAAACCGTCCTTCACACCCTCGCGCCGGGCCCGCCGTTCAGCCGCCAGCATGGGGCCGAAATCCCGTCCGCTGAGCGTCACCAGCCAGACAAGGCCAATCGCGATGAGCGGGTAAAAGGAATACGGAATGCTGTCGAGAAAGACGTTGTAGGCGCTGCCGCTCCAGCCCTCGATCTTGGCGGTTCCCTTGTCGATGACGCTGACCATGAAGCCGATCCAAGTGGTGACGATGGCGAGGGTCGCCACGGGGGCGGCGGTGGAGTCCACGATGAAGGCAAGTTTTTCGCGGGACACGCGCAGCCGGTCCGTGATCGGGCGCATGGTGTTCCCGACCACAAGGGTGTTGGCGTAATCGTCGAAAAACACGAACAGGCCGAGGGTGCTGCTCGCCGCCTGGCCGCCGCGGGCCGTGCGCGCCAGGCGCGCGATCCCCTCGGCGACCGTGGTCATGGACCCGTTCTGGGTCAGGATGCCGATCATCCCCCCAATGATAATGGAGAAGACGAGGATCGCCAGCTTGTCGGAGTCCCCGAGCGCCGTGAGGCCATAGACCGGCAGGATGTCCAGGAACCCGTTCCACAGGCCCGCGAGGCCGACCCCGTGGACGAGGGCTGCACCGAGCCAGATGCCCAGCAAAAGCGCCGGCAAGACCTGGCGGATCAGAATGACGGCAATGATCGCAAGGATGGCGGGCAGCACGGAAACCCAACCGGGTGCAGGATTGACTTCAAGGCGTGCCGCCTGGGTTCCGTCGGGGGCGATCAGGATCAAGAGTGTGGGTGAGGCGGACAGGACGACGCCGTCGAAGGTCACGGTGCTGTCGCTGGGACGGGCCGTGCGCCGGGTGCCGCTTCCATCGAGGCGCCAGAGACCGTCGCGGTCGATCCCGGTTGCGGTCACGGTCGTTTCGACCCCGGACAGCACAAGCCGGGGCACTTCAAGGGATGGCTTCGGAGCCTCTGCGTCCGGCGATGGATCGGCTCGCTGTGCCTGAACCGGCGCTAGGGCGGCCAGCAGGGCCCCGCATAGAAGCGTGAGAAAGAATGAAACAAGCAAAAGACGCCGCATGACCTCCCCCGGGGAACAAATCGGATACGGACCCCAGTGTACGTCAACCTGCCCCGAAGTCGATGCCAACCACCGTGGCGCCGGGCGCGAAGATCGGCGGGCGCAAGGTTGCGCCGTCCTAGTCTACCGCAGATTGGCTGTGCTCGAGGGTGGTGCTGGATCCGCTTTTCTGCGCCGCGCGCGACGTCTCCGGCTGTGCTGGTCTGACCCGGGCGGCTTCGACCGGATCGACCACATCAAGGGAGCGAGCGCCATTGGCGGTCATTTCTTCGTCGAGGGATGCGATGGCCATGCGCAGGAGCCAATGAGTCAGACCAAGGTCTTGCCCCTTGGCTTCATGGGCCAAGTATTCGAGGCAGTTGCGCATGCCGATCAGCGTGTCTTGTCGACTGTGGGGGGCGCCTGTGTGACGAGTGCCCGTCATGCGGTCCTCATGGTTGTCAAAGGCTGAGATACGTCACGTTACATGACGTATCCCTTTGGATTGGTTGGTGACAGAGGCCTGACTTTCAAGGTGTTCCCCTAAGCAGGCTAGCTTTTGACCATACGCAACTTCTACAGCCGGGCATACACTATTTGGTGGATCAAACCTGACAAAGTCGAAAGGTAGACCATGTCTTTCCGCCATGGCAAGTGTTTCGAGACAATTTTCCCGCGGCGCGAGCGACATGAAGAAGATCCTGTGGGAGCGCAACGCGAGAAACCGTTCGGTGAACGGACGGCTGGCAAAGGCTGTCCGGCCCAGGGTGACGAAGCTCATCTCGAACGGGGAGGGCTCGAAGCCCTCAATGGGCCGCCAGTCCGGATCGTCCGGATTGAAACATCTGTCCGGCGGCCGGTGGAAAACATGCGAGACCTGCCATCCGGCCCGTCGCGCTTCGAGCAACATCGTTCGTGCGGCAGCGATGTCATCGTCGTCGTGTCTTTTCAGGGCAGCATTCTGGAACGCGTCGAAAACGATGTGAGGGGAGGCCGGACCGGCGGCCGGACGGGCAGCGGGCCTCCGCGACAGGGGCTGGGTCACCGTGTTCGCCTCTCTCACGCATGGTTGGGGTTTGTGGCTTCGCGGGCGGCGGAAAATTCAAGCACACCCATTTCATCCCAGCGGCCCTCGGGACGGATCATGACCATGGGATCGGATTCAAGGGTCACGGCGTCCGGGTGCTCGCTCAGATTGCAGACGATCTCCGCATATTCGTGATCTGAAAAAATGAACCGTTTGCGGTTGGCGCGTTCATGGAACCCGTAGGACCGCCAGAAGCGCAGCAGACGCACCTGGGCATGGCCGTAGACGACCGTGTATCCCTTGCGCCGGCAGATATCGAGGGCGAACTGTACCATCTGCTTAGCAATATCCGACTGCCGATATTCCTTGCGCAGCGCAACCCGCTCCAGCTTAGCGAAACCGGCGAAAAAACGCAGCCGAAGCGTGCCGACGGGTTCCGAACCGAGGCTTGCAAGGACATGCATGCCCACGAAGTCGTTGCCGTCGAACTCTTCCTCGAAAGGACATTCCTGATCGGCCATGTACACGAGTGATCGTACCGTGACGACCTTCATCATGTGCTCCATGTTGGAGACGACTTCCAGGGCCAGGCTCGGGGCATTGGATTGGGGCCGCGCACTGCCAATCGGCGTGGCCGAGCGGCGGATGCGGGCCTTCGGGGCGGGTGCCTGCGAGGTGTCGAGAACTGCAGCGTGCATGGATAAGATCTCCCGTTGCGCTCAAGGATCGGTGCCCATCCCCCCCGGCGGAGAGGACAGACCGTTCAGTGCAGGGCGCATCCAGATTGTCTCCGGAGCGCCCCGTCGAAAGGATGCGAGCGGACGGAAGCCCCGTTGTTCCATCAGCGCACACCCCCGTTGGGTGCCAGGACGCGCGTAGTGCGCCACATGGCCAAACAGGCCGTTTTCAAGAAAGCGGGCGAAGCCCCAGATCGTGGCCCTGTCCTTCAAAGAGACCCCGCCAATGCCCCAGACATAGATGGCATGCGGAGGATTTCCCCAAGGACAGACCCAGAGACGGTCCACGGTCAGTGGATCGAAGGCGGCATCCCAGAGGGCTGCGACGCCCTCCGGCGTCAAAGGCAGGAGTGCCAGGAAAGCGGTTACCGGCCATGTCTCTGGAGGACATACGGCGCATGCCTGACGGTCAGTGGTATTCTTCCGCACATAGAGCGTCTCAGGGTTGTGTTCCCGCATGGCGGACAGCATTTCGGCTGACGCAATCTGTTCGCCAAGAAGCCCCGTGGCTAACCGATGGACCGGGAGCACGTCCGCAGCATCAGCGCGGACCACGCCCATTCGCCCAAGCGCTTCCAAAGTCAGGCTGATTTTGGGGTCTCTGGCCACCGGTCGGGACTTTCCTTAAACTTTTCGGGTGCCGCACGGCGCGGCAACGACGCGGCACACTGCGGCGAGTCGAAAACTTCCACATCACCCGGCATTGAATGGGGGGGCATACGGAAATGGTTACAGGCAGCAAGGATCCGGATCCGACCCAGAACCGGCTGTCCCTGCCGGAGGTGGCCGTTCCGCACACGAATCAGGCCGTGGTGCCCGACGTGCCCGGCCCCAACTGGGATGACTTGCGCATTTTCTTCGCGGTGTGTCTCAGCGGATCCTTTTCCAAGGCCGCCGAGAGTCTTGGGCTGACCCAGCCCACGGTGAGCCGGCGCATCGACGGTTTGGAGCGAATGCTGGGCACCCAGCTTCTGGTGCGCTCCCCAATCGGTGTGACGCCTACGGATTATGGTCGGCTCGTGCTCGAGCATGCCCAGATGATGCAGACCTCGGTCAAGGAACTGACCCGCAAGGTCCGCCGCAGCGACGAGGCTATCGAGGGCTCCGTGCGGGTGGGTGTGCCCGACGGCCTGCTCACCTTCTGGCTCATGCCCCGCTTGTGTGCCTTCCATCGCGCCTATCCGACGCTGACGCTGGAATTCATCTGTGGGCTGGACGATGTGGATGTCGGGGATTCGCCGGCTCACCTGTCGATCCAGTTTTCGGACCGGGTACCACCAAACTACATGGCGCTTCCCCTGGGGGCCATGCACCATCTGCCTTACGCGTCACGCGAATATATCAGTATGTTCGGAAAGCCCGCGACGGTGGGGGATCTGGTGCAACACCGCTATGTCTATCACACGTCACAAAAGCACCAGACGGATCGTTGGGACAAGGAGGTTCTGGCGATCAGTCAACTGATGCCCATCGCAACCGTCACGAATTCGAGCGGCGCGTTGGTGGAGGCCGTCCGTGGGGGAATCGGGATCGGCATGCTGCCGTCCTATTTTTCGACCTTTAACGATCCGGACCTCGTTCTTCTCGATTTCGAATACAAGGCCCAGGCCCATTTCTGGCTCGTCTATGAGCGTCGCCTCGATCATCTGGCCCGCATCCGAGCCGTGATCGACTGGATCCATGACGTGGTTGACAAGCACCGCATGCCCTGGTTCGCAGAAGCGTTCATTCACCCGCGGGATTTTCCGGTCCAGGTCTGACCGCGCATCAAGCCGGGTGCGGCCCAGATGCGCCGGCGCGCGCGGCTGTTTCCGCGATGGCCGTCGGACGGCGACTCACGGACACTTGAGGCACCATGGGTTGTCCTGTTTTTTCCACAGACCGCTTTGCGGACAAAAGTGCAACGTTCTCTATCCATCCCGAAAAGGTGGATATTCGTTGGTATAAGTGCTGTCTTGTCCCCATATCGAAGGATTGGGGAGCGGTCTGCGACGGGAGAGCGCACACGCCTCATTTTGGTGTTCATATTTCTGTGGATAACTTTTCCGTTGGGGGGTCGGGTCGATGAAGGAACCGTTTCTCCGCCTGGGCCTGGTCTTCGGGGCCAAGTTGAAATATTTGCGAATGCAGCACGAGCTCAGTCTGGAAAGCGTGGCGGCGCGGCTGGGTCTGAACGTGGCAGAGCTGTCAGCCATTGAGGACGGGGCAAAACTGGCCTCGGCCAACACGTTACACCGGGCGGCAACGCTTTTCTCCTGTCAGTTGAGCGATCTGTTTTTCTGGCCGCCGGGAGATCGGTCCCGGGAGCCTCTTCCCGAAACCCCCACCGACCATCGGAGCCTGGCCCAGGAGGGGGCGAGCCTCGTCCGGGCCTTTATCGAGATCCCGGACCCGGCGATGCGGGCTGAAATTCTGAAAATCACCCGCTTCCTGGCGAGCCGCCAGGCCTGATGCCCTGAAAAACCGCGTCGGACCCTGCGGTCAAAAGCGCAAGGGCCCGTGCAGCCAGGTCACCCAGATGCCGAAGGCAAGGAACGGGCCGAAGGGCAGGGCGCTCGTCAGGGTGATCGCCTGTCCGCCCGCCCGTGCGAGACCGGCGGCCACCAGTCCCGAGGCGGCGCCGATAAACAGCACCGAGGGCAGGGCCAGGGGGCCCAGCCAGGCGCCCGCCGCGGCCAGCAACTTCGCATCGCCCAGCCCCAGACCGTCGCGCCCGCGCAGACGCCGGTAAGTCTCTGCAATCAGCCAGATGACGCCATAGCCAAAGACGGCCGCCAGGGCATGGGCCCTCAAGGCCGCCGGATCGAGCCATGCCGTTACGCCGAGGCCCGCTAGGATCAGGGGCAGGGTCAGGGCATCGGGCAGAAGAAACGTGCGCGCATCAATGAGGGCGAGCAGCACCAGCACCACTGCGAGCACCGCCGTTGCCGCGGCAACCCCGCCGGTGACCCCGGGGCCCAGCACGGCCGCGGCCCACAGGGCGAGACCCAGGGCCACCGCCTCCGTGGCGGCCAGCGACCAGGGAATGGGGGCCTTGCAGCCCCGGCACCGGGCCCGCAGGAGGAGATAGCTGACCAGGGGCACCAGCTCCAGGGGGCCAAGCACCCGCCCACAGGACTCGCAGGCCGACCGAGTCCACAGAAATGGGCGCTCTTGCGCCCAGCGCTGGGCGACGAGGGCCAAAAAGCTTCCCAAAAAGGGGCTGGAGAGAATGAGGACCCCTCCGACGGCCGGCGGCAAGGCCTCTTGGGCCCAGGAGGCCGGATCCGCCATGGCATGTCTCCTGTGCTTGTACACGTAAGGCGCGTTATTCCCGCCGATCTTCACGAGTCATTAGAGGCTTCGGTGGAACCGTATTGTAGCCGGACCGGATCTGACGAACCGGCCCGCCGACCTCCATTTTAACACAGGCCCATTCCAATGACGGCAGTTTCCGCGACCCCCGTTCATCCCGACGCAACCCCGGCGGCCGGTGACGCGTCGTCCACAAAGCGCCTTTGGTCGGGCCGGCAGGATCCCCTCGCCGGTCTCGAAACCCGGAGCGGCACCGAGGCGCGGGTTTGGTTGCCCGAAAGCGCGGAGGCGCTGGACGCCAGCGTTCAGGAGCGCGCAGTCCTTTTCCGCGAAGGCCTTGGTCTGCCGCCCAATATGTTGGCGGGCCGCTCGGTCGGCGTGCTGGGCAGCGGCGGGACCGTGGGCGTGGCGGCCCTGGCCTTCGCCCGCTGGGGTGCCCAGGTTCATTTTTTCGATTCGGACATGGCACGCCGGAGCGCCGTGATGAGCGACGTGACGGAGGCCTTTGGGCGTTTTGGCCTCATGGATTCCCTCGTCGAGACTGTCGACCCTCTATCCGCCGACGGATCGGGTGCGTCTTATGATTTCGTGAGTGCGGAGACCATGCTCCATGGACGCGATCCCGTCCAGGACACACTGAATGGCCTCAAGGCCCGGTGCCGCCCGGACGGGCTCGTGCACGTGTCCTGTTTCAGTCGCCGGGGCACCTTTGTTGAGGCCATGATCCGCGCCCTGATCGCCGGCGTTTCTGCTGCGACCGACAAAACGCCGGGCGAGGTTGCCCGCACTCTGATGATGATCAAGTGGGACCGGCGCGGGTCGGCCCGGGCCTTCGAGGCCTGGATCGAGGGGCATCTGGTCAATCCCGCTGCCCGCGGACTGAGCCCTATCGACGGCGGCGATCTGTGCCGGCGCGGGATCGCGACAGGCCTGCGCCTCCAGTCGAGTGCGCCGGCCTATCGGGACGGTCTCTATCGGGAACAGTCGGGCCAGCCCTCGACCGTGGTCGAAGATATTCGCCGGATCGACGAGCACTTGTCCCGGGCCGCTCTCGGCCATGCCCTCGGCCTGCCCCTCTATTACGGGGGCAGTCTCAGTGGGGCAGGGGAGATCGGTGCCCTGATCGATGCGGCCATCGGTGCCGCCGAGGATTGCGCTGAACGGGCCGAGCCTACCCGCTTCCAGGCGGCTGCGGCGGCGCTCCGGGCCCTGACCGGTCTCACGCGCCAGTGCAGTATGTGGGTCGGTCGCTCCGGCTCCGAAGCGGCCGGCAGCCTGCTGACCGGCCTGTCGGCGGCGTTTGATGCCGTCGCAACCGGCGACACGGCGGCCGTGGATGGCTTCTGCAGGGAGAATACGAGCTTTCAGGCTCTTTGGGGCACGCCGGTGCACCATATTCTGTTCCGGCGGGACGAGACGCTCGATGGTCTGCCGCGGTTCGGTGACTACCCGGAAGATCAGACACCCGGGCGCGCCCGGCCGGCGTGACCGTCGGCCCGGTCAGCCGGCGACGCTGTCGAACCGGCTGGCCCGTTCCTCGAGTGCTGCACGCCGCTGTTCAGCCTCGGTGCTTAAGGGCAGGCCGAGATCCGCAGACATCTGCTCCCACCGGTAAAGCCAGTCGTGGCGGCGCAGACACTGGACAATGCCGGCCCGCCGGATCCGCTCAAGGCGGTCCGGATCCGCTTCGAGCGCGCTCAGACGTTCCGCAATGCCCTCATCGTCCCAGGGGGCCTCAATAACGGCGTCTTGCCAGTCGAAGCTCTCATCCATGCTGGGCGTGCGTGGCGGCGCACCGACCATGACGGCGCCGGCCGCAGCGCCTTCGAAAAAGCGGTGACCCACTTCCTCCGCACCTTGCGTTTTTTCCGGCTCGTCGGCATTGGCACGGCTGGAGAGGAAAAACCGGCTTCGCTTGAGAAGCTCCGCATACATCCGGCGATGTTCGGCCGGGTCCTTGGCGGCCGCCGGCTGCGCGATCGTGTCATAGTGATAGAACAAGCCGGTATCTTGGGCCGCGTTCAGCAGGGCCCGGTGCGTGACCGGGGAGCGCCGGCCGATCGTCAGGACGTCGATGCTGCGGGGGGCGCCTTCCGGGGCCGGCGAGAAAACCTCGGTGTTGACGGCGAAGGGCAGGAAGCTCGTGGGCCGCCCGGTCAGTTCCGCCATGGTATCCACCGAATGGCGTGTACTGACATAGATATGGTCGAATTCCTGGAGGGGCAGCAGGAGATGCCGGTGGCCGCGCAGGCGATGGGCCCAGACTTCGGGCACATAGACCGCCATCTTGCCGCACAGATCCTTGATTCGATCCAGATCCTTGAGCACAAAGCTGAAATCCGGCGTCGGAAGAACGGCGAGGAAAAGGTCGTATTCCTTCTTGGGAGTCCAGGGTGACCACGCCGCCGGAGTCAGCGCGGCCGCGACTTCCGGCATGCGGGTCACGGCGTTCAGCACCGTGTTGATCTTCCGGCGGATCGGAAAGGGCCGGTCGGGCAGCGCCAGAATGTCGGCATCCGTCCAGGCGCTGATCAGATCCTCGAACTCGTAAAAGCACGCTGCGGAAACCCAGGTCACGGCCTGCCGCTGTGAAAAAATCAGGACCCGTGGTTTGCGCTGTGCCATTGGATTATCCCATTGCTGATGCCGTTCTTTCGCGGCGCACCATGCAGAAACTGTCCCGGCGAGGCAAGACGGGACGGCGTTGGATCAAGGCTGCCAAGTGTAGACGGACCAGGGCCCGAAGCGGGCCGCAAGCCGGGCCATGGAATTGGCATCCAGGGCGGTGTGGTGGGCTGGATTCGCGCTCACAACCAGGAAAATATTCCGCGCTGCGAGCTGTTCGGCGTCGCCGCCCCGGTCCAGGTCGAATTTCGGGGCGACATGGGCCTCGTAGATGGCCGGGTCCTCGCGGCGCCAGAAATCGTCGAAGCCGACATAAAGACCAACCTGAAGGGGATCCTCGCCCCGGTTGATCACAAACCGGTCCGGACGGTTGGAGGCCACGATCACGTCCAGAAAGTCGAAGGAGTCCGCGGCCAGCAGCACATTGCCGTCCCGCCCGTCGAGCGCTTGGCGGATGAACGCACCGGTCTGGCGCTCTTCCGGTGAAAACTGACCATTGAAGCTGCGCACGATCTCCAGGGTGTCGAGGGCAAAGGCCAGCATGGCCGCGGCGCACAGTCCGGCAAGGGCGCCGCTGCGTCCGAAGGGGCCGAAAAAGCGGGGCACGAAGCTGCGCACGAGGCTGATCAGGGCCACGGCGGCAAAGGGCACGACGGCCATGGTCCAAACGCCGCTCAGGCGCCACGGCGCGGCATAGGCCACGCTCCGGGTGGCAAAGGTCGCGAGCGTGATGACGACGAGCGAGCCGATCAGACAGAGGATCCAGCGGCGCTTGGCCGGGTCTTCCACAGCGAGAAGAGTCAGCGGCACAAGCGCGAGGATCAGCGGAGAGGACAGGACATCCCGGGCGGTGTTGAAGGCGTGGCTGTTGAAGAGAAGGTCGCTCATGGATGCGCCGAACATCTTCGCCTGGACGCCGGTGATGAACAAAGGCTCCAGCGAGCCATAGCTGAGCCATGCCTGGCCGAGGACAAGAAGCGGGGCACTTGAGACGATCATTCCGTTGAGGGCGAGCAGGCCGAAGGACAGGCGCCTCTCGAAGGCCCAGGCATAGGCCAGGAACAGCCCGTAAAGCGCGGCCATGAACCAGGCTTCGAAGCGCACGAGGCATGCCAGGGCGAAAAGCGCCGAAGCGAGCAGTGTGTCCCGGGGCCGCCGGCGTACCAGCCAGCCGGCAAAGAACGCAAAGGCCATCAGCACAAAGACATTGAAGAACATTTCGGACTGGGGCGCCGCGCCGAAAATCACCCGGTGGGACAGGAAGACACCCAGGGCGCCGGCGATCACTGTCGTCACCCGATCCTCGAACAGACGATGCGCAAGATAAAGAATCGCGCCGAGGGTCACCAAACCCATGAAAAAGGCGATGACCCGGGGCGTCAGGAAAAGATCATCATACAGATAAAGACCAGCGCCCACGGCGATCTTGTAGAAAGGCGGCCAGATGAAGGGCTCCAGGGCCGTTTCCGGCGTGACCGCATGGGCCATGAGCGCGCGGGCGCTTTCGTCCGCCGAGACGGAGACAAGGCCGAGAGCCAAGACCATGGTTTGCGCCAGGGCCGCAAGCAGGACCAGCAGAGCGGTCCAGGCCCTGGCGGAGCGCGCAATGGCGGGGAAGGCCGGCTCGTGGGTGTGCAATGCTGTCGCCGTCATGGCCGTCTCATTCCGAAGGGGGTTTGCCGGGGGCGCGAGGCATCCGGGAAGGAGGCCGACGCCGTGCGACCAAATGGGTGCTTGCTCCCTTGTGCGTTGTCTCGTTTCGCCTTTCTAATGCTTTATTGTCCAATTTGTCACGTCAGACGTTATTTTCGGTCCCCATGATCAAAGCCATGGAATTCGCACCCTTCTGTCACGCCGTTCCCCATGGCACCCTTCAATTGCAATCGGCCCGCGTGACCGGTATGTAACGCCTGGGTTGGCGGTATGGGACTGGCGCGGACATCCCGGGGGGGTCACATGGAAAGGATCAGTGATCCGGACGCTTTGGATTGCTGCATTGTGGTGCCGACTTTCAATGAGCGGGACAACGTGGAACCGCTGGTTGAAAAGCTCCGTGCGGCCGCCGGTGACATGTCCTATGAGATTGTCTTCGTAGACGATAACTCGCCCGACGGGACGGCTGATCTCGTCAAATCCATGGGTCGCACGGACCGGCGCATCCGCTGTATCCGCCGGGTCGGCCGCCGGGGCCTGTCTTCGGCCGTCATTGAAGGCGCACTCAGCACGTCGGCCGACCATGTGGCGGTCATCGACGCCGATATGCAGCATGACGAGACCCTGATCCCCAAAATGATCCGTGAGCTGCGGGATGGGGCGGCGGACGTGGTCGTCGGCAGCCGATATGTCGAGGGCGGCGGCACCGGCACTTGGGACCAGTCCCGCGTGTCCATGAGCAAGCTCGCCACGCGAGTGAGTCGCCTCGTGGTCCGCGCGGACCTGACCGACCCGATGAGCGGCTTTTTCGCCGTGCGCCGGGACGTGTTCGAGCGCATTGCGCCGCGCCTGAGCGGCGAAGGTTTCAAGATCCTGCTGGATCTGTTCGCCTCAAGCCCAACCCGGCTTGCCTTCAGGGAACTGCCCTACGAGTTCCGGGATCGGGTCCACGGGGAAAGCAAGCTCGACAGCCTCGTCCTCTGGGAATATGCGGCGCTGCTGCTCGACAAGATGGTCGGCCATATCGTGCCGGCCCGCTTCGTGATGTTTGCAGCCATCGGTTTTATCGGCGTGTTCGTCCACATGCTGACGCTTTGGGTCGCCCTGACCCTGTGGGACATGCGGTTCCTGGTGGCGCAGGGCGTTGCAACGATCTTCGCCATGACGAGCAATTTCTTCTTGAACAATGTCCTGACTTACCGGGATCAGCGCTTGAAGGGCCTGTCTTTTTTTACAGGCCTTTTGTCTTTCTATGCCGTGTGCAGTCTCGGCGTGATCGGAAATGTGGGCGTCGCGAATTTTCTGTTCGAGAATCAGAATTCGTCCTGGTGGCTTTCGGGACTCGCCGGGACCCTTGTGGGCGTCGTCTGGAATTATGCGGCCAGTTCAATTTTCACGTGGCGCATGAAGCCCTGAACCGGACCGGTTCCGGCGCAAACCCGGCAGGCCCGGCGAGAGGCCTATCCGATAAAGCGATGGGGGCTCGCCTGCCGGGCCAGTGCTGGCGGTGTGTCGTGGGAGACCACCAGTTTGAGATGCCCGCGCTGGCGCATGGGGGCCGTCTGCGCGCCGGCTTCGGCCGGTCCGCCGGCGGTCGCCTGTTTCAATGGCGCCGTGGTTTCCAAACAAAGGCCGGGCTGCTCGATCATTCGGGTGCCTTCCAGATAGTGGTGCACAAGGGGCCGCTGGCCGAGCCAGCTCGTGCTCTGCGTGGCGAATGCACAGCCCAGAAGCCGCGTCAGGGGCGCGTCCTGGTCAGGGCTGTCCCCCCTTTCGGCCCGACCGGGATCGGCCCGGCTCGAATTCGCGAGCGGCAGAAGCAGCATTTCCCCGCAAACGGAGCGGCAGTCGACGGTTTCGGCCCGGAAGGAGGCGAGGCCAGGCGCCGGGGTCGTCAGGATACGCTCAACGAACCGGCGAAACGCCGGTCGATCCCCCGCCGACCACAGGGCCTCGAGATTGTGGTCGCGCAATTCCCGCCCATATCGCTCACACAGGCCCGTCCCGGCGAGGCGAAACACCGTCATCTGGGCGTCCACGCGCTCGGCGAGGAAGACGAAGGGCAGCAACCCTTTCAGATCCCGCGGTGACACATCGCGCCGAAAAGGGACTGGGCGTGTGCCTTTCAGGGCCAGCCAGTAATCAAAGACGCGTTTCGTTTTGGTATTGCGCATGGTCCCCACCGGCCCCACCAGACCGTCCGTCACCCCGAGAGCCCCCGAAAAGCCCCGGGATGGTCCCATGCAAAGCTGGATAGGACGATAACGGGCTCGAGGGGCCGCCACGCCGGATCGTCCGGCGGTTTTGAAGCAGGGGAGCAGGTTCCGTGCCAAAGCGCGCGCTGCCCTGCGCCTCGACGCTTCACCGGCTCGGCCCTATGGTTGGGAAAGGGTGTTGACTGCGCAAAGCATGCACCGCACCGCGTGGGAAGGATCACTGAATGACGATGCCGAATGCCGCTTTGGATGGGCCGCAGGCCGGTTTGAACGGCATCCCGTCCCGGTGGCCGTGGGCCCATAGCCTGCGCTCTCGACCATTGCTGTCTCTCAACCAAAAGAGCGAAACATGAACCGCACTCCCTGGCGCCGGCTGGACGATGACCGCAGGGGCGGGCCCCTGTTCGGCGCGCCGCCGCCGCACCAGCCCGCGATCAATGCCCCCTCCGTCGTTCTGTGGCTAATCGGGGCGATTGTCCTTGCGCATCTCATGCGGGTCGCCCTCCCCATCGAGACATCGACGCGGCTCATTTTCGATTTCGGATTCATTCCCGCGCGTCTGACCCAGGGCGTGGCCGGGGCGGAAGACCTGTTCACGCTCCCAGAGCCCTTGGGTGGCCTTGCGACGTTCCTGACCTATGCCATGCTCCATGGCGATCTGATGCATCTGGGATTCAACAGCGTGTGGCTTCTTGCCTTCGGCGCACCGGTGGCGCGACGCCTCGGCGATGCCCGATTCATGGCATTATTTTGTATCTGTGCCGTTGGCGGGGCGGTCCTCCACCTCGTGATGAATATGGACGGTGTGATTCCCGTCGTCGGCGCATCCGGTGCGATCGCAGGATTGATGGGCGCTGCGGCGCGGTTCATGTTTTCTCAACGTCAGGTCGGCCTGCTGGGGTGGCCGTCATCGGCGCCCGTTCCCCTGGCGCCCCTGACGGACCAGCGGGTCATGGGCTTCGTGGCCATCTGGGTGCTGCTTAATCTTGTGATGGGCGTCATCGGCTTCGGCGGACCGGGTGAGGCGAAGCTCATTGCTTGGGAGGCCCATCTCGGCGGCTTTTTTTCCGGCCTCCTGGCCATGCCGCTGTTCGATCCCTACCGACCCTATGGGGCCGGTGGCGGCTGGCGCGGCTTCGGGCGGTGATTGATCGTCCGCGCCTCGACACAGCCCGCCTGTTGGCGGTCCGCTCCTTGCGGACCACCGCTCCTGGGGGTCAAGGGCGCCGCCGCGCCTTTCATGGTTCTAGCGTATGCGTTCCCGGCAGGCTCGCGGGGGCCAGTCTGCCGTTCTTGGTGATCCCTACGAAGAGGATGTCATGGTGGACACAAATCAGACCACGGATCAGGATGTACTCGACCCGGTCGACGACGGCACGCGCCAGCGTCGATCCTCCGCCCCATCGTCCGGTGTCACGATTGACGTGAAGCCGGATCCCCAACCCGAAACCCGTGCCGCCTCCGAGCAGGATGCGGCCCATAGTGTGGAGACGACCGGCATGGCATCGGAAACGGTTTCAGGTGTTTCGTCCGCCTTGGGCGATGGAGAAAAAAGCAGTTCGACGGGCGGCGGCGCCCCGGGTAAGTCTGGAACAGGCGGTTCGGGATCGGGCGGTTCGGGATCGGGCGGTTCGGGTTATGGCGGCGGTACCGGGTCGTCCAGCGGAGCGGCGTCCGACGGCGCGGGTCGTGACTACCAGCGCAGCCTTTTCATCCGCCTCCTCTATATGGTGGGCTATGGCGTCCTTGCGTGGATGCTGTTCGGCCTCGTGCTGTTTCTGGCCCTGCTGCAATTTATCGTCGGCCTGCTGAACAAGGAATTGAACGAGGAACTGCGCAGCTTCACGCGCCGGGCCATCGTCTACCTGACCGATCTGCTGGCCTTCGTTGCCTTCATCAAGGAAGACAAGCCCTTTCCCCTCGGAAAATTCCCCGAGTGATCGTCTGATCTGTGTTCGCGGAGACATGATCTGGAGCCCGGCGTCCTTGGTGCCGCTGGGCTGCTTTCCCAGGGGACCGGGCTTTCGCCCGGGACCGTGACGGCGCCTCCGGTGCGATCCCTCGCATCGCGAGGCCCCCTGACAAGGGGTGGCCGGTTCAATTCATCCGGGTTTGGGCTGGCAACGGCGCGACGCCAATCACTGGCACAGGCCGGTCCAAAGGCTCGGCGGGCTGATGAGCGCGCCGGTCGGTGTCAGCATGCTTTCCACGATGGCACGCCCGCTGGAGTCCACGAGAAGTTGCATGGCGATGTCCACTTGTCCGCGGCGAGCACCGAAGACATCCGCATCGCCGCTGGTCACCCGGTAGTCTTCGATGCCATAGGAGATTTCGATCCGGGGCGGGCGGTCGCTGCCCAGCC
The DNA here is from genome assembly GCA_964531285.1 of uncultured Alphaproteobacteria bacterium. GTDB lineage: Bacteria > Pseudomonadota > Alphaproteobacteria > JAJFIK01 > JAJFIK01 > CAZHDI01. The sequence continues at coordinate 4,229 of CAZHDI010000001.1, read as the reverse complement.
GGTTCCGGTTTGTGACGACCCGGTTGACCGTGCCCCGGATGGCGATCTCATTGTCCCGGAGTTGTTGGCCCTCCAGATCGTTCTCCACCCGGTCCGCATACCAGATGCTGCCATATTGCCGGTTCTCGAAGCGGCGCAGGATGACATAGACCGGGTCGAATTTGCGGAACTGGTCGCTGCCGTCGAGGCCCGACAGGTCGATATTGCCGATGGAATAGCGCAAGGGAATGGTGTTCCCGGCGATAATGTCCTCCGCCTCCACATTCCGGGTCATGATGATCACCGGTTCGCCCCTGCACAGGGTGGTCAGGTGCAGCCCCAGCATGCCGCCGAGAACGGCGACCTGAATTACCAGCACGATTATGATCCGTATGGCAATGGTCATCGGTCATCTCCCTTCGGGCTCTCCCGGCCCGGCGATCCATCGGCCCGCACGGTGCTCGGGCGTATCAGACATCCGTGGACGGTGTTTCCCGGTCGTTCGACCATGGCGGCGTGCCGCGGCTGCGGATCCAGGTCAGGATGATGACCAGGGCGATCAGAACCGAGGCGCCGACCGATATGGTCACGATGAAATTGCCGCTCGTGAAGAACGCGCCGCCATTCATTACCTCATTGAGCACGATGAGAAGTTCCACCGCAGCGGCGACGAGACCGATCCCAATGACCATGCCGTCGTGTTCGCGCCGGCCCATGAGCACCACCCACAGGCACCAGGCCAAGAACACAGTCCCTGTCATGACCGCAAGCAGCCGGCTGTCATAGAGCACGAGGATGCGATCAATGGTGTCGTAAGCGAGGGGATAGCCGACGGCGAAGACCGTCATGGTGATGACGACGAAAAGGTCGGAGGCCCGCAGGCCGGCCCGCAGCTCCACGGGGTCGCGGTAGCGGTTGGCGCCGGCGCCGGACCGGGCCAGGGCCAGGGCGCTGAACAGAAGCACCAGGGCCGCTCCAATGGCCGCCGTCACCGACCAGAGGAATTTGAAATCCTCCGGATAGGCATAGGTCGTCATCAGATAAGCCATGGCCGCGAGCATCAGGGCCAGCGAAGCCCGGGCGAGGGTGCGGGCGAATTCCAGCTCAAAGGTCGCCAGCAGTCGCGAGATGACCCATAGGCCCAGCCACAACAGGACATGCAGGCTCGCCACATGGATCTGCTCCCAATAAAGCTCGCTCAAGGCACTGATGCTGTTGAGCCCCAGCCAGAGAGCCAGGGTGCCGATTGCCACGTAAAGCCCAGGCAGCCAGTTAAGGGCGCTCGTCAGCGTGAAGGCCGCCGCCCACAGCAGGAGAAAATGCCAGTGGAGGGGCGCGAAAAAATAGATCGACTCGCTGGTGGACCAGGCGCAAGCCACCAGAAAGGTCTGGGTGAGAGCGGTTTTTGAGGGCACCAGGACGGCCACAAAGAGCGCCCCCATGGCCCAGATGAGCAGCAGGTCGGGCCAATGATTCACCACTCTCAGGCTGCTGCCGATGGTGTAGACGGCCAACCCGAACACGATGAGACCCGTGTTGAGCGCGGTCTGCCCGGCGATGATCCAACCGCGGTGCATGAAGACATAGGCAAGGCCGTAGAGTGTCGCCATCACCACGATGGGCAGCATGATCTGGATGCTCAGGGGCACCCGGTAAATGGCAAAAAAAGCGGCAGCGGACACCGTGAGGCCGGCCGTTGCCAGCGTGGCCATGATGAGAATCGCCGTGACGGGCAACGCCCCGCGGCGCGGTGTGTCATCGTCTTTTGGGCCGGGCCGCGGGGGGCGTGGCGGCTGGGGCGGGCGTCCGCGCGAGGACGGTCTTGCGCCGGACGACCCTGCATCTTCCCCGGATCCAGAGGCCTCCTCGCCGGAAGATTTGGGCGGCAGGACCAGGATGTTGTCCTGGTCGGGAGGCCCCTGAAGTGTGTTCTCCTCGTCCCGCGCCATGCCGACAGCCTCCGCCTTCGTGTGCCTTATCCCGCACTGTAAAGCGGTTTTCCGTCTCGCGAAAATGCTTACGGCCCCGTCAACCACAGGCCGGCCCGGGACACAGTTGCCATGGGCGCGCAAACCGCCGGGTGAGGGATGGTAAGGGCCCTGAAACCGGGTTTGAAACCGGGTTTGCACCGCCCCGTGTTTCGGATCATGCTCTTGATTGTAACACGGGTTATGACCGATCCCGGCCGGTATGTCCCAAACGGCCCCCGGGGCGCTGTCCGATCTTTGGGCAGGGTTCCGCCAAGGGGCGACATGGGGCGGGGGGCAGCCCTTCCCGCATGGCGTGCGGACAGGACCGCCCGGCCGACCCCGACAGACAAAGCCGGGCAAGGAGGACGGACCCATGAAGGTCGGAGCGGTTCTTGCTGACAAGGGCCACGCGGTCTTTACAGCCCATGCGGATCAAACCCTGTTCGAGGCGGCGGTGATCCTGCGCGATCGGGGCATCGGCGCCGTGGTGGTGACGGATGTGCAAGGCATGCCGATCGGCATCCTGTCGGAGCGCGATATCGTGCGGGCGCTGGCCACCCACGGGTCGGCGGTGATGGACCAGCCGATTGGGGCGTTCATGACCGCCGATGTCATCTGCTGTTCGGAAAACGATGGGGTGGAGGACATCCTGGATCTGATGACCCGGCAGCGGTTCCGCCATGTGCCGGTGGTCACGGACGGGCAGTTGGTCGGCCTGATTTCCATCGGCGATGCCGTGAAGATCAAGATCGAGGAAATCGAGGCGGAGGCGGCTGCGCTGAAGACCTATATCCACAGCGCGTCCTGACCCTCCGGAGGCGTTCTGCCGCCTCGCCCGGCGGTGTGGCGCGCGGTCAGTGCAGAACGGTCATGGCTTCGCGGATCGCCGGCAGTTCCCGGGTGAGCGCCTCGTCGCCGAGGCGGATGAGTTCCTCGGCGCGGTCGAAGCCCAGCAGGCTGATATGGCCCGTTCGTGGGCAGACCAGGATGTCGGGCGGGTCGCCGGCCATGCGCGATCGGGCCAGGCGATCCATAATGATGTTCAGGGCGCCGAGCATGACCGTGGCGATCCCCGGAGCGCTTTGTTCCCGCCCGAACAATTGGCGCATCATCAGCCGGCTGGCCACGTCCCGGCGTCGCCTCAAGCGCTTTTTTCCGTCCATTTCAGGCGTTTCTGCGCCGGCCGCCGGGTGCAGGCGATGCAGGTCGACCTCCAGCGCGGCATCGGTCTCGATCAGGGTGCCCTTTCCGAAGGAATCCGCATTCAGGGTGACCGCGATGACGAGCCGCGCGCCCTTTGCGCGGCACACGGACACAGGGACCGGATTGACCAGCGCGCCGTCGATCAGCAAACGGTCGTTTTTCATCATGGGGCTGAATACGCCGGGCAGGGCATAGGATGCCTGGATGGCCTCGACAAGGGGGCCCTCGTCGATCCACACCTCGTGGCCCGTGGCGAGTTCGCCGGTGACGGCCACGAAGGGGCGGGAAAGCTCTTCGATGCGCACATCCGCAAGATAGGCATCCATCATGCGGGCCAGCTTGCGCCCCCCAAGAAGGCCACTGCCGGTCGTGAAAAAATCGAGATAGCCCATCAAACGGCGCTTGGTCAGGCCCCGCGCCCAGTCCTCCAGGGTGTCGAGGTGCCCGGCGAGATAGCAGCCGCCGACCAGGGCGCCGATCGATGTTCCGCAGACGATATCGGGCTCGATTCCGGCCCGTGATAAGGCCCTCAGCACACCGATATGGGCCCAGCCCCGGGCCACGCCGCCGCCGAGGGCGAGGCCGATCTTGGGCGGCCTTAGGCCTGAAGGGGAGGGGCTTTCGCTCGGCAGGGGCATGGGCAGGGATCCTTCATCGCGGTCGAACAGGGCCACGCCAGTTTGGACGAGTCCCGTCCCTGTGGGGAGCGGTCGTGGGGCCGCTGGAGGATCGTAAAACGCCGGGCCCAATGCGGGGGGGGGATGCGGGGGCCCAATGCGGGGGCCCAATGCTGGGGAGTGAGGGGCGCCGCAGGGACGGCGCGGAAAGCCCGGATTCTCCAGGCGGGTCGGGCTGAGAGTGGAAGGAGGGTTAAAAAATGCGCGGCGCCCAAAAAAAGCGCTTGCGTGGGTGGGGGGAGGCCTTTATATCCACCCCTCACCGGCGGCGAGCACGGTGACTTCAGCATCTCGCCATTACCGAAAACACACGGTTTTCGTGGCTCTTTCCGAAGAGCTGACCGGTTGCTCTTTGACAATTTGGAATTGGGAGCGTGGTGGGCGGTTGTCTGCTGTGTTT